>CAMLDZ010000036.1 GCA_946478985.1 uncultured Solimonas sp.
GGCTACGGCACCGGCGGCACGCTGCACATCATCGTCAACAACCAGATCGGCTTCACCACGCCGAACCCGATCGAGGCCGATTCCGGCAAGGAAGCGCGCACTTCGCGCTACTGCACGGACCTGGCCAAGATGCTCGAATCGCCGGTGTTCCACGTCAACGGCGACGACCCGGAAGCGGTGACCTTCGTCACCCGCCTGGCGATGGACTACCGCAACGAATTCCACAAGGACGTCATCGTCGACATCTGCTGCTACCGCCGCTGGGGCCACAACGAGGCCGACGAGCCGAGCGTGACCAGCCCGATGATGTACGAGGTCATCAAGAAGCAGCCGACCACGCTGACGCTGTACGCCAAGAAGCTGGAAGAGGAGGGCGCGCTGCCCAAGGGCGAGGTCGAAGCCCTGGTGAAGGCCTATCGCGCCGGCCTCGACAAGGGCGAGAACACCGCGCGCACGACGCTCGGCCTGGTCGGCAACAAGCACACCGTCAACTGGGCCAGCTACAAGGACGGCAGCTGGGATACGCCGGTCGACACCACGCTCAGCAGCGCATCGATCAGCGCGCTGTCCGAGCAGCTGCTGAAGCTGCCGGAAGGTTTCACGCTGCACCCGCGCGTTCAGAAGATCTGGGAAGACCGCGCCAAGATGGCGGCAGGCGAGCTGCCGATGGACTGGGGCTTTGCCGAGACGATGGCCTATGCCTCGCTGGCAAAGGACGGTTTCCACGTGCGCCTGTCCGGCCAGGACGCGCGCCGCGGCACCTTCTTCCATCGTCACGCGACGGTGCACGACTACAAGAACGGCCAGCGCTATACGCCGCTGCGGCATCTGGTCTCCGACAAGCACGCCTTCGTCGTCAACGACACGCTGCTGTCGGAAGTCGGCGTGCTCGGCTTCGAGTACGGCTACAGCACCACCGATCCGGATTCGCTGGTGATCTGGGAAGCGCAGTTCGGCGACTTCGCCAACGGCGCACAGGTGATGTTCGACCAGTTCATCGCCTCCGGCTATTCGAAGTGGGCACGCCTCTGCGGTCTGGCGGTGTTCCTGCCGCACGGCTACGAAGGCCAGGGCCCGGAGCACTCGTCGGCGCGCATCGAGCGCTATCTGCAGCTGTGCGCCGAGAACAACCAGCAGGTCTGCGTGCCGTCGACGCCGGCGCAGATGTTCCACATGCTGCGCCGGCAGATGAAGCGCAAGCTGCGCCTGCCGCTGATCGTCGCCACGCCCAAGTCGCTGCTGCGCCACCCGCTGTCGGTGTCGACGCTGGACGACCTCACGCGTGGCAGCTTCCAGCCGGTGATCCAGGAGGTCGAGACGCTCGACGCCGCCAAGGTCACGCGCATCGTGTTCTGCTCGGGCAAGGTGTATTTCGACCTGGTGCAGGCGCGCCAGAAGGACAAGCTCGACAACGTCGCGCTGATCCGCATCGAGCAGCTCTATCCGTTCCCGCGCGCCGGCTACGAGCAGGCGCTGGCCGCTTATCCGAACGCCAAGGAAGTGGTGTGGTGCCAGGAAGAGCCGGAAAACCAGGGCGCCTGGTATCAGATCAAGCACCGCCTGGCGGCCTACCTGCAGCCGCAGCACCAGATGCTGTACTCGACGCGCAAGGGCGCTTCGACCACGGCCGTCGGCTACCTGAAGGTGCACCAGAAGGAACAGGCCGAAGTCGTGGCGGAAGCGCTGACCGGCGGCAAGCCGATTTGAAGATGCGGATCAAGACCAGTCCGGCCAGCGCAGCCCGGACGTCATAAGAACGATAGAGACAAGGAACCATGGCAATCGAAATCAGAGTCCCCAACCTGCCGGAGTCGGTGTCTTCGGCCACCATCGCCGGCTGGCACGTCAAGGCCGGTGAGGCCGTCAAGCGCGAGCAGAACCTGCTCGACCTGGAAACCGACAAGGTGATGCTGGAAGTGCCGGCCACCGCCGACGGCGTGCTCAAGGAACTGCGCGTCGAAGCGGGTGCGACGGTGCAGGCCGGCGACATCCTCGGCATCCTCGAAGAAGGTGGCGCTGCCGCAGCGGCGCCGGCGGCAGAAGCCAAGCCCGAGGCGGCAGCGGCCAAGGCCGCGGCACCGGCCACCGCGATGAGCTCGGCCGACGGCCAGAGCCCGGCAGTGCGCAAGCTGCTGTCGGAGCTCGGCCTGTCCGCCGAGCAGATCAGCGGCAGCGGCAAGGGTGGTCGCCTGACGGTCGAGGACGTCAAGGCGTTCTCCGAACAGAAGAAGGCAGCTCCTGCGCCGGCACCGGCCAAGGCCGAGGCGCCGAAAGCGCCGACGCCGGCACCGGCGCTGGGCGCCCGCGAGGAACAGCGCGTGCCGATGACGCGCATCCGCGCGCGCATTGCCGAGCGCCTGCTGGAGGCCAAGAACACCACGGCGATGCTGACGACCTTCAACGAGGTCGACCTCAAGGCCGTCAACGAGCTGCGCGCCAAGTACAAGGGCGACTTCGAGAAGGCGCATGGCGTCAAGCTCGGCTTCATGAGCTTCTTCGTCCGCGCAGCCGTCGAGGCGCTGAAGAAGTATCCGGTGCTCAACGCCTCGGTCGACGGCAACGACATCGTCTACCACGGCTATTACGACATCGGTATCGCGGTGTCCTCGGAGCGCGGTCTGGTGGTACCGATCCTGCGTGATGCGGACCAGCTGTCGCTGGCCGGCATCGAGAAGGCCATCGGCGATTACGGCGTGCGCGCCAAGGCCAACAAGCTGACGATGGAAGACCTGTCGGGCGGCACGTTCTCGATCACCAACGGCGGCATCTTCGGTTCGATGATGTCGACGCCGATCCTCAATCCTCCGCAGTCGGCGATTCTCGGCATGCATGGCATCACCGAGCGTCCGGTCGTGGTCAACGGCGAGATCGTGATCCGGCCGATGATGTATCTGGCCTTGTCGTACGACCATCGCATCATCGATGGCAAGGAAGCGGTGCTCGGCCTGCGCACGATCAAGGAGTGCCTGGAAGATCCGGCCAAGCTGCTGCTGCAGCTGTAAGCCGTCTCGGCAAAGGCCCGCTTCGCGCGGGCCTTTCTCATTATGGGCGCCACCCGCATGGTCGCGCCCATCAGCATTTTTGCGGGGGCGCGGCGCAGCAAACACGCGATTCAAGCCACCCGCACAAAGCCGCCATCAGCGACTAGAATGCGCGGCAAAACCAAGGAGCGACATGACGGACCAGTATGATGTGGTGGTGGTCGGCGGTGGCCCGGCCGGTTATCCCTGCGCGATTCGCGCCGCCCAGCTCGGCTTCAAGACCGCCTGTATCGACGGCTGGCTGAACAAGGACCAGACCCCTGCATTCGGCGGTACCTGTCTCAATGCCGGCTGCATTCCGTCCAAGGCCCTGCTCGAATCCTCGGAGCTGTGGCACCGCCTGCAGCATGAAGTGAACGCGCATGGCATCAGCGTTGGCGACGCCAAGCTCGATCTGGCCAAGATGCAGGCACGCAAGACGGCCGTGTCCAAGGGCCTCACCGGTGGCATCAAGCAGCTGTTCGCTGCCAACAAGGTCACCGGCCTGGAAGGCTTCGGCAAGCTGCTCGGCGACGGCAAGGTCGAGTTCACCTCGCACAAGGGCGAGAAGCAGACGCTGAGCGCCAAGCACATCGTCATCGCCACCGGCTCGGAGCCGGTGAACCTCAAGATCGCGCCGTTCGACGACGAGCGCATCGTCGATTCCTGGGGCGCCCTGGACTTCACCGAAGTGCCGAAGACCCTGGGCATCATCGGCGCCGGTGTGATCGGCGTGGAACTGGGCAGCGTCTGGAGCCGCCTGGGCGCCAAGACCGTCATTCTCGAAGCGCTGCCGAATTTCCTGCCGATGGTCGATGCGCAGGTTGCCAAGGAAGCGCTGCGCCAGTTCACCAAGCAGGGGCTCGACATCCGTCTCGGCGCCAAGGTGATCACCGCCAAGAACACTGGCAAGACCGTCGAACTCGAATACGAAGCGGGCGGCGAGAAGAAAAAGGAAAGCTTCGACAAGCTGATCGTCGCGGTCGGCCGCAAGCCCAATACCAACGGCCTCAACGCCAAGGAAGTGGGCGTGGCGATCGACGAGCGCGGCTTCGTCAAGATCGACGCGCACTACAAGACCAATGTCGCGGGCGTCTATGCGATCGGCGATGTCACCGGCGGCGCGATGCTGGCGCACAAGGCGATCGAGGAAGGCGTGGCGCTGGCCGAGCAGCTCGCCGGGCACCACACGCAGGTCAACTACGATGCCGTGCCGAGCGTGATCTACACCGCGCCGGAAGTGGCGTGGACGGGCCTGTCGGAAGAGCAGGCCAAGGCCAAGGGCTACGAGGTCAAGATCGGCACCGGCCCGTTCGCCGCCAACGGTCGCGCCAAGGCCATGGAAGCTGCCAACGGCCTGATCAAGATCATCGCCGACGCCAAGACCGATCGCATCCTCGGCGTGCAGATGGTCGGCCCTTATGTGTCCGAACTGCTCGCCGAAGCGGTGCTGGGTCTGGAATTCGCCGCGACCTGCGAAGACATCGCGCTGACCATGCACGGCCACCCGACGCTGTCCGAGAACTTCCACGAGGCGGTCTTGTCCGTTGATGGACGTGCGATTCACGCCGTCAACAAGGTCAAGAAGTAAGAACTCGGGAGCAAGCGGATGATCGATGCCATCAAGGCAGCAGCGCGGTGGAGTGCCGCCGCGCTGCTGCTGTCAGCGGGCGCAGCGCGTGCCGAGACGGTGGACTTCTCGTTGTCGGACGACTCGTTCCGCTTCGGCGTAGTCGGTCCGCTGTCGCGGATCATCAGCAATGTCCAGGGCCAGTATGACCTCGGCTTCATCAAGCGCGAGCGCCATGGCGACGACACCTATGCCGGCCATGTCGGCGCGCTGGTCAGCGGCGACATGGGCCTGCAGGACATCAACGTCACCGCCGGTGCCGGCTTGCGCGCCGTGTTCGTCGGCGGCGACGGCGACAACGGCGGTGCGCTGGCGCCGGGCGTGCAGGCCGAGGCGCGCTTGCCCGGCTTCGAGCGCGTCGGCATCCTCGGCTATGCCTACTACGCACCCAGCGTGGTCAGCTTCGACGACATCGACAGCTATCGCGATATCGGAGCCGCAATCAGCTACCAGCTGGTGCGCAGTGCGGCGCTGTACGTGGGGTACCGCAACATCCGCATCGGGGTCGAGCACGGTCCGGATGTCACGCTCGATTCAGGTTTCTTCGGTGGCTTGAGCCTCACGTTCTGAGGCATCGTTTCATCACGGTTCTGCAGGTTTTTGACGGGGATATATGGGGCGAGGTCCTAGCATCGCGGCACGCAAAGGCGTCGAAGATGCCAAGCGGGGCAAGCTGTTCACCAAGTTCATCCGTGAGCTGACGGTCGCCGCGCGCGCCGGTGGCGGCGATCCGAAAACCAACTCGCGCTTGCGGCTGGTGCTCGACAAGGCCTTCGCCGCCAACATGTCCAAGGAAACCGCCGAGCGCGCCATCAAGCGCGGCACCGGCGAGGGCGGCGCGGACAACTTCGAGGAAGTCCGCTACGAGGGTTACGCGCCGGGCGGTGTCGCGGTCATCGTCGATTGCATGACCGACAACCCGACGCGCACCGTCGCCGACGTCCGCCATGCCTTCAGCAAGAACGGCGGCAATCTGGGCACGTCGGGCGCCGTCGCCTACATGTTCAACCGCGTCGGCCAGATCTTCTTCGAGACCGGCAATGCGCAACAGGACGAGGAGATTCTCGAAGTCGCGCTCGAGGCCGGCGCCGACGACGTGATCACCGAGCATGGTTACACCGAGGTCCTCAGCGCGCCCGAGTTGTTCGAGGCGGTCAAGCAGGCGCTGGAAGCCAAGGGCCTGAAGCCGCTGCAGGCGGACATCACGCTGCGTCCCGACACCACGGTCGCCGTCGCCGGCGAGCAGCGCGAGGCGGTGATCAAGCTGATCGACATCCTCGAAGACCTCGACGACGTCCAGAAGGTCTATTCGAACGCGGATCTCGGCTGAGCGCCGGTGCCGCGATGACCCGCATCGTCGGTATCGATCCGGGTTCGCGACATACCGGGTACGGCATCATCGAGGCCGAGCGTGGCCGCGCGCGCTTGCTCGCTGCCGGCCGCATCAGTACCGCCACCGGCACGGTGCCGCAGCGCCTGCTGCAGATCCATCAGGAACTCAGCGCGCTGATCGCCGAATTCCGGCCCGACGAGGCCGCCGTCGAGGAAGTGTTCGTCAACAAGAACGTGCACACCGCGCTGGTACTCGGCCAGGCGCGCGGTGTTGCGCTGTGCGCGCTGGCGCAGGCCGGCGTGGCCATCTCCGAGTACGCGGCGTCGCAGGTCAAGCAGGCCCTGACCGGCTCCGGTCGTGCGGACAAGCTGCAGGTGCAACACATGGTGAAGATTCTGCTGAACACGCAGGGCAGCCTGCCCCTCGATGCCTCGGACGCCCTGGCGGCGGCGCTGGCGCATGCCCAGGTGCGGCAGACGCGCGCGGCGCTTGGCGTGGTGTCGACGGCACGCAGCTGGAGGCGGCTGTGATCGGCCGCCTGCACGGCAAGCTGGTGCTCAAGCAGCCGCCGCAGCTGGTGATCGATGTCAGCGGCCTGGGTTATGAAGTCGAGGCGCCGATGTCGACGTTCTACAAGCTGCCGGCGGTCGGCGAGACGGTGACGCTGCACACGCACCTGACGATCCGCGAAGACGCACATCTGCTGTTCGGGTTCGCCACGCCGGTGGAGAAGCGGCTGTTCCGCGAGCTGATCAAGATCTCCGGTGTCGGCCCCAAGCTCGCGCTCACGGTGCTGTCCGGTGTCAGCGTCGAGGAGTTCTGGAACACGGTGCGCGCCGGTGACGTGGCGCGGCTGACCAAGCTGCCGGGTGTCGGCCGCAAGACGGCGGAGCGGCTGGTGGTCGAAATGCGCGACAAGGCCGGTGACATCGGCGAGCTCGGCGCGGCAGCGCCGAGCTTGAGCAGCGACGGCTCCGCGCTTGGCGATGCCAAGGGTGCGCTGGCGGCGCTCGGCTACAAGCCGGCGGAAATCCAGCGTTTCACGGAGGCCGTGTATAAAGACGGCATGAGCACCGAGCAGATCATTCAGGAAGCGCTGAAGCGCGCAGTACGATGAGTGCGGAGGCGAACCGGTGAGCGAGCGTCTGATGTCGGCGGGTGCCGCTGGCGACGAGGATCGCGTCGACCGCGCGATCCGCCCGCAGCGGCTCGCCGATTATGTCGGCCAGCCGGCGGTGCGCGAGCAGCTGGGAATCGCCATCGAAGCCGCGCGGCGGCGTGGCGATGCGCTCGACCATGTACTGATCTTCGGACCTCCAGGTCTGGGCAAGACCACGCTGGCGCATATCCTTGCCGCCGAGATGGGCGTCAATCTGCGGCAGACGTCCGGACCGGTGCTGGAGCGGCCCGGCGATCTGGCCGCGCTGCTGACCAACCTGGAGCCGCGCGACCTGCTGTTCGTCGACGAGATCCATCGTCTTTCGCCCGTCGTCGAGGAAGTGCTGTATCCGGCGATGGAGGACTATCAGCTCGACATCATGATCGGCGAGGGGCCGGCGGCACGTTCGATCCGCCTCGACCTGCCGCCGTTCACGCTGGTCGGTGCGACCACGCGCGCCGGCAGTCTGACCAGTCCGCTGCGCGACCGCTTCGGTCTGGTGCAGCGCCTGGAATTCTATTCGGTGGACGATCTGACACGGATCGTCACGCGCTCGGCGGCGATCCTTGGCGCGCCGATCGAGGCGGCCGGCGCGCAGGAGATCGCCCGGCGCTCACGCGGCACGCCGCGCATCGCCAACCGCCTGCTGCGCCGCGCGCGCGACTACGCCGAAGTCCGCGGCGACGGAACGATTTCGGCGACGATTGCCGCCGAGGCGATGCAGTTGCTGGCGGTCGACAGCCAGGGTTTCGATCCGCTCGATCGCAAGCTGTTGCTGACGCTGATCGAGCGGTTCGACGGCGGTCCGGCCGGCATCGACAATCTGGCGGCGGCGATCGGCGAGGCGCGCGACACGCTGGAGGACGTCATCGAGCCTTACCTGATTCAGCAGGGCTATCTGATGCGGACGCCGCGCGGGCGCATCGCCGGCAAGCTCGCTTACCTGCACTACGGTCTGAAGATGCCCGATCGCCTCGGCACGCCGGACCTGTTCAGCGAATGAGCGCCAGCCCGAGCTTCGATTTCGGCGTCCGCGTGTACTACGAAGATACCGACGCCAGCGGTGTCGTCTATCACGCCCGCTACCTGCATTTCTTCGAGCGCGCCCGCACCGAGTGGCTGCGTGCCCTGGGGATGGGGCAGGAGAGCCTGATGCGCGAGCTGGACGTCGCCTTCACCGTGGCCAACCTTTCAATCGATTTCCGCGTGCCGGCGCGCCTCGACGATCAGCTGGACGTGCGCACGACGATCCCCGTGCTGCGCCGTGCCAGCCTGGTGTTCGAGCAGCAGCTGTATCGCCGCGGCGAGTCGCTGTTGCTGGCGCGCGCTTCGGTGCGTGTCGGCTGTGTCGATACCCGGGCCTTTCACCCGGTGCCTCTGCCGGATGCATTGCAGGCGGCGATCGACCGCTGGCGCAGCGGCGCCGAGAAAATCTAATGCCGCCGCGCTGGCGGCCTGTGATAAGGTTTCGCGGTTATTTGCCCGGAGCCCTTTGCCAGGTCCTTTGCCCTCCATGAATGCAAACCTTTCCCTGACTCATCTCATCCTGCAAGCCAGCGTGCTGGCGCAGATCGTGCTCCTTCTGCTGGTGGCCGCCTCGGTGGTCTCGTGGGCCGTCATCTTCACCAAGCGCGCGCTGCTGGCACGCATCGAGAAGGAAGCGGTCGGTTTCGAAGAGCGCTTCTGGAGTGGGGGCAACCTTTCGGATCTGCACGAGACGACGCGCCGCGCCGGCGATCAGCATGGCGTGCCGGCGATCTTCCTTTCCGGTTACGAGGAGTTCGTCCGCCAGCAGACGGCCGGCCGTGCCGATATCGGTGACGTGCTCGCCGCCGTGCAGCGGCAGATGCGCGTCACGCAGACGCGCGAGGTCGAGAAGCTCGAGAACGGCCTGTCGCTGCTCGCGACGATTGCCTCGGTCAGCCCCTATGTCGGTCTGTTCGGCACGGTCTGGGGCATCATGACGGCGTTCATCTCGATCGGTAATCAGAATCAGGCTTCGCTGGCCACCGTCGCACCCGGTATCGCCGAGGCGCTGATTGCCACCGCGATGGGTCTGTTCGCCGCCATCCCTGCGGTGGTCGCCTACAACTTCTTCACGCGCGGCGTCGAGCGTCTGGATACGCGTTTCCAGGTCTTCGCCGAGGAAATGATCGGCATCATCGAGCGTGGCCTGCGCTCCGGGAAAGCCTGATGGGCGCGCAGCTCCAGGGCGGTCGCGGGGGCAAGAAGCGGCGCATGAACGCCGAGATCAACGTCGTGCCGTACATCGACGTGATGCTCGTGCTGCTGATCATCTTCATGATCACGGCGCCGCTGCTGACGCAGGGCATCGAGGTCGAGCTGCCGGAGGCCGATGCGCAGTCGATGACCTCGCAGCAGGAAGAAGTGACTTTCGTGGTCACCCCGGCCGGCGAATACAAGGTTGCCGTCGGCGACGATGCCGGCGACGTTCTGGATGACGCGGCGCTGGAGGCGAAGATCTCGCAGCTGATGGCGGAAAAACCGGACCGCATGATCCTCGTGCAGGGCGACTCCAAGGTCGCCTACGAGCGGATCGCTCGCGGCATGGCGATCCTTCGGCGGGCCGGCGCGACCAAGATCGGGTTTGTCACCGCCCCGGACGAGGCTGCCCGCAGTCGCTAATGATCGAGCGCCGACATCTGATAGCAGCCGCCGCGCTGCATGTCATCCTGTTTGCCCTGCTGTTCGTCAGCGCGCTGTTCTCGCGAAAAATCATCGCGCCTCCGCCCATCGAGGCGGTGCTGATCTCCAGTGAGGCGCTGCAGTCGCGCGCCGAGAAAATCGCCAAACCCACCGAGCCCAAGCAGGCTGAACCGCAGCCCGAGCCGGAACCGGAGCCACCCAAGCCGCCGGAACCCACGCCGCCGCCGCCCAAGCCGCCGGAACCGACGCCGGAGCAGCTGGAGAAACAGCGCCAGCAGGCGGAGGAGCAGAAGCGCAAGAAGGAAGCCGAGCAGGAGCAGAAGAAGGCCGAAGCGGCTGAGCGCAAGCGCAAGCAGGAAGAGCTGAAGGCGGAAGCCGAGCGCAAGCGGCAGGAAGATCTGCAGAAGAAGAAAGAAGCCGAGCAGAAGAAGCAGGAAGAGCTGCAGAAAAAGCGCGAAGCCGAAGAGCAGAAAAAGCTCGAAGAGCAGAAGCGCAAAGATGCCGAAGCCGAGATGAAGCGGAAGGTCGAGGCTGAGCGCAAGGAACAGGAGCGGCTCAAGCGCGAAGCCGAACTGGCCGAGCAGCGTCGTCGCCAGGCCGAGCTCGATGCCGCGCTGGCGGCCGAGCTGCAGGGGCGCATCCGTGCGGCCCAGGCCGACTGGGGTGCGGTGCTGGCAGCGCGCATCCGCAAGTTCTGGGTCCGCCCCCCCGGTTCGCCGGATGATTTCCGTTGCGTGGTGCAAATGCAGCTGGCCACCAACGGCGAGGTACTGTCGGCGCGGGTCGTCAGCAGCTGCGGCAGCGCGGCGCTGGATCGCTCGGTCGAGTCGGCGGTCATCAAGGCCAGCCCCATGCCCTTGCCACCTGATCCGAAGGCCTTCGTGCCCGATATCAAGATCAACTTCTGTCCGAATCCGGCAGCCTGTCAGTAACGGCCCTTGCGGCTGTTCAGTCTAGGCTCATACCTCACCACCAAGCTTGGCCCGATCATGATGAATCTGTCGAAGCGAATCCTGACCGTTGTAATGGTGCTGCTCGGACTGGCGACTGCGCCGGCATACGCGCAGCTGGAAATCACCGTCACCGGCGGCGACATCGGCGCGTTGCCGATCGCCATCGTGCCGTTCGCGCAGGTCGGCGGCTCGACCACCGACATCGCCCAGGTCGTGCAGAACGATCTGGTCCGCAGCGGGCGGTTCCGGGCCTTGGCACGCAACGAGATGAAGGCACGGCCGACGCAGCCCTCGCAGTTCGACGCCACGTCGTGGCGCTCTCAGGGCATCGACAACGTTGTCATCGGCCAGCTGGTGCAGGATCCCAAGGGCGGCTATCTGGCGCGCTTCTTCCTGATGGATTCACTCAGCGGCAAGCAGGTCGTGGCCTATGACATCCCCGTGCGCGGCCCGGAACAGATGCGCTACGCGGCACATCAGATCGCCGACATCATCTATGAACAGCTGCTCGGCGTGCCGGGTTACTTCAACACCAAGATTGCCTACGTATCGGCAGCGGGCCTGGGCTACCAGCGCTCGTACCAGCTGATCGTCGCCGATTCGGATGGCGAAAATCCGCGCGTGGTCGCCAATTCGCGCGAGACGCTGATGTCGCCGTCGTGGTCGCCGGATCGCAAGCAGCTCGCTTATGTCGGCTACGAGCGCGGCCGCTCCGCAATTTACCTGCATACCCTGGCCAGCGGCCAGGTGCGCAAGCTGATCTCGGAGAAGGGCATCAACGGCTCGCCGGTGTGGTCGCCCGACGGCAGCAAGCTGGCCTTCGTGCTGTCGTTCGAGACCAACCCGGACATCTATGTGATGGATCTGCCCTCGGGTCCGCGTCGTCGTCTGACCGATCACTACGGCATCGATACCGAGCCGGCGTGGTCGCCGGACGGCAGCAAGATCGCCTTCACTTCCGATCGCGGTGGCAAGCCGCAGATCTATGAGATCAGTGCCAGCGGTGGCCAGCCCAAGCGCCTGACGTTCGAAGGCTCGCAGAACCAGCGCCCGAACTATTCGCCGGACGGCAAGTCGCTGGTCCTGGTCAGCACCAGCGGCGGTCAGCGCATCACGCTGCTCAACCTCGCCAACGGCTCGATGAAAGCCTTGAGCGACGGCCCGCTTGACGAAGGTCCGTCATTCGCGCCAGGTGGCGCCGTGATAATCTACTCGTCGCAGGGCCCCAAGGGACGTCAACTCGAAACGGTTTCGATCGACGGGCGCGTGCGCCTGACGATGCGGCAAGCCAGTGGCGATGTTCAGGAACCGGCGTGGTCGCCTCTGCTTAAGTAGTCGTACATCCTCCAGTCCATACCAAGCAACGCTCGCATCTTCCGTTTCGGGAGTTCAAAGATGACCAAAAAGAACCTTCTGTTGTCGCTGTCTCTCGTGTCCGCGCTGTTCCTCGGCGCTTGCGCCTCATCTGGCAAGCATGATGGCAGCGATCAGGCTGCCGGCACTGCGTCGGGTTACAACGACAGCATCGCCGGTGGTGCGCAGATCGGCAATGCCGAAGAAGATGCCCGCGTCGCCGCCGAGCGCGCGCTGTCGACCAACGTCGTTTACTTCGACTATGACTCCGCTGAGATCAAGGCCGAGTATCAGTCGGTGGTCAGCGCCTACGCCAAGTACCTGCTCGCCAACCAGGTCGCCAAGGTCCGTCTTGAAGGTCATACCGACGAGCGCGGCACCCGCGAGTACAACATCGGCCTCGGCGAGCGCCGCGCCAACGCGGTTCGCGATGCGCTGAGCGCGCAGGGCGTCACCGCCGCGCAGATCTCGGTGCTGAGCTACGGCGAAGAGCGCCCGGCCGCCGACGGTCACGACGAAGCGGCCTATGCGCAGAACCGCCGCGTGCAGATCATCCGTCAGTAATCTGTAGAAACATCGGCTGAAACAACCGCCGTCTCTTTCGGAGCCTTCTCGCATGCTTCACCTCCGTCTCGCCGCAGTCGCCGTGGTCGTCGCTACGATCTCTGCCTGCGCTTCCGATTACGGCGGCAGCATCTCGGGTGGCAAGGACGCGTTGTCCCCGGAAGAGCGGCGGCTTCAAGCCGTCGAAACGCGCGTCGCGCAGCTGGCGCGACGCGTCGATTCGGTGAACCTGACCGAGCTGGATCAGAGTGGCCAGCGTGTTCGCGACGATATGCGCACGCTGCGCGGCGAGGCCGAGCGCCTGCGCTACGACGTCGATCAGCTCAAGCGCGGTCAGGCTGAGCTGCAGGCGCGCCTGCAGCGGCTGGAGGCCGGCGCGGCCCCGGCTGCGGCGACGCCAGCGTATGGTGCGAGTGCGCCTAGCGGCGCTGCTCCGGCATACCCGGCGACCACGCCGGCTCAACAGATTCCGATGCCAGCTGCGGCCGCGCCGGCAACAGCAGGCGTAGCCGGCCCGACCGCCGTGGCTCCCGCCACCGATGGCCCGAGCGCGACAATTTCACAGGGCAGCGGCCCGGCCGCCTCGGCGGATGAACAGGCGGCCTATCTGGCCGCGTTCGATCTGCTGGGCAACGGCAAGTACGACGATGCCATCAAGAGTTTCCGCAGCCAGCTCGAACGCTGGCCGCAAGGTCGCTACGCCGATGCCGCGTTGTACTGGTCCGGTGAAGCCTATTACGTCAAGCGCGACTACAACTCGGCCTTGGCGGCGTTCCAGGCGGTGCTGCAGCGATTCCCGCAGAGCACCAAGCTGCCGGAAGCCTTGCTCAAGGTCGGTCTCACGCAGATGGACATGGGGCGTGATGCCGAGGGACGCACGACGCTGCAGCGCGTGATCAAGACCTATCCGCAGACGACTGCGGCCAAGCTGGCCCAGCAGCGGCTGGAACCGGCCAAGCGCTGAGCATCAAGAAGTAAGCCGTTGGGTGCATCCGTTACCGCCGTCTCCGCGTCGCGGCTCAAAATCACCGAGATCTTTCTGTCGGTCCAGGGCGAATCCTCGTCCGTCGGCTGGCCGACGGTGTTCGTGCGCCTGACCGGCTGCCCTCTGCGTTGTCATTACTGTGACACCGCCTATGCCTTCCACGGCGGGCAGTGGATGGAGCAGGACGCGATCATCGCCGCCGTCGCCCAGCATGGCGCGCGCCACGTCTGCGTGACCGGCGGTGAGCCGCTGGCGCAGAAGAACTGCATTGCCCTGCTGCAGCGCCTTTGCGATGCCGGCCACGAAGTCTCGCTGGAGACCAGCGGTGCACTCGACATCACCGCGGTCGATGCGCGTGTGCGCCGCATCGTCGACATCAAGACCCCGGCTTCGGGCGAGGAAGGGCGCAACCGCTGGGCCAACCTCGACGCCTTGCGTCCGCACGACGAGATCAAGTTCGTGATCTGCGACCGCGCCGACTACGAATGGGCGCGTGCCAAGACCGCCGAGTCCGAACTGCCGCGCCGCTGCAGCGTGCTGTTCTCGCCGAGCCAGGATCAGCTGGCCCCTGCCGAACTGGCGCAGTGGATCCTCGACGACCGGCTGCCGGTACGATTCCAGCTACAGCTTCACAAGGTTTTGTGGGGCAACAGCCCGGGACGCTGATCATGTCGAAGAAAGCCGTCATCCTGCTGTCCGGCGGACTGGATTCCGCCACGGTGCTGGCGATGGCGCGCGCCCAGGGGTTTCAAGCCTACGCGCTGAGCGTTTCCTACGGACAGCGCCATGTGGTCGAGCTGGCCGCCGCCGATCGCGTCGCGGCCGCGCTCGGCGCGGTGCGTCACCAGACCATGCACGTCAATCTCGACGCGGTGGGCGGTTCGGCGCTGACCGATCGCAGCCTGGCAGTGCCGGAGGGCGAGTCCGGCGAGGCCGTGGCAGCCGGCATCCCGATCACTTACGTACCGGCACGCAACACCTTGTTCCTGTCGCTGGCGCTCGGCTGGGCCGAAGTGCTCGGCGCGCAAGACCTCTTCGTCGGCGTCAATGCGGTCGACTATTCGGGCTACCCGGATTGCCGGCCGGCATTCATCGAGGCTTTCGAGCGACTCGCCAATGTCGCCACCAAGGCGGGTGTCGAGGGCGCGGGATTCCGCGTCCATGCGCCGCTGATCCAGATGAGCAAGGCCCAGATCATCCGCGCCGGCACGGCGCTGGGTGTCGACTACGCCCTGACCGTATCCTGCTATCAGGCCGACGGCGAGGGGCGTGCCTGCGGCCGCTGCGACTCCTGCCGCCTGCGGCGTGCCGGCTTCATCGATGCGGGCGTCACCGATCCGACGCGCTATGTCGCGGCGCCGCCCAGCAGCATGTAAGCGGACACGCACAGCAGCATCGCCGCGAACAGGCGCTTGAGCTGCCGCGGTGGCAGGCGGTGTGCCAGCCGCGCCCCCAGGGGAGCGCCGAACACGCTGCTCAGGGACAGAGCTGCCAGCGCCGGCAGGTACAGATAGCCGAGGCTGCCCGGCGGCAGATCGCCGGCGTCGAGCCCTGCCATCAGAAAACCGCAGGCACCGGCCCAGGCGATCGGCACGCCGCCGGCCGCCGCCGTGCCGACCGCCTGACGCATCGTCGCGCCGCGCAGCGTCAGATACGGCACCGACAGCGAACCGCCGCCGATGCCGACCAGCGAGGACAGCAGGCCGATCGCGCTACCCGCGGCGAATACCTCGGCACCGTGCGCGCGGACCCGGCTCTGGCTAACGGCAGCAGCCTTGCGGTCGAGCAGCATCTGCAGCGCGATCAGCAGCGCGCCGACACCGACGCAGCGGCGCAAGGCTTCACCGGACAGCGCATCGGCAACGAAGGCGCCGAGCCAGGCACCCAGCGCCAGACCCGGTGCAAAGCTGCGCAGCACCTGCCACAGCACGCCACCACGTCGATGATGAGAGAGCGTCGACGACAGGGAGGTGAGGGCGATGACGCCGAGCGAAGTGCCGACCGCCAGGTGCACGGTGGCGTCGATGGGAAGATGCCGGCCCAGCGTCACGGTCAGGGCCGGGACCAGGATTAGACCGCCGCCGACGCCGAACAGGCCGGCCATCACGCCGGCGAGCGCGCCGACCGCCAGATACAGCAGGAATGCATCCATCAGCGGTCTCCGCAGCGGTCCGGCGGCATCGGGCCCGTAACAAAAGGCCCGCGTGCGCGGGCCGGATTCACGACGATGCTGATCTTCGACGGATCTTGAAGATGGTGGGTCGTGCAGGATTCGAACCTGCGACCAATTGGTTAAAAGCCAACTGCTCTACCGGCTGAGCTAACGACCCCATGCCATGGCCTGATCGCCAGGCCCGTTTCAGCGGGCGCGCATGATAAACGAATGCGGCAAGCCGGTCATCCGCGATGGCTCTGGCGGATGTCGCCGGCCCGGCAAAAACTACCGTTGAACGGCCCGTTGCGCCCCGACGCGGCCGCTGCCAGATACTGCGGCGCAAGGCGCAGCGGGCGCCGACAGGCATACTCGGGCAATCGGGGGCGACGAGAACAGCACATGGCGACCGGCAGTTTCGCGTTCATGCCGCACGGCTACTGCCTGACCTGGAACCCCTGGCTGGTAGGCGAGTACGTGGTCGCCGACGCCATCATCGGTCTGGCCTACTACTCGATCCCGCTGACGCTGATCTACTTCATCCGCCGCAATCGCGGCCTGGGCTTCGGCTGGCTGTTCTGGATGTTCAGCCTCTTCATCTTCGCCTGCGGCACCGGTCATTTCATCGACATCGTCAATATCTGGTGGCCGCACTACGAGCTGCAGGCCTCGATCAAGGCCGTCACCGCCGCCGTCTCGATCGCCACCGCCCTGGCGGCCTGGCCGATGCTGCCGAAAGTCTCGGCGATGATCGAGTTCAACCGGCGTGCGTCGCAGGCGCTGCAGCAGAGCAATACGGCGCTGCTGCAAAGCGAGGAACGCATCCGCCTGATCCTCAAGCACGCGCCGATCGGACTGGCAATCGTCAGCCTCGAAGGCCGCTTCGTCAGTGTCAACCACACGCTCTGCGAAATGCTCGACTACTCGGAGCCGGAGCTGCTGGCGCGGACGTTCCAGGACATCACCCACCCGGACGATCTGGGCGCCGATCTGGCGCATGTGCAGGAGCTGATCGACGGCGTGCGCGATTCCTACCGCATGGAGAAGCGCTACTTCCATCGCAGCGGCCAGCTGGTCTACGTGCAGCTGGACGTGTCGGTGCTGCGCGACAGCCAGGCGCGGCCTATCCATTTCATCTCACAGATCCAGGACATCTCGGATCGTGTCGAACAGCAGCGCAGCCTGGAGCGGCGGGCGATGATCGACGACCTGACGGGGCTGCCGAACCGTCGCTCGTTTCTCGAAGAGCTGGAGCGCGTCGCTTCACGCGCGGCGCGGCTGCAGCAGCCGGTCGCGCTGCTGATGATCGACCTCGACCATTTCAAGCAGATCAACGATGCCTTCGGCCATGCTTCCGGCGACCGCGTGCTGCGCGCGATGCGCGAGATCGTGCTGCCCAAGCTGCGCGGCGGTGACATGCTGGCCCGTCTGGGCGGCGAGGAATTCGCCGCGCTGCTGCCCAATACCGGTGTCGACGCGGCCCTGCCGGTCGCCGAACGCATCCGCCAGGCGATTGCCGATGCCGGGCTGCAGTCGGTCGATGGATTGCCGGTCCAGGTCACCGCGTCGATCGGCGTGATGGCGTTCCTAGGCCAGCACGATCTGGCGCGCGCACTGGAGTACGCCGACCGCGCGCTTTACGCCGCCAAGCGTTCCGGGCGCAATCAGGTGGTCCGCGCACCGCTGCTGGTCGACGGCTGGCCGAGCGACCTGCCGCTGTCGTCGTTCCGGGGCGAATCTCTGTAGTCCGGCAGGGGTTCGCGTTGCCCGGCCGCAGGCGATGGTGCAGAATCCGGCGCCCATGCGGTGGCGACGCGCCGCCGCTGCCCGCGTCGGGGCGTAGCTCAGTTTGGTAGAGCGCCTGCTTTGGGAGCAGGAAGTCGCAGGTTCGAATCCTGTCGCCCCGACCATTCCTCCCGTTTCTTCCCTGCCGGTTCAGGCTTCCTCGCGCCAGGCATGGCCGTCGCGGGCGACCAATGCGCTCGATGCGGTCGGCCCCCAGGTGCCGGCCGGATACGATTTCAGCGGCTGCGCATTGCGTTCCCAGCTGTTGAGGATCGGCTCGACCCACTGCCAGGCGGCGTCGACTTCGTCGCGGCGCATGAACAGCGTCAGCTTGCCGTGCACCACATCCATGATCAATCGCTCGTAGGCGTCCCATTGGCGTGTGCGATAGGTCTCGGCGAGGGCGACGTCGAGGAAGATCGGCTGGATCTCCATGCCTTCGCCCGGCACCTTGGCCATCAGGTCCAGGCGCAGGCCTTCATCCGGCTGCAGGCTGATGATCAGGCGGTTGGCCGGCTCGCCGCCACGAGCCGACAGCATCGGATGCGGCACGCCGCGGAAGTTGATGACGATCTCGGCGAGCCGCTCCTGCATGCGCTTGCCGGTGCGCAGGTAGAACGGCACGCCCGCCCAGCGCCAGTTGTCGAGCGAGGCCTTGATCGCGACAAAGGTCTCGTTGCGGCTGTTTGGCGGGATGCCGGCTTCTTCCAGGTAGCCGGGCACCGGCTGGTTGCGGATGGCCCCGGCGCGATACTGGCCGCGCACCGTGCGCGCTGCGACCTCCTCGGCGCTCATCGGCCGCAGGCAGCGCAGCACCTTGAGCTTTTCGTCGCGCATCGTATCGGCGTCGCTGCTGGCCGGCGGCTCCATGGCGACGATGCACAGCAATTGCAGCAGATGGTTCTGCACCATGTCGCGCAGCGCGCCGGTGGAGTCGTAGAACTCGCCGCGGCTCTCGACGCCGACCGTTTCGGCGATGGTGATCTGCACGTCGCGGATCCATGCGCGGTTCCACAACGGCTCGAAGAAGATGTTGCCGAAGCGCAAGGCGATCAGATTCTGTACCGCTTCCTTGCCCAGGTAGTGGTCGATGCGGAAGATCTGCTGCTCGGCAAACACGCGGCCGACCTCCTCGTTGATCTTCCTTGCCGAGGCACGATCGCGGCCCAGCGGTTTCTCCAGCACGACGCGGCTCTGTGGCGTCACCAGGCCGGCGGCACCGAGCTGCGCGCTGATCGTCGTGAACAGGCCGGGCGCGGTGGCCAGATAGAAGACCCGCGTGCGCCCGGCCGTGTCGCCGAGCATGGCGCTAAGCGCCTGATAGTCGGCGGCGCAGGTGGCGTCGAGGCGCAGATAGTGCAGGCTGCCGGCAAAGGCGTTCCACGCCGCTTCCTCGAAATCCTTGGCGGCCACCTGCTTGGCGCAGGCATCCCGGGCGAGCTGCAGGTAGTGCTCGCGGCTCAGATCCTGGCGGCCGATGCCGATGATCCGCCAGCCACCGGTGTCTCCGCAGTCGCGGTGCCGGTAGTACAGCGCCGGCAGCAGCTTGCGCATGGCCAGATCACCGCCGCCGCCGAACAGGATGAAATCGAAGCTTTCCAAGACTGACCTCGCGATCGTCGTTGATGGATGGGGGCCTCGCCGCAAGCCTCTCATGCTCGCGATGCCGCCGTCGCGCCACGGATGAGGTGGGAACGAAGTTTGCGACCGTATCAGCAGCGTTCAAGCAAGCGACGTGCCGCACTTGTAGTATCCCGAGGGCTGTGGCGTTGACCGGCCCGAAGCAATCAGCGCAGCCAGGAGGCGTCATGCAGCTGCATGCGGTAGTAGCCACAGTGACTGAGGACATCCGCCGGCGCAGCGCGCCGACCCGCGCCGCCTATCTGCGGCAGGTGGAGGCCGCGCGCCAGGCCGGCACCGCGCGGCAGCGCGTGTCCTGTACCAATCTTGCGCATGCCTTCGCCGCGTCCACCCCGGACGACAAGCAAGCGCTGCGCGCCGGCCGCTGGCCGAATCTGGCGATCGTTTCTGCCTACAACGACATGCTGTCGGCGCACCAGCCGCTGGAGCGTTATCCGGCGCTGCTCAAGGACGGCGCGCGGCAAGCCGGCGCGGTGGCGCAGTTTGCCGGTGGCGTGCCGGCGATGTGCGATGGCGTCACGCAGGGCCAGGCCGGCATGGAGCTGTCGCTGTTCTCGCGCGACGTGATCGCGATGTCGACTGCCATCGCGCTGTCGCATCTGGTGTTCGACGGCACATTGTGTCTCGGCGTCTGCGACAAGATCGTGCCGGGCCTGCTGATCGGCGCCCTGCAGTTCGCACATTTGCCGACGATTTTCGTGCCGGCGGGGCCGATGACCACCGGTGTGTCGAACGCCGACAAAGCCAAGGTCCGCCAGCTGCACGCAGAGGGCAAGCTGGATCGCGAAGCGCTGCTGGAATCGGAGATGAAGTCCTATCACGGTGCCGGAACCTGCACGTTCTACGGCACCGCCAACAGCAACCAGATGCTGATGGAGGTGATGGGCCTGCATCTGCCGGGCAGCGCCTTCGTGACGCCCAATACGCCCCTGCGCGACGCGCTGACGCGGGCGGCGGCGATGCGCCTGGCGAAGATCACCGCACTGGGCGACGACTATCACCCGCTGGCGCAGATCGTCGACGAACGCGCCATCGTCAACGCCATCGTCGGCCTGCTCGCCACCGGCGGCTCGACCAATCACACCATTCATATGATTGCGATCGCGCGCGCCGCCGGCATCGTCATCGACTGGGGTGATTTCGACACGCTGTCGGCCGTGGTGCCCCTGCTGGCGCGCATCTATCCCAATGGCAGCGCCGACGTGAACCACTTCCACGCCGCCGGCGGCATGGGCCTGCTGATCCGCGAGCTGCTCGACGCCGGACTGCTGCACGAGGACGTGCAGACGGTGATGGGGCAGGGGCTGCGGCACTACACGCAGGAGCCGTATCTGCACGATGGCGCGCTGGCCTGGCGGGCGGCACCCGCCGCGAGCCTGGATCCGCAGGTTCTGCGCAGCGCCGCCGCGCCGTTTTCCGCCGACGGCGGCCTCAAGCTGCTGCAAGGCAATCTCGGCCGTGCGGTGATCAAGGTCTCGGCGGTGAAGCCGGAACACCGCGTGGTCGAAGCGCCGGCGCGGGTGTTCGACGATCAGGACCAGATGCTCGAAGCCTTCAAGCGCGGCGAGCTGCACCGCGATTTCATCGCCGTGGTCCGCTTCCAGGGGCCGCGCGCCAACGGCATGCCGGAGCTGCACAAGCTGACGCCGGCGCTGTCCAGCCTGCAGGATGCCGGCTTCAAGGTGGCGCTGGTCACCGATGGGCGCATGTCCGGTGCGTCCGGCAAGGTGCCGGCGGCGATTCACGTGACACCGGAATGCCTCGACGGCGGACCGCTCGGCAGGGTCCGCGACGGTGACCTGCTGCGCCTGGACGCCACGACCGGCGAGCTGGGGGCCAGCGTCGATGCGGCGCAATGGCGGCAGCGCGAGATTCCGCGCCCGGATCTCGCCGCCAACCAGCTCGGCGTCGGCCGCGAACTGTTCAGCGCCGCGCGCGCCAATGCCGGCGGTGCGGAGTACGGCGCGATGATGTTCGGCATGGCGCCGCCGCTGCCGACGGAGACGGTCTGATGATAACGATCGACGAGGTGATGACCCGCTCGCCGGTGATGCCGGTGCTGGTGGTGCATCAGCTGGAACACGCCGTGCCGCTGGCGCGTGCACTGGTCGACGGTGGCATCCAGGTCCTGGAAATGACCCTGCGCACGCCGGTGGCATTGGCGGCGATTCGCGCCATTGCCGATCAGGTCCCGCAGGCCATCATCGGCGCCGGCACGATCACCAACGCCGCCGAGCTTTCGCAGGCGCGCGCCGCCGGTGCGCAATTCGGCGTCAGCCCCGGGGCCACGCCGGCGCTGCTGCAGGCGGCGCGCGACAGCGGCTGGCCGTTCCTGCCCGGCACGATGACGCCTTCGGAGGTGATGGCCGCGATGGCTGCCGGCTTCACCGCCATGAAGTTCTTTCCGGCGGTGCCGGCCGGCGGGGTGGCGATGCTCAGCGCCTTGCACGGTCCGTTCCCGCAGCTGCGCTTCTGTCCGACCGGCGGCATCAGTCCGGCCACGGCGCCGGAGTTCCTGAGGCTGCCCAATGTCAGCTGCATCGGCGGCTCCTGGCTGGCACCGCGCGACAAGGTTCAGGCCGGCGACTGGGCGGCGATCACCACGCTGGCGCAGCACGCGGCAAACCTCAAACCCAAGGCCTAGAACGACAACGGGGCGGCACGCCGATGCGTGCCGCCCCGTCCGGACCAGCCGGCAGGCGCTTACTGTGCCGCGTCCTGCGCCTTGTCCTTGGCTTCTTCGGCGCCTTCCTGGACAGCTTCGCCAGCGTCCTGAGCCGCGTCCTTCACGTCCTCGGCAGCGTCCTTGACGGGCTCGTTCTCACGCATATCCAGGCCATCCTTGACGGCTTCGCTGGTCTTGTCGACCGGACCCTGCTCGTCCTTCTTCTTGCAGGCGGAAACCGAAACACCCAGGCCGATCAGGGCGGCGAGGGCGACGACTTTGAGCGATGAGGCGTTCATGAACTCTCCATGTTAAATGACGGTGGCCGGCAGCCTAGCGGGGCGAAGCTGAACGCTACAGGACTGCAGCGCGCAGATCATGAACCGCGCAGGCCCGGCCTGCAAAGTGCCCGGCGGGTCAGGGCCGGCCTTACGCCGCCTTGCGCGCCTTCTGGATCAGGTCGTAGGCGGCGGTGATCGCCCGCGTCTGCTGTTCGGCCATTTCGCGCATGCTCTCCGGCAAGCCTTTGCCGGCGAGCTTGTCGGGATGGTGCTCGCTGATCTGGCGCCGATAGGCGCGCTTGAGCTCGGCGTCACTGGCGCTCGGTGCAACGCCCAGCACACGGTAAGCGTCTTCCAGCGCATCCGGGCGCGGCGTGCGCGACTGCGAGCCGCCGCCGGGCTGGGCGCCGCGCAGCATCGCCTCCAGCGCCATCACCTCCGCCTCGCTCAGGCCCAGGCCGCGCGCCACGCGCAGCAGCATCGCATGCTCGGCCGGATGCACCTGGCCATCGCTGGCCAGTGTGGTCAGCAGCACCTGCAGGAACATCTGATGCAGCAGGCGCTGGCCGCGCGAGGCGGCGGCAAAGCTGGCGACTTCGGCATCGACGTCGAAGTCCGCCTGCTTGCCGCGGTTGAATGCCGCCTTGGCCGATTCGCGCGCAGCGGGGCTCAGGCGCATGCGCTCGAACATCGCCTCGACGGCGGCGATCTCGTCGGCGCTGACCCGGCCATCGGCCTTGGACATGGCGCCGGCGACGGCGAACACCGCGTCGAAGAACCGCGATTGCACCTGGGCGAGCTTGCCGGTGGCGGCCTTGATCAGCAGTTGCGGCAGGATGCGGCTGATGCCGTAGCCGACCAGGCCGCCGATCAGCAGGCCCTTGAAGCCGCCGGCGAGCAGGCCGACGAGGCCGGCGATGAAAACCAGAACGTTCATAAGTTAAGGACAGCACGCCGGTGCGGCGCCTGCAGCATGAAGAGAGAGGAAAAGGCCGTGCATGATACAAACTGCATCGCCGATGCGGAGGCAGGGCTTCAAGTTCGGCGCCGGCATGCCGATACCCGAAGCACGAGGGCGACCGCCCGTTTTCGATCTGCCGGAGCAAGACCGTGTCGTATGCCGCCGTTCGTCAGTACCAGGACACCTCGGCCAGCGCGATCACTGGCGAGGTCTCGCCGCACCGCCAGATCAGCATGCTGTATGCCGGCGCGCTGGCACGTCTGGCCGCCGCGCGCGGCGCCATGGGCCGTGGCGACACGCCGGCCAAGCTGCAGGCAATGTCCGGCGCGCTGGCGATCATCGAGCATCTGCAGATTTGTCTGGACAAGAGTTCCGGCGGCAAGCTCGCCCAGAACCTGGAGTCCCTCTATGAGTACATGCGCCGCCGCCTGCTGCAGGCCAACCTCAACAACGACGAGGCAGCGGTGGACGAGGTGATCCGTCTGCTGCGTCCGCTGCAGGACGCCTGGGACGCGATCGCGTCAAAGCTCTGACACTACGGACGCATGGACGACCATCCACTCGGACAATGGCTGTCGTACCGGGAAACGATGCCGCTGAGCTGGCAGCCCGGCGGCATTGACAGCCTGCCGGCGCTGCAGGCCGAGCACAACCAGCGCGTGCTGGCGGCGGTGGCGACGCTGGAGGAGCGCTGGCGCACGGATGGCGATACCGCTCAGGCTCAGGAACTCGACCGTCTGCATCACAAGTTCGACGTGATGATCGAGTTGCTCGGCGCCCTGCTGCGGTCGATACAGCCGCAGGCCACGCCGCACTCGCTGCAGCTTTGCATCGCTGGCCTGAGCTGGACGCCGCAGGCGCCGTTGCCGGCAATCGGCAGCAGCCTCACCGTGAGTCTGCAACTGCACCCTTGCGCACCGAATCTCTGGCGCTGGGCCGGCGAAGTGATCGCACATCGTGGCGGTGAAATCTTCGTCCGCTTCGCGCCCATGCCGGACGCTTTGAGCGCCGCGCTGGAGCGCCACGTGTTCATGCGGCACCGTCGGTCTGTTGCCGATGCACGTTCACCTGCCAGTCGCGGACAGAGGGAAACGCCTCCCTAGAATCGGTTCCCAGGTCACTGGGGAACGATATGCGAGTGGTCATCGCGGAGCCGGAAACGCTGGTACGCGCAGGATTGCGCAAGCTTTTTGAAGCAGGCACGACAGCGTCCATCGTCGGCGAGGCGGGTGATGGCGAGCAGTTGCTCGAAGTCACCGGCCGCCTGCGCCCGGACGTCGTGGTCAGCGATCTGCATCTGCCGAAAATCTCCGGCCTCGAAGCCTTGGTGCAGATCCGCCGGCACTATCCGGAAGTCGCGGTCGTCGTGCTCGCCTCGGGCAGCGATGGCCCGCTCGCGCGCAGTGCGCTCAAGAGCGGCGCGGCCGGCGTCATCGCCACCGATGCCGAGCCGCAGGAACTGGCGCTGGCACTGCGCGCCGTCGAGCGCCACCAGATCTACCTGAGCCCTTCCGTCTCGCACAAGATCATCGACCGCCCGGGCGACGAGCGCTCGCAGGACAAGGCGCAGCTGACACCGCGCCAGCGTCAGGTGCTGCACCTGATCGCGCGCGGCAAGTCGACCAAGGAGATCGCGGTACTGATGGGTGTCAGCGTCAAGACCGTCGAGACCCACCGCGCGCGGCTGATGCAATCGCTCGGCCTCTACGGCATCAACGCCCTGATGCGCCACGCCATCCGCGTCGACCTCGACAAGGCCCCGGTGTAGGGCGCGCGACGGAATTTCGTCGCTGTCGGGACAGACCTGACAGGAAGTCGGGAACAAATTGATTGGTATTAAGACGCGCGGTCGCCACAGTGTGTAGGAAATTTCTCACACGGACCGCCAGCAGGGGAGAAAGATGAGCAAACTGCAAGCTACCGCCAGACTCCAGCAGCAGATCGCGATGACGCCTCAGCTGCTGCAGTCGATCCGCCTGCTGCAGCTGTCGACGCTGGAACTGGAACAGGAGCTGCGTACCGCGCTCGAGCAGAACGTGATGCTGGAAGCCGCCGAGTCCGACGAGGACGCGGCCGAGCTGGAGCAGGACGACAGCGACCGCGACGCGACCGAGCTGCCGGACGATGATGAAGTCAGCGGCTGCGACGCCGCAGCCAGCAGCAAGGTCGAGGCGGATTTCGACTGGTCCAGCCGCGAGTCCTGGTCCGGTGGCGAACCGCATGGCGACGAGGACGGCGAATCCTGGCAGTCGCGCTTGCCGATGCCGGTCGAGACCGATGCGCGGGTCGCCGCGCTCAAGCAGCTGGAACTGATCGTCCGCAGCCAGCGCGAGGCGCTGATCGCCGCGGCCATCGTCGATGCCGTCGACGACAACGGCTACCTGGAGCAGCCGCTCGACGGCATCGCCATGCAGAGCCGCATCGAGCCGCCGCCGACGCATGCCGAGATGGAGCGGGTGCTGGAGCTGGTGCAGTCAGTGGAGCCGACCGGCTTCGCCGCCCGTGATCTGCGCGAGTGCCTGCAGCTGCAACTCGATGTGCTGCCGCGCGGCACGCCGGGTCGCCTGCTGGCGAGCCGTCTGGTCGCCGAACAGCTGGATGCCGTCGCCGCGCGCGACTACCTGAAGTTGGCCACCGCGCTGGAGGTGGACGCCGTCGACCTCGATCTGGCGCTGGAGCTGCTGTTGTCGCTGAACCCGAAGCCGGCGGCAGTGATCGCCGCCGCGGCCGATGCGGCGCTGCCGGACGTGATCGTCAGCGGTGCGCGCGGCATGTGGAAGGTCGAACTCAACACCGAGCGCCTGCCGCGGGTGCGCGTCAACGGCCGCTACGAGCGCATGCTCGGCGGCACCGCGCATGCGGCCCTGCGCGACCAGCTGCAGGAGGCGCGCTGGCTGGTGCGGGGTCTGGAGATGCGCCACGACACGCTGCTGCGCGCCACGCGGGCGATCTTCGAGCGCCAGCAGGCGTTCCTGGAGCGCGGCGAGGAGGGCATGGTGTCGTTGACGCTGCGCGAGATCGCCGACAGCATCGGCATGCACGAATCGACCATCTGCCGCATCACCCACAACAAGTGGGTGCAGACGCCGTGGGGCGTTTACGAGCTGAAAGCCTTCTTCCCGTCGCAGATCAGCGGCGCTGGCACCGGCGCCGATACCTCCGGCACCGCGGTCAAGGCGATGATCCGCCGCATCATCGACGGCGAGAAGGCACAGGCACCGCTGTGCGATGGCGACATCGCTGCCTTGCTGGCGCGCAAGGGCGTGCAGGTGGCACGCCGCACGGTCGCGAAATATCGCGAGGCGATGCGGATTCCGGCGGTCAAGGACAGGACCGCCGCTCACCGTCCGCAGCGGGGCCTGGCCCTGCACAAGCGTGCGGGCTGATATGACGAGGGAGCGGTCATGGCGGGCACGTTTCGCACCTTGCTGGTCGACGACAATCGGCCGTTCCTCACGCTCGCGCGGCATCTGCTGGGCCTGTGCCGGGAGATCGAGTTCGTCGGCGAGGGCTACGACGGCCACGACGCGGTGCGGCTCGCCATGAGCCTCAAGCCCGATCTGATCGTCATGGATCTGGCGATGCCCGGCATGGGCGGCCTGCAGGCCACGCGGCTGATCAAGGCGCAGGACGCCGCACCGCGCATCATCATTGCCTCGCACTACGACGACGCGGCGCACCGCGAGTTCGTCGCGCAGGTCGGGGCGGAAGGTTTCGTCAACAAGCGGCGCTACGAGATCGAGGTCTCGGCGCTGGTGCGCGCCTGGGCGCAGGGGGAAGCTCATGTCTGATTCTCGCGTACTGATCATCGACGCCGACGAAGGCCGCAGCGAGCAGCTACGAGTGGTGCTGGACTTCATCGAGCATCGCGCCCGCGTCATCGCCGACACCGCCGAGCTCGACCTCGACCAGCAGCGCCCGCAGGACTGGCTGGCGATCATCGTCGGCGCCTGCGGTGGCGAGCACTTCACGCGCTTCATCGACTGGCTGCGCCGCGACCGCCTGCATCCGCCGCTGATCGTGCTGCAGCCGTACTACGACACCTTCGTCGAGCGCTTCGGCTTCGACCGCAGCGCCTGCCTGAGCCTGGACCTGCCGGTGCGCCACGCCCCGCTCGCCGAACAGCTGCGCCGCGCCGCACTGCTGCGCAGCGAGCAGGGAGTGCCGGCGCCGCGCCGCCACGCCGGCCCCAGCGGCAATTCGGCGCCGGTGCGGCGCATCCGCAAGCTGATCGAGCAGGTCGCTGCCTTCGACACCACGGTGCTGGTCACCGGCGAGTCGGGCACCGGCAAGGAAGTCGTCGCCCGTGCGATCCACGACGCCTCGGCGCGGCGCGACCGCCCGTTCGTCGCCGTCAACTGCGGCGCGATTCCGTCGGAGCTGCTGGAATCCGAACTGTTCGGCCACGAGAAGGGTGCCTTCACCGGTGCCATCACCGCCCGTCGCGGCCGCTTCGAGATGGCCGACGGCGGCACGCTGTTTCTCGACGAGATCGGCGACATGCCGCTGCAGATGCAGGTGAAGATTCTGCGCGTGCTGCAGGAGCGCACCTTTGAACGTGTCGGCGCCAACCGCAGCTCGCACTGCGACGTGCGCATCATCGCCGCCACGCACCGCAACCTCGAAGAAGCGATCGACAAGGGCACGTTCCGCGAGGACCTGTACTACCGCCTCAATGTGTTCCCGATCGAGATGCCGCCGCTGCGCGAACGCACCGAGGACCTGCCGGTGCTGATCGACGATTTGGTGCAGATGCTCGACCGCAGCGGCCAGGGCCGCGTGCGCTTCACTGCCGATGCCGTGCATGCGCTGCGCAGCTACCGCTGGCCGGGCAACGTCCGCGAGCTGGCCAATCTGATCGAGCGCATGGCGGTGCTGTATCCGAACGCTGCGGTCGACGCCGCCTGTCTGCCGAAACGCTACTGCGCCGATGCGGCCGTTCTGCGCGACAGCCTGGAAGTGCGCCGCGAGGCGACCGGCGGCGCGATGGTGTTCCCGACGGTGGCAGCGAGCAGCGTGGTGGCGTCCACCGTGGTCCCGGTGGTGGCCAACAGCGAAACCGTGGTCCGCACGCTGCCGCAGCTGGACGATCTGCCGGCCGAGGGCGTGAACCTGAAGGATCACATCGAGGCGATCGAGCTGTCGTTGATCCGGCAGGCGCTGGCGCAGGCTGGTGGCGTGGTGGCGCATGCGGCGAAGCTGCTCAATACGCGGCGGACGACGCTGGTCGAGAAGCTGCGCAAGTATGGCTTGACGCGGGATGAGAGCGGTGAGGTGGAGTCGGAGCCGGTGACGTTCTGAGCTTGCTGGTTGGGGGGTTGTCAGCGGCTGTGGTTGGTTGTTTTGCGTTGCTTTATTTCGCCCCTTGCAGGGCGACCGTTCTTTTCTTTGCTCGTGCAAAGAAAAGAAGGCAAAAGAAAGCACGCCCCGATGTTCGCGCCGGCGCTATCGCGCCGGTACCCGGCCGCAGCGCCGTGCTCGGGGCCGTCGCCCATGCGACATCCTGTCGCAAGGGCGACTATCGCGGCCATCCATGGCCGCTCCCCCCTGCGCGCG
>CAMLDZ010000037.1 GCA_946478985.1 uncultured Solimonas sp.
CATCTTGGTGCCGACCGCGATCAGCCAGACGCGCATGCCGGTGTCGCGCGCTAGGCGCGCGCTAGGCGCGCGCGGCAGTCTTCTTGCGCGGCGCGGCTTTCTTGGCGGCGCTCTTGGGCGCGGCCGCGGGCTTGGCCGCACGTGTGCTCGCGGCCTTCGACGCGGTCTTCCGGGCGGTCTTCTTCACCGCCTTTCCGGCCGGCCGGGCAGCGTCGCTCTTGCGGGCAGTCTTGCGCGGCGCGGCACGCTTGGGCTTGGCTTCGAAGGCCTCTTCGATCGGCGCTTCCACCGTCCACAGCTTTTCAAGCTGATAGAACACCCGCGCCTGCGCCTGCATGACGTGAACGACCACGCCGCCGAGGTCGACGAGCACCCACTCGCCCATGTCGAGACCCTCGATGCCGAGCGGCGGATAGCCGGCCTTCTTGGCATCCTCGCCGACGTTCTGCGCCAGCGCCTTGACGTGTCGACTCGAGGTGCCGGTGCAGATGATCATCGTGTCCGTCACCGTGGTCAGCTTCTCCACGTCGAGTACGAGAATGTTCTGGCCCTTGAGGTCTTCCAGCGCGTTGACAGCCAGCTGGGCAAGGGGGTCTAGGCGTTTAGTGTTGCGTGGCATCGTCATCCTGCATTAGCGCCGCGCGATCGGCGGTGGTCATCATGTTCAAGATCGCGTCCGGCACCAGCCCGCGGATCGATCGTCCCTGCTTGAGCAGGCGACGCACCCGCGTCGACGAGATGTCGAGTTGCGGTAATTCAAGTGGCAGCCAGAGGCCGGCCGGGGTGTCGTGCAGATCGGCGGCACTGCTGGCGGCGCGGCCGGCCAGCACACTGGCGGTCTCGGCGCCCGGCTGCAGCTCGCTGCCCGGCCGCACGATCACCGCCAGATGCGCGAATTCGAGAATGCGCTGCCACTGCCGCCAGGTATCGAAATGCAGGAAGGCGTCGCTGCCCATCAGCAGCACCAGCGCCGCGCGCGGAAATTCCGCGTGCAGTTCTTCCAGCGTGTCGATGGTGTACGACAGACCGTCGCGCAGCATTTCGCGGTCGTCGGGGATCAGGCCCTTCTCGCGGCGCACCGCGGCCTTCAGCCATTCCAGGCGCCGCTGCGCCGACACGCGCGACTCCGGACGGTGCGAGGCCCGCGCGGTCGGGATCAAGCGCACCTGCGTCAGGTCGAGGCGGTCGCGGGCCTCGATCGCCGCGCGCAGATGACCGTTATGGAACGGCGCGAACGCGCCGCCGAGGATGCCGATCGCCTTCATCGAAACGCGCGCCTCTTGCAGCGAGTAAGGAAGCAGCGGCTCACTGCAGGTGGGCGCTCGAACGCATCAACGGACGCTGCCGTCGCCAAGCACGACCCACTTGACCGAGGTCAGGCCTTCCAGACCGACCGGGCCACGGGCGTGGAATTTATCCGTGCTGATGCCGATTTCGGCGCCCAAGCCATACTCGTAACCGTCGGCAAAACGCGTCGAGGCATTGATCATCACCGATGCCGAATCGACCTCGCGCAGGAAGCGGCGGATCTTCGTGTAGTTCTCGGTGACGATCGCATCGGTGTGATGCGAGCCGTAGGTCTCGATGTGGTCGATCGCCTGATCGAGGCCGTCGACGATGCGGATCGACAGGATCGGCGCCAGATACTCGGTGCGCCAGTCTTCTTCGGTCGCCGCTTGCGCCTCCGGCAGGATCTTGCGCGTGCGCTCGCAGCCGCGCAGCTCGACGCCGGCTTCGCTGTAGATCTCGGCCAGCGTCGGCAGCAGCCTGGCGGCGATCGGCTTGTCGACCAGCAGCGTCTCCATCGTGTTGCAGGTGCCGTAGCGATGGGTCTTGGCGTTGACCGCGACCGCGACCGCCTTTTCCAGATCGGCCTCGGCATCGACGTAGACGTGGCAGATGCCGTCGAGATGCTTGATCACCGGCACGCGCGCGGCGTCCGACACCGCCGCGACCAGGCCCTTGCCGCCGCGCGGGATGATGACATCGACGTACTGCGGCATCGCCACCAGTTCGGTGACGGCGCCGCGGTCGGTGATGTCGAGTACCTGGATCGCGTCCTTGGGCAGGCCGGCCTCGACCAGCGCGCGCTCGATGCAATGCGCGATCCGCAGATTGGAACGCAGTGCCTCCGAGCCGCCGCGCAGGATCGCCGCGTTGCCGGACTTCAGGCACAGCGCCGCGGCATCGGCCGTCACGTTGGGACGCGATTCGTAAATGATGCCGACGACGCCCAGCGGCGCGCGCATGCGGCCGACCTGGATGCCGGTCGGGCGCAGCTTGAGATCGCTGATCTCGCCGATCGGGTCCGGCAGCGCGGCAACCTGGCGCACACCGTCGGCCATCGCCTCGATGCGCGCGGGGTTGAGTTCCAGCCGTTCGAGCAGCGCCTCGTCGAGCTTGCGGTTGCGGCCTTCGCGCAGATCGGCGGCGTTGGCTTCGAGAATCGCCGGCGCATCGTCGAGCAGGGCCTGCGCCAGCGCGAACAGCGCGGCGTTCTTGGTGCCGGTGTCGGCGCGCGCGATCAGGCGCGCGGCGGCGCGCGCCTTGATACCCCGCGCGCGCATGTACGCGGCGATGTCGTCGACCTTGGTACGGCTGGATCTGGGTGCAGCGGAGTTCATCGTCAGCGTGGACGCGGAGCCGCCCCACTGGCGGCGAGCACCAATGTTAACAATTCTTCCCAGGCGGCCGCTTCCTGGCCGGTCTTGACCAGCTGATCGACCTGGGCGGCGCGACGCATCCAGTTGAGCCCCTCGGCCGGCCGCACGCGCGGCAGCGCCTTGAGGTACTTGGCCTGCTGGAAGCGCCGCACGCCGACGCTGTCGAGCGCGCTGGCCGCGTCACGCAGCCGCGCGAAGGCGATCGAGGCCTTGGCCAGCGAGCGCAGACACCAGCTCAGCGCGCCGAGGATCTCCAGCGGCGAATAGCCCTCCTCGCGCAGCCGCTGCAGGCTCTTGACGCTGCCGGCGGTATCGCCGTCGAGGATGCGGTCGTTGAGGTCGAAGGCCTCGAAGCGCGCGCTGTCGGCCACCGCACCGGCCAGCGCCTCGACGTCGATGCGCGCGCCGGCGAACAGCAGCTTGAGTTTCTCGACGTCCTGCGCGGCGGCCAGCAGGTTGCCCTCGGTACGTTCGGCCAGCAGCTTCACCGCATCGGCATCGATCTCGACGCCGGCGCTGCGCAAGCGCGTCTCCAGCCACGGCAGGAATTCCTGCGCCTTGACCGGCCAGACATAGACGGCGACGCCGGCACCTTCGACCGCCTTGAACCAGGCCGCGTCACGCTGCCGCGCCTCGAGCGCGCCGCAGGAGACGATCAGCAGCACGTCCTGCGGCGGATTGCCGGCGAAGGCCTGTAGAGTCTTGCGGCCCTCGTCATCGGGTCCGGCCGTCATCCGCACCTCGATGATGCGGCGGCTGGCGAACAGCGACAGGCTCGCGCAGCTGTCGATCACGCGCTGCCAGGAGAAGCCGCGCTCGACGTCGAGTACCTCGCGCTCGCTGTAGCCGGCGGCACGCGCGGCGGCACGGATGGCGTCCAGCGCCTCCTGCTGCAGCAGCGGCTCTTCGCCGGCGACGAGATAGATCGGCGCCAGCCCCTTCTTGAGCTGGGCGGGGAGTTGTTGGGGTTTGAGCGGCACGCGCGAAGTCTACCGTTAGAATGGCCGCATGAACGATGACACCGCTCCCCGCTCGCGCCGTGAACTGCGTCCCGTCGACCCCCTGCTCGGCCTGGTCGGCCGCGGCCTGTCGCTGCTGGCCAGCCGCGATCAGGGCAGCGGCCGGCGCAACCCGGCGGCGACGCAGCGTGACGCGGAACTGGCACCCGACGAGCGTCGCCATGTCGCCGGGCTGATGCGCATCAACCACGCCGGCGAGGTCGCCGCGCAGGCGCTCTACCACGGCCAGGCGCTGACCGCGCGCAATCCGCAGACGCGCCAGCAGCTGCTGGAAGCGGCACGCGAGGAACACGATCACCTGCGCTGGTGCGAGGAGCGGCTGGCTGAACTCGGCGATGGCCCGAGCAAGCTGCAGCCGCTGTGGGCGGCCGGCTCGTTCGCGATCGGCGCCGTGGCCGGCCTCGGCGGCGACCGCTGGAGCCTGGGCTTCGTCCATGAGACCGAGCGTCAGGTCGCCGAGCATTTGGGCGAGCATCTGCAGCAGTTGCCCGAACACGATGCACGCGACCGCGCGATCCTGCAGCAGATGCGTGCCGACGAGCAGCGCCATGGCGACCAGGCCCAGCAGGCCGGCGGCCGCGAGCTGCCGGCACCGGTACGCGGCCTGATGCGGCAGGTGGCCAAGGTGATGAAGTTCGGCGCCTACCGGATCTGATCCGGCGGGCCGTCCGCCGAGGCTTTCGACACCGACTCCAATATCAGGCTTTACCAAGTTAGTACGCGCGAATACTATCGACGCCGACGTCCGCAGCCGCTCGCAGGACCGCACCGCCACGGCGGTCGCGAGTTCGACGCTTCTGCTACCGATCAGCATCCGCACTCGCCGCCACCACGCCGCATCCGCAAAGAACGGAGCATGCGCAACGGCAGGCGGAGATGACCGTCATGCGGACCCCCAATCCGACATCGGATCTGAACCCGAGGAGAACAGACATGACTGCAGCAGCCCCCATCAGCGCCCAGGCCGCCATCGTCCGCAAGGTCGGCGGCCCGTTCACGATCGAGCCGATCGACGTCGCCGCGCCGCGCGAGCACGAAGTCCGCGTGCGCATGGTTGCCGTCGGCATGTGCCATACCGATCTGGTCGCCCGCGACGGTTTCCCGGTGCCGCTGCCGATCGTGCTCGGCCACGAGGGCTCGGGCATCGTCGAGTCCGTGGGCTCGGCCGTCACCAAGGTCAAGCCGGGTGATCATGTGGTCCTCAGCTTCAACTCCTGTGAAGCCTGCCCGAGCTGCAATGACCACCAGCCGGCGTACTGCTTCAACTTTCTTGCCAACAACTTCTCCGGCGTGCGTCCGGCCGACGGCACGACCGCGCTGAGCCAGAACGGCACGCAGGTGTCCGGCAACTTCTTCGGCCAGTCCTCGTTCGGCAGCTACGCGATCGCCCACGAGATCAACACCGTGGTGGTCGACAAGAGTCTGCCGCTGGAACTGCTCGGCCCGCTGGGCTGCGGCATCCAGACCGGCGCCGGCGCGGTCATCAAGTCGCTGAAGCTGAAGAAGGGCCAGTCGCTGGCGATCTTCGGCGGTGGCGCGGTGGGCCTGTCAGCCCTGCTGGGTGCGCGCGCCGTCGACGCCGGCACGGTGATCATCGTCGAGCCGAACGAAGGCCGTCGCCAGCTGGCACTGGAGCTCGGCGCCACGCACGCGATCAACCCCAAGGAAACCGCGGACGTGCTGGCCACGATCAAGGAGCTGTCGGGCGGCGGCGTCAACTACGCGGTGGACACCACCGGCATCCCGGCGGTGATGAGCACGGCGGTGGAGACCATGCTGCCCAACGGCATCTGCGGCCTGATCGCGGTGCCGCCGCCGGATGGCACGCTGACCATCAATCTGATGAGCTTCCTGGTCCGCGGCGCCGGCCTGAAGTACATCACCGAAGGCGATGCCGATCCGCAGACCTTCATCCCGGAAATGCTGGCGTACTACCAGGCCGGCAAGTTCCCGTTCGACAAGCTGATCAAGAAATTCCCGTTCGCGCAGATCAACGAGGCCGCGCACGCCTCCGAGAAGGGCGACGCCATCAAGCCGGTGCTGGTGTTCTGAAAGCCTGGCGCCAGGCAGCAACAAAAAAGCCCGCAGCGATGCGGGCTTTTTTGTGGTCCGGCCGCCGATGACGGCGGGCCGGTAACGAACAGACGCGCCGTTCAGCGCGAGATATTCATGCCGTAGAAAATCTCGCTGATCTCGTGATTGACGTTGTCACGGATCTTCTTGGCCTCGCGCGGCGGCAGCTCGGTAACGCCTTCGCCGAACAGATAGGTGTCGAGATCCAGCTCCTTCAGGCGCATCTTGGTGTGGAAGATGAACTCCTGATAGACGTTGACGTCGATCATCTGATAGCGGTTGCGGATGTCGGCGCTCAGGAAATCCTGGATCGACTCGACGTTGTGGTCGATGAAGTGCTTGGCGCCGCGCACGTTGCGGGTGAAGCCGCGCACGCGGTAGTCCATCACCACGATGTCGGACTCGAAGCTCTTGATCAGGTAGTTCAGCGCCTTCAGCGGCGAGATCTTGCCGCAGGTCGACACGTCGATGTCGGCGCGGAAGGTCGAGATGCCGTTGTCCGGGTGCGTTTCCGGATAGGTGTGCACGGTGATGTGCGACTTGTCCAGATGCGCGACGACCGAATCCTTGTCGACCTTGTCCTTCTTCTTGCCCGGCGTCGGCAGGCCGTCGAGATGGCCTTCAGAGATCAGCATCGTCACCGAGGCGCCCTGCGGATCGTAGTCCTGGCGCGCGACGTTGAGGACGTTGGCGCCGATGATGCGCGCCACCTCGGTGAGGATCGCGGTCAGGCGCTCGGCGTTATAAGCCTCGTCGATGTACTCGATGTACTCCTGCTGATGCTGCTTGGAGCGCGCATAGCAGATGTCATAGATGTTGAACGACAGCGACTTGGTCAGGTTGTTGAAACCCAACAGCTTGAGCTTGGGATTGTCGGTGCGCTTCGGCTTGGCTTTGGCCAATGCAGTCTCCAGTCCGTGAGGGGCCCGGAAAACCCGGAAAACCCCTGAACGCCAGACACGCCGAATGGCGCGCCCCCTTTTTGAGGGCGCGCATTATGCGACAAATGAATGGCGATTGCGTGACCCGGCGCGCACCGCTGATCGGCTCGCAAACGATCCTGCCGCTGCTGCCCCGATCGGGCTGCTAGGCGGCTTCGCGGATCTCGTAGCCGTGCGTCACCGCGACGCCGGCGCGGCCCATCATGATCGACGCCGAGCAGTACTTCTCCGCCGACAGCTCGACGGCGCGGCGCACGTGGTTCTCCGCCAGGCCCTTGCCGACCACGACGAAGTTCATCTTGATCGCGGTGAACACCTTGGGATCGGTGTCGGCACGCTCAGCCTCCAGCTCGACCCAGCAGTCGACGACCTGCTGGCGGGACTTCTTCAGGATCAGCGTCACGTCGACCGCCGAGCAGGCGCCCACGCCCATCAGCAGCAGTTCCATCGGCCGCGGCCCGAGATTGCGGCCGCCGATCTCCGGCGGACCGTCGACGACGATCGCATGCCCGCTGCCGCTCTCGGCGATGAAACTGGCCGCTTCCGACCACTTGACGCGTGCTTTCACAAAAATCTCCGGAATTCCCTACAGTTGCGCCGCTCCAGATCACTCGCGGCAACGTCGTGCTGTGCTATTTTCGCCCGCAACCGCAGTTCCGGCCAATTGGGGGCAAGACGCCGAATGTTCAACAAGCCCGTCGTACAGGCTTTCATCCAGCAGGCGCACAAGCGCAGCTTTCCGCCTAAGCACAACATTCTCCACGCCGGCGATCCGCCGCAGTCGCTGTATCTGATCCTGGAAGGCTCGGTCAGCATCATGCTGGAGGACGCCGACGGCCGCGAGATCGTGCTGGCCTATCTCGGCGCCGGCGACTTCTTCGGCGAGCTGTGCCTGTTCCCGGAACAGCAGGCGCGCACCGCGATCGTCCGCACGCGCACGCCGACGCTGGCGGCCGAGCTGAGCTTCGAGAGCTTCATGCGCTTCTTCCGCAGCAATCCGGACATCATGTTCGAGATCGCCGGCCAGCTGGCGCGGCGGCTGCGCGATACCACCAGCCGCCTGGTCGATCTCACCTTCCTCGACGTCGCCGGACGCATGGACCGTACGCTGCTGACCCTGGCGCAGAAAGCTGACGCGCAGCCCAATCCGCGCGGCATGCTGATCCGCACCAGTCGCCAGGAGCTGGCGCGCCTGGTCGGCTGCTCACGCGAGATGGCGGGCCGCGTGCTCAAGAAGCTGGAAGAAGACGGCGTGATCTCGACGCAGGGGCGCAGCATCCTGATCCACGGCATCGCGCCGCCCACCGCCGGATAAAAACCCTGGCGCGCTCAGCCGATCAGCGCGCGCAGCGCATCACCGGGGCTGGGCTGGCGCATCAGCGATTCGCCGATCAGGAAGTGATGGACGTCCGCCGCGCGCATCCGCGCGACGTCGGCGGCGGTGCCGATGCCACTCTCGGTCACCACCGGCAAGCCCGCCGGTACACGCGGCAGGAGATCCAGCGTGGTCTCCAGTGCGGTGGCGAACGTGCGCAGGTTGCGGTTGTTGATGCCGAGCAGCCAACCGTCGCCGAGCCCCGCCCCCAGCACCTGATCGAGCTCGGCGCCGTCGTGGATCTCCACCAGCACGTCGAGCTGCCAGCTGCGCGCCACTTCATACAGTGCCTTCAGCCGCGCTGGCTCCAGCGCCGAGGCGATCAGCAGGATCGCATCCGCGCCGATAGCGCGCGCCTCGACGATCTGCTGCTCGTCGATCAGGAAATCCTTGCGGATCACCGGCAGCGCGCAGGCGGCGCGCGCCTGCACCAGGAAAGCGTTGTGGCCCTGGAAGAATTTCTCGTCGGTCAGCACCGACAGGCAGCCGGCACCGCCGCGCGCGTACTCGCGCGCCAGCCAGGCGGGGTCGAAGTCCTCGCGGATCAGGCCCTTGCTCGGCGAGGCGCGCTTGATCTCGGCGATCACTGCTGCATCACCCGCAGCAAGCTTGTTCGCGAGCGATCGAATGAAGCCGCGCGGCGCGTCGGCGCGGCGCGCCAGATCGTCGAGCGCGCTGCGCGAATAGCGCTGGCTGAGCAGCGCGATTTCCTCACGCTTGCGCGCCAGGATGGTGTCGAGAATGTCGGCCATGTCGGTTCCGGTGGGCTCAGCCGGCGGCCTTGAGCCGCTGCGTGGTGGCGACAAAGGCATCAAGCCTGGCACGGGCGGCGCCGCTGGCCAGCGCCTCGCGCGCCAGCTCGATGCCTTCGGCGATCGACGCCGCGCGCCGCGCCGCGTAGATCGCCGCGCCGGCGTTGAGGGTGACGATATCGCGCGCCACGCCGGGGCGGTTGTCGAGCACTTCGAGCACGCGCGCGCGCGACTCGACGGCATCGGCCACGCGCAGGTTCTGGCTGCCGGCCATCGCCAAACCGTAATCCTCGGGATGGATCTCGTACTCGCGCAGCGCGCCGTCGCGCAGCTCGCCAACCATCGTCGCCGCACCGAGCGTGATCTCATCCATGTTGTCGCGGCCCCAGACCACCAGCGCGTTCTGCGCGCCGAGTTTCTGCAGCACGCGGATCTGGATGCCGACCAGGTCCGGATGGAACACGCCCATCAGGATGTTCGGCGCATCGGCCGGATTGGTCAGCGGCCCGAGGATGTTGAAGATCGTCCGTACGCCCATCTCCTTGCGCACGGGCGCCACCGCCTTCATCGCCGGATGGTGGTTGGGTGCGAACATGAAGCCGATGCCGCATTCGGCGATCGACGCGGCGACCTGCCCGGGCGACAGATCGATGGCGACACCGAAGGCTTCGAGCACGTCGGCGCTGCCGGACTTCGACGAGACGCTGCGGTTGCCGTGCTTGGCGACGCGGCAGCCGGCCGCGGCGGCGACGAACATCGAGGCGGTGGAGATGTTGAAGCTGTGCGCGCCGTCACCGCCGGTGCCGACGATGTCGAGGAAGTGCTCGTAGGCCGGCGTGACCACCTTGCGCGAGAACTCGCGCATCACCTGCGCGGCGGCGGCGATCTCGCCGACGGTTTCCTTCTTGACGCGCAGGCCGGTCAGGATCGCCGCCATCAGCACCGGCGAGACCTCGCCACTCATGATCTGCCGCATCAGGCTGACCATTTCGTCATGGAAGATCTCGCGATGCTCGATGGTCCGCTGCAGCGCCTCCTGCGGGCTGATCGTCATCAGTAGTGCTCCAGGAAATTCTTCAGCAGCTGGTGGCCGTGCTCGGTGAGAATCGATTCCGGATGGAACTGCACGCCCTCGATCGGCAGGCTCCGATGGCGCAGGCCCATGATCTCGTCGATGCCGCCGTCGGCGGTCTGGGTCCACGCCGTGACTTCGAAGCAGTCCGGCAGGCCGGTCTTGTCGACGATCAGCGAGTGGTAGCGCGTTGCCTGGTACGGCGACGGCAGGCCGTGAAACACGCCGTGCCCCTGGTGGTGCATCGCGCTGGTCTTGCCGTGCATGACCTCGCGGGCGCGGCGCACGGTGCCGCCGAACGCCTGGCCGATCGCCTGATGGCCCAGGCATACGCCGAAAATCGGGAACTGCCCCTGGAGCTGCTCGATCAGCGGCAGGCAGATGCCGGCCTCGTTGGGCGTGCAAGGCCCCGGCGACAGGATGATGTGGCTGGGCTTGCGCGCGGCGACTTCGGCCACGCTGATCTGGTCGTTGCGGTGCACCTCGACCTCGGCACCCAGCTCGCCGAAGTACTGGACGAGGTTGTAAGTAAACGAATCGTAGTTGTCGATCATCAAGATCATGGCGTCTTAACTCTTTGATTTTTCTATAGCTTCACGTGGTGATTGCAACGTGAAGCGCCCCGTCGGCGACCGCGACAGCGGTCACGGTCCGTGATTCAGAAGGGGCGACGCCAACGATTCATGTGATCCAGCTCGAAGCTTCGGTCTGCGGGGCCGCTATCTTACCTGCCCGCAGGCCGCGCCTGAAGCGCGGCGGATTCCCGCGGCGGACATCCCTAGGCGTCGTCCGGCTTGGCCGCTGCGGCCGGCGGCGGCGGATGGGCAGTTTCGCTGAAGGCCTTCGAATTGAGGATCGGCTCCAGCTCGTTGCGCCGCGTGCCGTGCCACAGGCTGACGCCGCTGACGAAGCCGGCGCGGCCCAGCAGATGACTGGACACCGGCGTCGTGATCAGCAGAAAGATGATTGCCAGGATCACCTTGATCCAGGTCGACAGGCTCGGATCGACGCAGCCGACACCGATCAGCACCAGCGCCGGCCCGACCACACCGGCCTTGGTTGCCGCATGCATGCGCATGTAGAAGTCCGGCAGCCGCAGCACGCCGAGCGCGGCGATCAAGGTCATCAGGCTGCCGCTCAACAGAAAAAACATCGCCATCCACGTCAACATGGCCCGGCTCCTCAGTGTCTGTGCGCACCGTGCTCGATGAAGGCGGCGAACGCCGCCGTCGCCAGAAATCCGATAAGGGCGATGCCGAGCACCACATCGATAAAGGCGAACGCACGCGTGGAAATCGCCGCAAGTGCCGCGACGGCGACGCCGAGCAGGCAGAGCATGTCGAGCGCCACGACCCGGTCCGCCACATGCGGGCCGCGCACGATGCGGATGCCGACCATCAGCATCGCCGTGAACAGCAGCCCCTTGCACAGCTCAAGAACCAGCGGGAACAGCATCTCGGCATTCATCGCAGCACCTTGAGTATCTTTTGCTCGAAGCCTTGCTTGATGTCGTCGACGACCGATTCCGAGTAGTTCATCACGTGAACATAGAGAATCTTCTTGTCGTCCGATATGTGGAGCGTCGTCGTGCCCGGCGTCAGCGTGATCATGTTCGCCAGCAGGGTGATGGCGAAATCGCTCTGCACGTCCAGCGGCACCGCGACGATCGCACTGGAGCTGATGCGCTGCGGATGCAGCACGTTCAGCACCACGTCGCGAACCGACTTGGCCAGTTCCTTGGCGAACAGCGCCAGCAGCGACAGCCAGCCGAACACCCCGCTAATGACGCGCATGGCCGGTTCCCAGGACCGCTTCTATATAGGCGCTGCGATCAACCAGCTGCTCGGCCGCCCGCATCGAAAAATCGATCAGCGGATCCGGATTGAGGCCGATGATCAGGGTGATGACGGCCAGGCCGACAATCGCCAGGTAGCAGGCCCATGGTGCGCGCAGCGCCGCCGCATCGACGGCGGCTGCGCCGTCGGGACGATCCTTCCAGAACGCCTCGTTCCAGATTTTCAGCATCGAGTACAGCGTCAGGACGCCGACCAGCAGGGCCGTGACCGCCAGGTAGATGAACTCCGCATCGAGCGCCGGCTTGATCACCAGATACTTGGCCCAGAACCCGGACAGCGGCGGCAGGCCGGCCAGCGACAGCGCCGGCACGCAGAACAGCGCCGCCAGAAACGGCGCGTGGCGATGCAGCCCGCCCATCTGCTTGAGGTCGTACGAGCCGCAGTAGTGGCGCATGACGCCGCCGATCAGGAACAGATTGGCCTTCACGATGATGTGATGAAGGATGTAGAAGACGCAGCCCGCCAGGGCCAGCGGCGTCGCGATCACCACGCCGACCAGCATGTAGCCGATCTGACTGATGATGTGGAACGAGAGGATCTTGCGCACATCGAAATGCGAAGCGGCGCCCAGCACGCCGGTCAGCATCGTCAGTGCCGCCACGAGCCCGGCGACCGTCACGATCATCCCGTCCAGCGGAAAGATCAGGCCGAAACAACGCACGATGGCGTAGACGCCGACCTTGGTCAGCAGTGCGGCAAAGATCGCCAGTATCGGTGCGCCGGCGGTGTGATACGAGGCGGGCAGCCAGAAGAAGAGCGGAAACAGCGCCGCCTTGGCGCCGAAGGCGAAGAAGAACAGCAGCCCCAGCGCACGAACCAGCCCCTGGTTGTCGATCGCCGGCAGCTTGCGCGCCAGATCCGCCATGTTCAGCGTGCCCGTAGCGCCGTAGAGGAAGGCAACGGCGACCAGGAACACGGTGGTCATCAGCAGGTTCAGCATCACGTACTTCACGCCGGCATCCAGCTGCTCCTTGCTGCCGTCGATCACGAGCAGGCCGAAGGACGAGATCAGCATGATCTCGAACCAGACATACAGGTTGAAGATATCGCCGGTCAGAAAGGCACCGCAGACACCGAGCAGCAGGCCGTGATAGAGCGGGTGGAACAGCGGGCGCCGATCATTGTGCGGATCACTGAGCTGATACAGCGACACCACCACGGCCATGATCGCGGTGATCAGGACCATGGCCGCCGCCAGGCGATCGGCCACGAAGCTGATGCCGAACGGCGCCGGCCAGGCGCCAAGCTGCGTGACCAGGATGTCGCCGCCGTTGGTGGCGCAGAGCAGGGCCAGCGCCACCACCAGCAACAGCAGGCTGCCGCAGATGCTGACGAGCCGCTGCAGCAGCGGCAGCCGCCACAGCGCCGCCGTGAGCACCAGCGCGGCCAGGGGAACAGCGATCGGCGCCGTCAGCAGGAGGTGACTCGACATGGATCGCGACTCAAAGACTTCCGTGTTCGCCGGACGGCAGGGGTTCGGCTTCCCGCATCTGCTCGGTGTCGATCACGTGCAGGCGCTGATAGGCACGCTGCAGCAGAACGACGGCGAAGACGGCCAGCGCGAAGGAGATCACGATGGCGGTCAGGATCAGGGCCTGCGGCAGGGGATTGGCGCTCTGCGCGATGGTGGTCTCGCCCGCCGCCACCAGCGGCGGCACGGCGGAGCGCAGGCGCCCGGCGATGAAGATCGTCAGGTTGGCGACGTTGCCCAGCAGCAGCAGGCCCAGAACCATGCGCAGGACGTTGCGCGACATCAGCAGGTAGGCCGAAACCGCCGCCATGACACCGGTCGCCACGATGAAAAGAGGTTCCATTAGTGCTCCAGGAAAAAGCGCAGGAAGCTGATGGTGGAACCCAGCACCGTCAGATAGACGCCGATGTCGAACATCAGCGCAGTACCGATCGCGACGCCGCCGATCTCGGTCCAGACATGCGTCAGGTAGGCGCCACCGGCGAGCAGGCTGGCCAGGCCCGACAGCAGTGCCACCGCGAGCCCCAACGCCATCAGCTGCAGCGAATCGATCGGCAGCAGGCGCTTCAGCGCGCCCTGGTCGCGCGGCAGCGCAAAGCTCGCGAAGCCGGCAGCAGCCACCAGCCCGCCGACGAAACCACCGCCCGGCTCGTTGTGGCCCCGCCATAGCAGATACAGCGACAACAGCAGGGCGAACGGCAGGATCAGCGTGGAGCAGACCCGAAAGATCAGCGAACTCACGGACGAGGCTCCGATGGCCCCTGCCCCTGCGGCGGCGATTTGCCGGTGCCGCGGGCGCGGGTGCGGAAGACGGCAGTGGCGGCGAAGGCGGCCAGCGCCAGCACCGTGATCTCGCCCAGCGTGTCGAGGGCGCGGAAGTCGACGATGATGACGTTGACGAGATTGCGGCCGTGCGCCTGAGGCACGCTGGCCTGCCTGAAGAAATCGGAGAGCGATTCGTCGAACGGCAGCGAGATCACGCTGAACATCATGCAGACGAACATCAGGCCGAACAGGCTGGCGACCAGCGCATCGCGGCGGCGCTGCGCGAGCGGCCGCGGCGCGGCGATCCGGAACGGCATCTTGCCGATCAGCGCCAGCAGAATGACGATCGACAGGGCCTCGACCGAGAACTGTGTGAACGCGAGGTCCGGTGCGCCGGCGAACAGGAACACCACAGCAGCGCCGAATCCGACGGTACCCGCCGCGACGATACCCTTCGCGAAGCTCTGCGCGCGCAGCACCGCCAGCGAGGCGACGATCAGCAGCACCGGCAGCGCCACGTCGACGCTCGCACCATGCGGCAGCAGTGCCGGCAGCCGGGCGCCGGCGTTGAGGAACAGCACCAGCAAGGTGCCGGCAGAAATCACCGCAATGCTGGCGGCCATGTAGCGGCGCAGGCTACCGGACTGGATGAGACGCGTCTGCCAGCGGGCCAGCCGCAACAAGGCATGCAAGCCCCGGTCGTAGGCGGCGTCGGGACCATAACGGTCGATCGCCGCGATCCTGCCGAGGCGGCGACGCAGGCGGTCCCAGAGCGCAAAGCCGCCGAGCCCCAGCGCCACGGTGAGCACGCTCAGCCCCAGCATCGGCGTGAGCCCGTGCCAGAGCGCCAGGTCGGCGCCCGGCCGGCTGCCGACCGCCGCCGCCGCCTGTGCCAGCAGCGGCTGCACGGCTTGCGGCAACAGGCCGCAGAACAGCCCCAACAGCGCGAGCAGCAGCGGCCCCAGCCACATCGGCCACGGCGGATCGTGTGGCTCGCGGGGCAGCGGCGCAGCGTGGGCGCGTCGCCGCGCGAAGAAGCAGCCAATGGCGATCAGCGCCGCGATCGTCACCATGCAGGCGTTGGCCAGCACGGCGATCAGCAGTCCGATCGAACTGCCGGCCTGCAGCCCGACTTCGTAGATCAGTTCCTTGCCGATGAAACCCAGCAGCGGCGGCAGTCCCGCCATCGACGCCGCAGCCAGCACCGCGATGATCGCCGTCAGCGGCATCTTGCGCGCCAGCGCTCCGAGTTCGGGCGCCTCGCGGCTGCCGGCCTCGTGATCGACGATGCCGGCGATCATGAACAGGCAGGCCTTGTAGAGCGCGTGGACGAGCAGGAAGCTCGCCATGGCCAGTGGCGCCAGCGCGTGGCGGGTGCCGATCAGCAGCACCAGCGTGCCCAGCGAGACGATGGTGGAATAGGCCAGCACCCGCTTGAGGTCGGTCTGCCGCAGCGCCAGCACGCTGCCGGTCAGCATCGTCAGCAATCCCGCCGCGCTCAGCAGCGGCGTCCACAGCGGCGATTCCGCCAGTGCCGGATTGAGCCGCGCCAGCAGATAGACGCCGAGTTTCACCATGGTCGCCGAATGCAGATAGGCGGACACCGGGGTCGGCGCCACCATCGCGTTCGGCAGCCACATATGCAGCGGCGCCTGCGCGGATTTGCTGAACGCGCCAAGTGCGATCAGCAGCACGATCGCGTAGCCGCGCGGCTGCGACCATAGCGAGGTCTGCCATTGCAGGATCTCGGAGATGCGATAGCTGCCGGCGGCGCTGCCGAGCAGCATCACGCCGCTGAGCATCGCCAGTCCGCCGCCCACCGTCACCAGCAGGCCCTGCTGCGCCGAACGGCGCGCATTGCTGCTGCCGGCGTCATGGCCGATCAGCATGAAGGAGCTCAGGCTGGTCAGCTCCCAGAACACGATCAGGCTGATGAGATCGTCGGCCAGCACTGCGCCGAGCATCGCCGCCATGAAGACGCTCAGCGTCGCGAAAAAGCGCGGCGTGCGGAAATCGCGCGGCAGATAGGCCGAGGCGTAGAGGAAGATGCCGCTGCCGATGCCGGTGATCAGCAGCGCGAACAGCAGCGACAGGCCATCCAGGCGGAACGCCAGCTCGATGCCCAGCTGCGGGATCCATGCGCAGGTCTGCGTCACGGCGCCGCTCTGCAACACCTGCGGAATCCACGCAACGAAGCCGCAGAACAGCAACGCCGGCGCCAGCGCCGTCCACGCCAGCCACCCGCGCGCGGCCAGCAGGAACGCCGCTGGGGCCGTCGCAAACGCAAAGCCCACCGGTGCGATGAGCGCAATCATTTCCGGCACGTCACGTCCGATGATCTGTATGAATGTCAGGCTCTGGCGAGCGCTCGCAGGCACGCGCATCAGAGTATTGGCGACCGAGGCCCGGCTCGGTGTACACGGCGACCCATGCCCTGGCATGTACGTCCGCGTGTAAGCCTCGTGTCAGCTATCGCCTACCGCAATGACGTGAGTAAACCCGATTGAAGCGCAAAGGATCAAGGCGCACCTGCGGCGCGAGGCCCGCACGGCGCCGGCAGCCGCGCCCGCAACGGGGCGCGACGCGGTTCATGGACTGCGGGGCGAACGCGGCAAGCGCACGCGCAGGCTGACACGTCCCTGCTGCGACTGTGCATCGATCAGGCCTTGATGCGCCTGCACGATCTGCTTGGCGATATAAAGACCCAGCCCCAGGCCCTCGCTGCGGCTGCCGCGTCGCTCGCGGCCGCGGAACGGCTCGAACAGATGCGGCAGCAGCTCGGCGGCAATCTCGCCTGCATTGCTGATGCGCAGTTCCACGGCAGTGCTGGCAGTGCCGTCCACGCAGATCTCGATCTCGCCGCCGCTGCCGTGACGCAGCGCATTGCCGATCAGATTGGTCAGCACCTGCGCGAGCCGCTCGCTGTCCCACTCGCCGCGGACATCGCCGAACGCCTCGATCCGCAGCGGCGGCACGCCGCTGTTGCCGACCGCCTCCTCGGCCATCCGCTGTGCCAGGCGCGCCAGATCGATCGGTTCGGGCCGCAGCACCAGGCCGCCGCCGTTGCGCACCCGCGCCAGATCGAGCAGATCCTCGATCATGCGGCTCATGCGCTTGCCACTGCTGAGCACGCGCTCGGCGGTCTTGCGCTGCGACTCGGTCTCGGCCTGGCGCTTGAGCAGCTCGCCGGACAGCAGGATCGCATGCAGCGGATTGCGCAGGTCGTGACCCAGCACCGCCATGAACATCTCGTTGAGCCGCAGCGCCTCCGTGCGCTCCTGCAGCTGTTGCGCCAGCTGCTGCCGCTGCCGATACAGCTCGAAGAACACGCCCGCCTTGTTGCGCAGGATGCGCGGCTCGATCGGCTTGTAGAGGAAATCGACGGCACCGCTGTCGTAACCGCGGAACATGCGCAGCTGATCGTGCACACCGGCGGTGACGAAGATGATCGGCACCGCCTGCGTGCGGGCGCTGCCGCGCATCAGCTCGGCCAGCTCGAAACCGTCCATCTCCGGCATCTGTACGTCGATCAGTGCCAGCGCCACCTCGTGCTGCAGCAGCAGCTCCAGCGCCTCGGCGCCGGAACGTGCCTGCAGCAGCTCCACGCCGTCGTCGCGCAGCAGCGCCGACAGGGCCAGCAGGTTCTCGGGCAGGTCGTCGACCAGCAGGCATTTGACCGCCTGCGGCGCCGCCGCGGCTGCGGTGGATGTCGGCGTCATGCGCGCACCTCGGCATCCAGCGCGCCGAGCCGCGCCGCGATCTGCGGCAGCGTCAGCGGCTGCGCCGCCGGGCTGCGCTGCAGCGCCGCGGCCGGCATCAGCGGCACCGCCGCGCTTTGCGGCAGCTGCACGATGCCAGCGCCGCCCGCGCGCAGCACCGTGGCCAGGCCGGCGCTGCCGTCGTCATTGCCGCCACTGAGGACGATCCCCAGCAGACGACGTCTGTAGATGCGCGCCGCCGACTCGAACAGCACGTCGATCGACGGCCGCGAGTAATGCACGGGCTCATCGGCCGACAGCGCCAGCTGCGGTCCTTCATCGAGCAGCAGGTGGTAGTCCGGCGGCGCGAAGTACACGGTTCCGGCCTGCACCGGCTGCTTGTCCTCGGCCTCGCGGACCGGTACCGCGCACCTGGGCTGAAAGATATCGACGAGCAGGCTCGGCCGTTCGCGCGGCAGGTGGACGACGATCAACACCGCCGCGCGCAGCCGCGCGGGCAGCGCCGGCAGCAGCAGGCCCAGCGCGTCGACGCCGCCGGCGGACGCACCGATGACCACGGCCTCGATGTGCTCGTGCTGCGCCGCGCTCACGCCGCCTCCCGCCTCTGGTAGATGCGATCGACGCGCACCAGCTCGTCGAAGGCCGCGGCATGTGCCGAGAAGCGCAGGGATTCCTTGGCGCCGATGCCGAGGAATCCGCGCCGGCACAGCGATTCGCGGAACAGGCCGATGGCGCGATCCTGCAGCTCGCGATTGAAATAGATCAGCACGTTGCGGCACGACACCAGCTGCATCTCGGCGAACACGCTGTCGGTGGCCAGGCTGTGATCGGAAAACACGATGTGGCGGCGCAGGCCCTTGTCGAACACCGCACGGCCGTAGGCCGCGGTGTAGTAATCCGACAGCGAGCTACGCGCTCCGGAGCGACGATGGTTCTCGGTGAAGCCGGCGATGCGCTCGATGTCGTAGACGCCGGCCTCGGCCTTCTGCAGCGCCTGGGCATTGATGTCGGTGGCGTAGATCAGCGTGCGCTCCAGCAGGCCTTCCTCGCGCAGCAGGATCGCCAGCGAGTAGACCTCCTCGCCGGTGCTGCAGCCAGCCACCCAGACCTTCAGCGACGGATAGGTGCGCAGCAACGGCACCACCGTCTCGCGCAGCGAGCGGAAGTAGCCGGGGTCGCGAAACATCTCGCTGACCTGCACTGTCAGGTAATCGAGCAGCTGCGGAAACACCGCCGGCTCATGCAGCAGGCGATCCTGCAGCTGCGACAGCGTGGCGCAGTCGAAGCGCGTCATTGCCGTCAGCAGCCGCCGCCGCAGAGACGCCTGTGCATAGCCACGAAAATCGTAGTGGTACTTGAGGTAGACAGCGTCGATCAGCAAGCGCAGCTCAATGTCGAAATCGGCATCGAGCGGATCACCAGCGGCGGCACTCACTTGGGCAGCCACACGCGCACCAGCGACAGCAGCTTCTCGACGTCGAGCGGCTTGGCGATGTAGTCATTGGCGCCGGCGGCCAGGCATTTCTCCTGATCGTCCTTCATCGCCTTGGCGGTCAGCGCGATGATCGGCAGCCGCCTGAAGTCCGGCCGCTTGCGGATCTCGCGCATGGCGGTGAAGCCGTCCATCTCCGGCATCATGATGTCCATCAGCACCAGGTCGATGGTCTCGCCACCGACGGCGGCGCTGCGCTCCAGTGCCTCGATCGCCTCGCGGCCGTTGCGGGCGATCTGCACGCGCGCGCCCTTGGGCTCCAGCACGCTGGACAGCGCAAAGACGTTGCGCACGTCGTCCTCGACGACGAGGATGCGACGATGCTCGAAGCTGGCCTCGCGGTCGCGCGCGGCACGCAGCATGCGCTGGCTCTCGGCCGGCAGCTTGGATTCCACCTGGTGCAGGAACAGCGTGACCTCGTCGAGCAGGCGCTCCGGCGAGCGCGCGTCCTTGATGATGATCGACCTGGAGTAGTGTCGAAGCCGCTGCTCCTCGTCGCGCGACAGCGAGCGGCCGGTGTAGACGATCACCGGCGGGAAGGCGACACCGTCCTGGTCGGCCATCCGTTCGAGCAGGTCGTAGCCGCTGTAGTCGGGCAGATTCAGATCCATCACCACGCAGTCGAAGGTCGTCGTGCGCAACTGCGTCAGCGCCTCGCCGGCACTGGCCACGCCGATGATCTCGACCTCGCCGCTGCCCAGCAGCTGCTGCATGCTGTCGCGCTGGCGTTCGTCGTCCTCGACGATCAGCACGCGGCGCAGGCTCTGCGAGAACTTCGCCTCCAGCCGCCGCAGGGCCTCGACCAGTTCCTCGCGCTTGACCGGCTTGAGCGCGTAACCGATCGCGCCCAGCTCCATGGCCTCCTGCGCGTAATTGGCGACCGAGGCGATGTGCACCGGGATATGCCGCGTCAGCGAGTTGCGCTTGAGCTGATCGAGCACGCCCAGGCCGGAATGATCGGGCAGGTTCATGTCGAGCAGGATCGCGCTGGGGCGATACTGGCGCGCCGCCGTCAGGCCCTCGCCGGCGCTGAGCGCGACCACGCACTGGAAGCCCATCTCGTGAGCGAGATCGCGCAGGATCGCCGCGAAGCGGGCGTCGTCCTCGATCACCAGGATCAGCCGCGCGCCCGCCTGCAGCTGATGGCGGTCGTCGTCGATGATCGACGCCGGCGTCGGCGCGACCGGCGGCGCGGCGGCAGGCGGCACCGCCGCTGCTGCCGGAGCCGTGACGGTCGTCGCAACGGCGGCGGGCGACGCGCCAAGCACGCGCGCGCCGGTGTACACGCGCGGCAGCCACAGCGTGAAAGTGCTGCCCTCGCCGACCACGCTCTGCACCTCGACATCGCCGCCGAGCAGGCGCGCCAGATCGCGGGAGATCGACAGGCCCAGGCCGGTGCCGCCGTACTTGCGGTGCGTACTGCCGTCGGCCTGACGGAAGGCCTCGAAGATCACTTCCTGCTGATGCGGCGCGATGCCGATGCCGGTATCGCGCACCGCAAAGTGCAGCGTGTCATCGCTACCGCGATGCACGCGCAGCGTCACCTCGCCCTCACGGGTGAACTTCAGCGCGTTCGACAACAGGTTCTTGAGAATCTGACCGAGCCGCTGCGCGTCGGTTTCGATGCGCTGCGGCAGGTCGGCATCGAGCGTCACCGCAAAGCGCAGGGATTTCTGTCGCGCCGCCGGCTCGAAGCTGGCGACCAGGGGCTCGACCACGCGCGCCAGCAGCACCGCCTCCGGATTGAGCTCGACATGGCCGGCCTCGATCTTCGACAGGTCGAGCACGTCGTTGATCAGCGCCAGCAGATCGTTGCCGGCGGCGCTGATGGTTTGCGCAAAGCGCACCTGTTCGTCGGTGAGGTTGCCGGCCTTGTTGTCGGCGAGCAGCTTGGAGAGGATCAGCGTGGAGTTGAGCGGCGTGCGCAGCTCGTGGCTCATGTTGGCGAGGAACTCGCTCTTGTACTGGTTGGCGCGCTCCAGGTCGGCGGCCTTCTCCTGCAGCACCGTCTGCGCCTGCGTCAGCTCCTCGCGCTGATTCTCCAGCTGCTGCGTCTGCTCTTCGAGCTGCGCGTTGGTCTGCTCCAGCTCCGCCTGCTGCGATTCCAGGTTGGCCTGCGACTGCTTGAGCGCGCGGCCCTGCTCCTCCAGCTCCTCGTTGCTGACGCGCAATTCTTCCTGCTGCGCCTGCAACTCCTCGGCCTGGCGCTGCGTCTCGGCCAGCAGTTCTTCGAGCCGGGTGCGGTCCTTGGAGGCGCGCACCGCGATGCCCAGCGATTCGGCGACGCCGTCGAGCAGGGCGCGCTCACGCGGATGCACGCGACGGAAGAAGCCCAGCTCCACCACGGCCTGCACCACGCCGTAGACACTGGCAGGCGCGATCAGGATCTCGCGCGCAGTGCTGCGGCCGGTGCTGGTGACGACCGGCAGATGGTCCTCCGGCACCTCGGTGATATGCAGCGTGCGGTTTTGCTTGAACGCCTGGCCGTGCAGGCCCTCGCCGGCACGCAGCAGGGCCTGCGGCGCCTCCGGCGCCAGCGCATAGCCGGCGACGCGCTGAAAGCTGCCGTCGCCCTGGCCGATGTAGATGGCGCCGACCTGGGCATCGAGATAAGTGGACAGGAACTCGATGATGTTTTCGCCGAGCTTGTCGAGCCGCTGCTCGCCCTGCAGGCGCAGGCTCAGGCCCATCTGGCCATTGCGGATCCAGGCCTGCGCCTCGCGCGCCAGATGCTCGCGCGAGCTCAGCACCGCTGCGGTGCCGATCAGCGTGAACAAGACCGCCAGCCCCACCAGGCTCACGGCGATCGCGAAACTGGCGGCGTCGACCCGCTCCTGCTGCTGACGCACCAGCGCATCGCGCTGGTCCAGCTCCAGCTCGGCGAGCGTGGCGCGGATGCGCTCCATGGTCGCCTTGCCGCGGTCGGTCCGTACCAGCGCCAGCGCCGCGGCGGCGTCGCTGTCACGACGCAGATCGATGGTCTGCTGCAGTTCGGCGAGTTTGGCATCGATGTCGTGGCTGACGGTATCGAGCTTGCGCAGCAGCGCGGCCTCGCCGGCGCTGCTGTCGCGCAGCTCCGCCAGCTGCGCCTGGAGCTCGGCGCGGGCGCGCTCATACGGCTCCAGGTAGGACTCGGCACCGGTCAGCAGGTAGCCGCGCTGCCCGGTCTCGGCATCGGTCAGCGAGGCCGACAGGCTCTTGAGCTTCTCGATGAAGACGTAGCTCTGCGTCACCGCATCGGCGGCAGCGGTGCGCGCCAGCTGCGCGGTATACGAGAAGTAGCCGATCAGGAAGATCGCCACGAGCGCCAGCAGAAAGCCGGTGAAACTGCCGGCCGGCAGCGGCATTCGCGAGCGGCGCCGGGAGTCCGGCGGGGTCACGGAGGGGCTCACGCGATGCACCCCGGGCGACGGCGATATCGCGCTGCGCTGCACTGCCTGTCGTACGCCAAGATTCCTTCCTCTAAAAGCGGGTGGCATCACAGCGGCGGCCATAGCGTTGACAGGCCCTAATCGGGCCGGTCATCGGTCGCCGGCGGGTTCGGACATCGGAGCCGGATCATACCTCAGCGTTTCCGTCGCGCCGCCGCGCGCGGTGCGGGGCGATCCGGCGTAGTCTTTTGCGCCCCCTACCCGCCTGCCGTGTCATGCCGATCAACGACCAGCTGCCCTTCGTCGCCGTCAACATCGCCGTGCTGACCGTCTCCGACACCCGCGATCTCGCCTCCGACCGTTCCGGCCAGATCCTCGCCGAGCGGATCGCGCAGGCCGGCCATCGCCTCGCCGACCGCCGCATCGTGGAGGACGACGCCGATGCGATCGAGGCGATCCTGCGCGCCTGGATCGCCGATCCCGAAGTCGACGCCGTGATCAGCACCGGCGGCACCGGCATCACCGGCCGCGACGTCACGCCGGAAGCCTTCCAGCGCGTGCTGGACAAGGAGATCAGCGGCTTCGGCGAGCTGTTCCGCATGCTCAGCTACCAGAAGATCGGCACCAGCACGATGCAGTCGCGCGCGCTCGGCGGCGTCGCCGCCGGCACCTATCTGTTCGCGCTGCCCGGCTCCACCGGCGCGGTCAAGGACGGCTGGGACGACATCCTCAGGTTCCAGCTCGACGCGCGGCACCAGCCCTGCAACCTGGTCGAGCTGATGCCGCGGCTGCAGGAGCATCTGCGCAGGCCCTGAGCCGCGCCCGATACGCGCAGTCGCTCAGAACGACAGCGCCAGGCTCAGACGCAGCGCACGCGGCTCGACCCGGTGGAAGTGATAGTCGGCGACGCCTTCGGCCGGCTCGCCGGGCAGCCGCGATTCGTAGAAGTAGGTGATGTCGTTGTCGTCGCTGTCGAATACGTTGAGTACCGCCAGCGAGACGAGGTAGCGGCGCAGGAAGCGGTAGCTGCCCTGCAGGTTGACGACGGTAGTCGGCCGCGAGCGCGCGCTGTTGTCCTCCACCAGTGCGGCTTCGCCGAGCCGGCGCAGGCGCAGGCCGGCGCTGAAACCGCGGACCTCCGGCACGGTGATGCCGAACGAGATCACGTCCTCGATCGAGTTGGGGATGCGATCGCCATCCTGGTCCGACACGTCGAGCCGGCCGTGCGACCAGGCGTAGTCGGCGTCGAAGGCCATCCACGGCAGCGGCGCCCAGTAGGCGGAAAGCTCGACTCCGCGCCGCGTGCTCGGCGGGCCGGCCTCGCTGTTGCCGGCGTCGCCGATGTAGACCAGCTCCGAATCGGACTTGAGCTGCCACAGCGTCGCCGTCAGCGTCGCATGGGCGGCGATGGCACTGCTCAGGCCGAGCTCGGCGCCGCGCACGCGCACCAGCGGCGTGACCCGCTCGGCCGGCGTCGAGCCGCTCGGGTCGGTCGGATCGAGCGTGATCGTGGTGCCGCGCGCGTCGTTGCTGTGAAAGCCTTCGCCGTAGTTCAGGAACAGCTGCGTGGCCCGCCAGGGCCCGAACACCATCGCCGCCTTCGGCGCCAGCAGGTGATCGTCGGCGCTGCCGGAGTTGGCGGCCAGATCGCTGTCGACGTCAAAACCGTACCAGTCGCCGCGCAGGCCCAGCGTGGTCCGGTACCAGCGCGTCCACTGTTGCGAGCTGCTGAGGTAGAGCCCGACGCTGGACTCGCGGACCTCGTCCTCGCGCACCGTGTCGTGGCGCTGCCGCGCCTGCGTCAGGTACAGGCCGACCGGGGCGATGTCGTCGTGCCGCGCCTGCAGGCCGGCGTCGATGTCGATCGGGATCGCCGTCGGCAAGGCCCAGTGCCGCGCCACGCTGGCGCCGTACACCCAGCGCCGGTCGTACTGCTCGAACTGATCGTCCGGCACGGCGTCGGCGTCGTCCGGATCGCTGAAGAAATAGGTGAAGTCCGAGTACAGCTGCATCTTGTAGTGCAGCGCATAGGCACGCGCGCGCCAGTGGCCGAGCGCGGCGGACTGCCGCCATTCGCCGTTGAGACTGAAGCGGCGCGACGCGCCGCCATCGCTGGGATCGATGTAGCCGAGCGCACCGATGCTGCCATCCCGCACCGCACGCAGCGGAATCTGGTCCGGCGCGTCGTAGTCGATGCCGTAAGCCTGCAGCCCCAGCGTGAAGCCATCGGTGTCGGTGCCACGGTGATAGCGCGCAACGCCCTTGTAGATCTGCGCGTTCTGCTCGAGCGCGTACGGGCCGTCGTAACGGCTGGCCTCGCCGGCCAGCAGCAGATGGCCGTCGCCCAGCCGCGGCGAGCCCGCCAGCAGCGCACCGCGATAGCCGTACTCGCCGATGCTGACGCGGGCGATGGGGTCCGGCAGTGCATCGACGTAGCGCAGGTCCGCCGAACCGGCGGCGCCGAAATCGCCGACCTCGGCGTAATACGGTCCCTTGCGGTAATCCAGCGCGCCGATCAGCTCGGCGATGATGAAATTGATATCGGCATAGCCCTGGCCGTGACCATGCGTGCGCATGTTGACCGGCAGACCGTCGACCTCGGTGTAGAAGTCGGTGCCGTGATCGAGATTGAAGCCGCGCAGGAAGTACTGGTTGGCTTTGCCCTCGCCGCTGTGCTGGGCGACGATCAGGCCCGGCACGAACTCCAGCAGTTCACCGCTGCGCGAGATCGGCCGCTCGGCCAGCTGGCCGGCGGTGACATAGCCTTCGGTCGAGGAGCGCGCCAGCGCGTCGGGCGGGGCCTCGCCGCTCACCTGGATCCTCGGCAGCTCTACGATCGGCACGCCGCCCGCCCAGACGTTGGCGCAGGCGGCCAGCTGCAGCAAACCGCAGGACAGACTCCGCACGGTATTGACTCGCATTCCCTGAGCATCCGTCCTGACGGTGGCAAGCTTAAATCCCGCTCGGGGCGCCGGCCATGCGCCGAACACCCGCCCCACCTCAGGGCACCCAGCGCTTGGCCAGCTTGCGCGCCAGCGTGCGGCGGTGCATGCCCAGACGCCGCGCCGCTTCGGAGATGTTGAAGCCGCTTTCGGCGAGCACCTCGTGGATGCGCTCCATCTCCAGAGTCTTGATCGAGGTCGGCCGCGCAGCCACCGGCAGCTGCTCCGCCATCGCGCTGGGCTCGCCGTCGAAGGCGGCCTCGATGTCGTCGGTGTTGGACGGCTTGACCAGGTAGTTGCAGGCGCCGAGCTTGATCGCCTCGACCGCGGTGGCGATGCTGGCGAAGCCGGTCAGCACCACGATCATCATCTGCGCATCGTGCTCGTGCAGCCGGCGTACCACGGCGAGGCCGGATTCGGTGCCCAGCTTGAGATCGACCACCGCATGCGTCGGGCTGTGCTGCTGCAGTTGCGCGATCGCGGCATCGAGGCCGGCGGCGAGCGCGACCTGGTAGCCGCGCCGCTCGAACGAACGCTTGAGCGCCCGCGCGAAAGCCTCGTCGTCCTCGACCAGCAGCAGGTGGCGTGGCGTTTCAGTCATCGCCTGCCTCGACCGCCGCCCCGACCGTCAGCGCCGCCAGCGGCAGGCGCAGCGTGACTTCGGCGCCGCCGCCGGCGAGATTGGCGGCGCACACCTCGCCGCCGAGCTTGCGCAGCACGTTGACCACCAGGAACAGCCCCAGCCCGCTGCCCGGCCGGTTCTTGCTCGACTGATACGGCTTGCCGATCTGCGCCAGCAGGTCCGGCGCGAAGCCCGGCCCGCGGTCGCGCACCTGCAGCTGCAGCACCCCGTCGTCGCAGGACACGTCCATCGCCACACGCTCGGGCGCTGCTTCGGCGGCGTTGTCGAGCACGTTGTGAATGACCTGGCGCAGGGCGATATCGGAGACGATGGGCGTCGCCGCGAGACCGGCCGGCAGCGTGTCGGCGCGGTACTCCAGCACGGTCTGCACGTGGGCGCGCCGCCACTCGCCCGTCAGCTCGTCGAGAAATCCCGCCAGTGTCGTCAGCACGGGCGCCTCGCCGCGCGCCTCGCCGGCCGACATCAGGATGCCGCTGACGATGCTCTTGCAGCGGCGCAGCTCGGCTTCCAGCTCGTCCAGCTCCTCGCGCATCGCCGGGTCGTCGCGGAACGCCGGCATGTGGCGCCAGTCGCCCAGCGTCACCGCCAGCGTCGCCAGCGGCGTGCCGAGCTCGTGCGCGGCGCCGGAGGCCAGCAGGCCCATGCGCACGATGTGCTGTTCCTCCGCCGCCTGCTGGCGCAACTCCGCCAGCCGCGCATCGCGACGGCGCAGGTTGGCATTGATGCGGGTCAGGAACAGCATCAGCAGCACCACCTCGATGACGAAGCAGACCAGCATGCCGAACACGTGCAGGCCGAACAGTTGCTCATGGCTGGCATGCACATCCAGCGGCACGTAGAACCGCGTCAGCAGCGAGAAGCACAGACAGGCGATGCCGACCAGCACCCAGGTCGACCAGGTATCCAGCAGCACCGCCGCCAGGGTCAGCTGCAGCAGGTAGAGGAACACGAAGGGATTGCTCGCGCCGCCGCTGAAGTACAGCAGCGCCGTCAGCGCGGCGATGTCGAGCAGCAGGCCGCCCATCAGGTCGATGTTGCGCACCTCGCCGTCGCGGCGCGGCCGCAGCATCGTCAGCAGGTTGAGCAGCACCAGCGCGCCGACCACCGCGAACATCGCCGCCAGCGGCAGGCTCAGACCGAACAGCAGGGTGCTCAGCACGATGGTCGCCACCTGGCCGAGCACCGCCAGCCAGCGCAGCTGGATCAGCAGCATCTCGTTCTGCTGGCCGGCAGTGGCGCCCAGCGCGTCGAGCAGCGAGAAGTGGCGGGTGGCAGTGGCGCGCGACGACATGGCGCGCATCCTAGGCGGTCTTCTCGCTCGCGTCGCGGGGACGAGCCGGATTCTCCGGTGAGGGGCAGCCGCAGCCTGCGCCGAAGGCGCCCCTCAACCTAGGGCCTGTTAACGCTATGGCCGCCGCTGTGACGGAGACCGTTTTGGCGCAG
>CAMLDZ010000038.1 GCA_946478985.1 uncultured Solimonas sp.
CTGCGCCAAAACCGTCTCCGTCACAGCGGCGGCCATAGCGTTAACAGGCCCTAGCGCGGCTTGAGGGCCTCGCCCGCGAAGCTCACGCCGCTCCAGCCGCTGCGCATGAAGCTGCGGATGTTCTGGTGATCGCTCGCCTGCGGATGCCGCAGCACGTCCTCGCGGTAGTAGCGGCCGAAGCAGGCCAGCGTCTCGGCCTCGTTCAGCGCCTGCAGTTTCGCGAACGCGAAGATCTTGCAGGAACCGCCGTTCTGGCCGGCGGCGTTGTCGACCTCGCCGTTGCGGAACGCAGTCGGCGTGTAGGTGTATGCGGCTTCGATCGCGGCAATGGTGTCGGCGAACTCGATCTGCTCTGGGGTTTCACGCAGGCGCTGCAGGAAGGCATTCAGGGACATGACAAGGCCGTTCTGATCGAAAAGGCCGCGCAGTGTAGCGACGCAGGCTTGCCCTGGCCGCCGCCGGCGCTTCAAGCTTGCGGCCGTCGTTCACGCCTATCAGGACGCTCCGGCCGTGCCCCCGCTCATTGACGAATCCGAAATCGAATTCAGTGCCGTGCGTGCGCAGGGCTCGGGCGGCCAGAACGTCAACAAGGTGTCGACGGCGGTGCACCTGCGCTTCGATATCCGCGCCTCATCGCTGCCGGCCGACATCAAGGACAGGCTGCTGGCGCTGCAGGATCAGCGCATCAGCAAACAGGGCGTCATCGTCATCAAGGCGCAGGCCACGCGCAGCCAGGAACAGAACCGCGCCGACGCGCTGGCCCGGCTGAACGAACTGGTGACCGCCGCGGCGACGCCACGCAAAACGCGCCGCGCGACCAAGCCGACGCACGGCTCCAAGCTGCGCCGGCTGGAAGGCAAGAGCCTGCGCAGCAAGCTCAAGGCCGCACGCAGCCGCGTTCAGGACTGAAGCGGCGCCGGCCCTCATCCGGCGCTACGCGCCACCTTCTCCCGCCAGCGGGAAGGATTCCGGGATGCCCCTCTCCCGCTTGCGGGAGAGGGCTTGGGGTGAGGGCGCTAAGGCCCGACCAGGATCAGCTTGCCGGTTTTCGGATCGCGGTAGACCTGCCCCACCGGTTCCATGCCGGCGCCGCCCTGCTGGCCTTTCATGCTGTCCGGCAGATCAGCCAGCTCCTTGCCCTGCTGCACCGTCTGCTGCGGCGCGCCGGGTTGCCCGTCGACCTGTCCGGGCGCGGTGGTGCTGAACAGCTGCGGCTGCGCCGACACCAGCGCGACGATCAGCGCGCAGATGAACACCAGCATGATGTCGACCAGATTGACAAGCGAGGCCTGCGGGTCTTCCGGGGTTTCATCGAAGCGCGAATAGCGACCCCAGCGACGCTTCACGAGGCGCGCTCCCAGCGGCTCAGCGCCTCGTCGTACCAGCGGCGGCGCAGGCGGCCGACGACGAAGCCGACCAGGCCCGCGGCCAGACCCAGCACCGTGGTGTCGAAAGCGGTGTGCATCGCTTCCGCCAGCACTTTGAGTTCACCCCCGGACAACGCCGTCAGTCCCGGGCCGAGCGAGATCAGCGTCGCCATCAGGCCGAGCATCGGCGCGCTGCGCGTGAGAATGTCGGCGCGCTCGATGCGCCGATGCGCGCGACGCTCGACCGCCGCCAGATCCAGCGGCGGCGCACGACGGCGCAGCGCGAAGCGCTCACCGATCGTCAGGCCGATGTCGAGACAGGCCGCCGCGGCGGCGGCAAACAACAGCGCGATCGTCGGCCACAGCAGCAGCGGCACGAGTTCATGTGTCCAGTCGATCAGCGGGGTCACGCTCATTGGCAATCCTTGTCGTCCATCTTGGTTGTTTCACCATGTAGCCCGGTCCGTCTGCGCGGAACCGGGCCACCCGCATCGTCCGTCGTAGGGCGGGTCAGGCCGCAGGCCGTAACCCGCCGCCGGTCTCCGGCGCGACTTTGCGACGGCGGGTTACGCTGCGCTAACCCGCCCTACCGGAATCGGCGTTCGGTTTGCGGGCCGCACCACGATCGAAGCCGCGGTAAAAGCCGAACAGCAGCAACGCCACCAGCAGCGCGAGCGCGGCATACAGCACGCGGCTCTGCATCTGTTCGCCGCCCTGCTCGCTGGCCTTGGCTTCCGCCTGCTGCTGCGCATCGGCATCGTCCGTCTGCAGTTCGCTGATCGTGCTCGGCGCCTCAAGCTTGGCCTCGGCTTCGACGCGCGCCTTGTCGAGCATCTGCTTCAGCGGCTCGCGCTGGTCGTCGCGCAGGTAGGGCTGCACCCACTCGAACACCGGATGATCCGGCCGCGTGTGGCCGCTGCCGGGCAGGCCGGCCTTAAGCAGCAGATCGACCCACTGCTGGCCGAGCTGCTTGAGCGTCGCCTCGTCCGCCTGCCAGAAGCCCTTCTCGGCGGCGACCATCAGGATCGCCATCATGTTGGTCTTCACATGGACATTGCTGCCCTGCTCCAGGAACTGGTCGAGGCCGAGCTGATAGCGGTCGTCCAGATAGACGGATTTCACCTCGTCCCAGGCCCAGCTCTTGATGATGTCCGGGTTCGTCACCTGCCAGCCCCACAGGTATTCGACGAACTCGCTGCCCATGGTCCGCGCGCCGGCGTAGCCGTGCTGCATCAGCGGACGAATCCACGCGGGGTTCAGATAGCGGCCGCGCAGCTCGCCGAGCAGCGCCGCCTGCAGCGGCTGCATCTCCGGCTTGTCGGGATCGGAGCTGTCGATAACGTGGCTGGCCGGCACCTTGCCCTTCAGCGTCTCGACCGCGAGGCTCAGGCCGCCGAGGTAGTCGAAGGCATCGTTGTTGTCGATCAGGCCGTAGAGATTGCTGGCGCGACCGAGATACGTGTTGTCGACGCGCTTGAGGTTGCGCTCCAGCAGCGCGTGCTGCGGCGCGCCGCCGCCGTCGCTGGATGAATAGGCATGGCCGATGCGGTTGATGTACGCCGCCGACAGTTCCTTGCGATCGGTCCAGGCGCCGCTGCGCTCGGCAAGCCGATTGATGCCGGCGCCGTAGTCGCCCGGCGCGGTACCGAACACGCGCAGCGCCGCCTGCGGACCGGCCTTGTCGAGGCTCAGGCCGCTGCCGAGCAGCGCCTCGGTTTCCTCGATCCAGTGCTGGGCGACGCGGTTCTTCGCCAGCGGCTCCTCGCCCGGTTCTTCGAGCGGACCCAGCGGCGCCAGCGCCGCTGCGAGCGCTGCGGCCAGCTTCGGCTTCTGCTTCTCGATGGTCTTGCGGCTGCCGTCCAGCGCCAGCAGCACGGCCTTGTCGAGCCAGCCGATCTGGTTGCCGAACAGATCGCGGAACAGGCCGGACGAGACGAACAGCGTGTCGGCGCGCAGCTTCACGTCGGCCAGCGGCCGGCGTTTGAGCGCGGTGACGATGCCGCGGCTGTTCCACACCGGCTCGATGCCGAGCAGCGCCAGACCGAAGCCGACCATCGCGCCCTCGTCGCGCACCGAGTCGGAGGCCCAGAGGATCACCGCCTCCTTGCCGTCTGGCTTGGCCTTGGCGCGCGCTTCCACCGCCATCTTCTCGCCGAGCTGATAGCCGAGCCGCGACGGGATCAGGCTGTTGTCGAGACCGTGGAAATTGCGGCCGGTCGGCAGCGCGTCGGCATTGCGCAGCGGATCGTTGCCCGGTCCGGGTTTGACGAAGCGGCCGTTGAGACCGCCGAGCAGCGCAGCCATTTCGCTGGCCGGCGACGCGGCGAGCCGCGCGCGGATGCCGGCGTCGTTCGTCTGCATCGACTTCAGCATGATCGCCAGCGCTTCCGGCTTCCAGTCGCGGCCGAAGACGTGCAGGCCCAGCGGCATGTAGTCCTCCTGCAGCTGGGTCAGGTAGTGACCGATCTCGTGCACCAGCAGTTCGTCGTCGGCCTGATCGAAGCTGATGCCGCGCACCTGCAGCTCGGCGTCCATGCTCTCGGTCAGCGCCTCGCGCAGCTTGAGTGCATCGATCAGCTCGCGCATGCCGCGCGCGGCATCGCTGCGCACGGTCGGGTTGTTCGAGGCCTCGAAGCTCTCGACCAGCTGGCGCAGCTTGAGCAGATCGTCGTACAGCGGCGTGGCGGCCAGCGGCGGCGTCAGGTGGTCGATCATCACCGCCAGGCCGCGGCGCTTGGCCTGCAGGCCCTCGCCGACACCGTCGACGATGTACGGATACAGGCCCGGCACGTCGGCGGCGATGGCTTGCGGAAAGTCGAACTCGTCCTGGCCGACGCTCTTGCGCGGCAGGAACTCGTAGGTCGAGTGGCGGCCGAGATGGATGATCGCGTCGGCGTGAAAGTCATCGCGCAGCCAGTGGTAGAACGCGAGGTACTGGTGGGTCGGCGCGATCGTGGTGTTGGCGTGCAGCAGTTCCTCATTCAACTCCCAGCCGCGCGGCGGCTGCGGACCGATGAAGACCTTGCCGAAGCGCAGGCCCGGCAGCACCAGCTTGCCGACGTGAACCATGATGCGGCCCGGCGCCGCGCCCCAGCCGCGCAGGCCCTCGATGCCGGTGGCGATCAGCGCGCGGCTGAGCTGCGCCACCTGCTGCTCGTTGCCGCCACGGCTGATGCGGACTTCGTAAGCGGCTTCGAGCTGCGTCAGCAGATCGAGCGCGCGATTGCGCGCGGCATGCTGCGCGCCCTCGACCATGTGGCGCAGTTCCTTGATCGTGTGTTCGACCTGCTCGCGTGCGCCCTGCGGTGCGCGCGCGGCCAGCGCGGCGTCGACCGCGGCCTGCAGGCGACCAAGCGGACCATCGACCACTTCACCGCGGATCGCCGACGGCAACGTGTCGAACCAGCGCGCGTAGTCGGCGGCCTTCACCGTCGTCACGCGCCGCGCCATCTCGGTCAGCGCGTCATTGGCTTCCGGCAAATTGACGCCATCGCGCTGCAGCTTGTCGAGCAGTTCTTCGGAGGTCTTCGGCAGCGTGCCGGTGTCGTAGCCGGCGGCCTTGAGCTGCTGCAGGATCTGCAGCAGCGAGGCCGGTACGTCGAGATTGTCGGCGCCGATGTTGTGCCGGCCCGGCGGGTGGTTGTAGTAGACGATGGCGACGCGCTTGTCGGCGTTCTTCTGCGTCTGCAGTTTTACCCAGCGCGCGGCGCGCGCGGTGAGCTGGCCGATCTGCGCAGGCAGCGGCGCGATCCGCGACACCGCCATGCCGGTCAGCGCATCGACGCCGGCCGGCGCCGCGGTGGCGACGACGATCGCCTGCGAAGCACCCTGCAGTTCCGGCATCGAGATCCGGTAGTAGACGCTGTCCCAGGCCAGGCCCTGCGCCGACGCGCGCCAGGCGGCGGCGGTGGTGTCGTGCAGGCGGATGCCTTTCAGCACGGGCACATCAAGTTCGGTCAGCAGCTGTGCGGCGGCGCGGCTGTCGCTGCTGCCGCCGATCAGGAAGTCCTGCAGCGAGATCACCGCGCCGAGTCTGGCGCCGAGCTTTTCCTTGAGCACCCGCAGCGCCTGCGTGCTGGACTCGCCCCAGCGCGCGCGCAGCTGCAGGCAGTCGAGCTGCTGCGCCTTTAGCGCCGCACAGATCGCGCGGCCGGTGTCGTCGTCGGCGCGCTCCTGATCAAGCAGCGCCACCACTTTGCGATGGCCGCCGAGCTTTAGCTCTTCAGGTGCGACCGTCGCGTCGTTCCAGATCAGACGCAGCGCCTGCGCATCCTCGACGGCGGCGGCGCCGCTGCGACCGAGCAGATGTGCGAACAGCGACAGCAGATTGCGCTCGCCGCGGTTCTGCCAGTAGCCGCGCACGGCGATCCACGGTGCCTGCCGCGGATGCGCGCGACTGGCCTCGGCGACCCAGGCGGCGCTCGACGCGGTATCGGTCCTGGCTGACGACAGCTGGTCGTAGAGCGGATCGGCAGGCGCGAACAGCGCCTTGCCCTGCCAGCGGCTGCGGCGGCCCAGATCGGTGTCGCCGGCCACCGCGATCACGTTTTTCGCCGGCAGCGTGTCGAGCAGCGGCAGCACGCGCTGGGCGCTGTCCTTGAACAGGTTGGCAAGCAGGATCGCGTCAGCATCGGCGAGCAGCTTGCGCAGCTCGTCGGCGGACAGCGCATCCATCTGCTCGGAGGTGCGGAACACCAGGCGGTCGCCGGGGTTCTGGGTGTGGAAGCGCTGCGCGGCCTCGGTCATGCCTTCAGAGCTGCGCTCGGAGACGATCGCCACCAGCGTCGCCGCGGAACCGAGGCCGGACCAGCCCAGCGCCAGAAACGTCAACAGCAGGGCGCAGGCGCGCCGCGACAGCATTTTCATCAGGTTCCACCCGCCGTGTGACATCGTCATCGGGCGACGTGGGGGCTTTTGATGGTGGCGGCGCGTGAGGCGGGCGCAGACACGACCGGCGCCCGCCGCGCCACGCTCGACATGCTCAGGCCGGTCTCCGGACTCGTCGCAAGCGCCTCAACTGAAGCGAACCGCGACACGCCTTCCCATGCGGCGATGCACAGTGGCGGGCGCAAACCGGGCGGCTTGCGTTGTCGCGATCCTGGCCCGGACCGGCGCCAGCTTTACGATCACCGTTGCGGGGGCAGCGCAGGATTCACACCTGCTTCCCGTTGAACCCTTGAAGGAGACACGCTCCCCGCCGGGCACCTGATCGAAAACCGCGCAAGCGCGGCGGCGCGGATTCTACGGGCGCGCTTCCGGCGCCGGCAAGCGTGAGCTTGCGATGCCAATACGATGCACATGCCGTGCTACCGTATGGCGATGGAACAGAAGACCGCCCGGCTGACGCTGCTGATCGACCCCGCCAAGAAGCAGGCTTTCGAAACGCTCTGCGCACAACAGGACCTGACGCCTTCGCAGGTAGTCCGACAGCTGATCCGCGACTATCTCGCCAAGCACGGTGTCAGCTACGCCAGCAAGCCGGCGCGCAAGGCGCCCAAGTAAGCGCCTCACATCCCGGCCGAACGCTTCACCGCCTGGATGAACAGATAGCCGCCGCCGCACAGCGCGCCGACGAAAATCAGGATCGCCAGCAGCATCGTCAGCGTACCCGCCTGCGCAAACTCCTGACCGCGATCGCGGCTGCTGCGAATGCCGACGGCGGCGGCCAGAATGCCGCCGATCAGCTGGAACACGTTGGGCGGCTTGCGCGCCGGTTCGTCGGGCGGGTGGTCTTGCATCGTCGCTCCTTTGAAGGATCAAGCACGCATCGCAGCGTGGTCGTCGGCCGGTTCGCAGGCGCGCAGGGCATCGTCAAAACCGCCGTGGTAGCGCCGGCGGCCGTCGCGGCGCGCCAGGCCGGCGCGGATCAGCTTGCGCAGCACACTGCGCCGCGCCTCACATAGCAGCACATGCACACCACGGCGCTCAAGCCGCGTGATCGCTTCCTCCAGCGTCTGCATGCCGGTGATGTCCATGAACGGCACGCGCGCGAGACGGATGACGATATGACATGGATCGGTATGCGTCTGTTGCAGCGCGCGTTCGAGATTTTCGACGGCGCCGAAGAAAAACGGTCCGTCGATCGAATAGACCATCGTGCCGGGCGGCAACTGCGCGCGGCCGGCATCCTGCAGCTCGCGCTGCAGCTCGCGCTCGGCCAGCGGCGCGACTTCCACCGACTGCGACATCCGGCGCAGGAACAGCAGCATCGCCAGAATCACGCCGACGTTGACGGCGACCACCAGATCGGCGAACACCGTCAGCAGGAAAGTCACCACCAGGATGATCGTGTCGGCGCGCGGGGCCTTGCGCAGCATCCAGACGAATCGGTGCGCCTCGCTCATGTTCCAGGCGACGACGAACAGGATCGCCGCCAGCACGCACAGCGGCACGCGGCCGGCCAGCGGCGCGAGCAGCAGCAGGATCAGCACCAGCACCAGCGAATGAACGATGCCGGCCAGCGGACCGGTCGCGCCGTTGCGGAAGTTGGTCGCGGTGCGGGCGATCGCGCCGGTCGCCGCAAAGCCGCCGAACAATGGCGCGACCAGATTGGCGATGCCCTGGCCGATCAGCTCCTGGTTGGAATCGTGGCGCGTGCCGGCCATGCCGTCGGCCACTACCGCCGACAGCAGTGATTCGATGGCGCCGAGCATCGCGATCGTGAACGCCGACGGCACCAGGCTGATCAGCCGCTCGAAGCTGAACGCCGGCAGCGTCAGCGACGGCAGGCCCTGCGGAATGCCGCCGAAGGCGCTGGCGATCGTCGCCACGCCATCGAAGCCGAACGCCGTCTGCAGCGCGGTGACGACCAGCATCGCCAGCAGCGGTCCCGGCACGCGCGCAAGGCCCGGGACGCGCGGCCCGCAGAGCACGACCAGCAGACTCAGCAGCGCCAGCGCGGTAGTCGCCGGATGCAGCGACGGCAAGGCCTCCAACAGATGCAGCAGCTTGTCGTGGAAATGCGCGCCCTGGATCTTCGGCAGGCCGAAGAAGTCCTTCCACTGGCCGGTCCAGATGATCACGCCGATGCCGGCGGTGAAGCCGACGATCACCGGATCGGGGATGTAGCGCAGCACGCCGCCGAAGCGCGCCAGGCCCAGCAGCACGAGGATCAGGCCGGCCATCGCCGTCGCCAGCAGCAAGCCGTCGACGCCGTGCTGGGCGGTGACACCGGCCAGGATCACGACGAAGGCGCCGGTCGGGCCGGCGATCTGGATGCGGCTGCCGCCGAACAGCGAGACGATCAGGCCGGCGACGATCGCCGTGTAGATGCCCTGCTCCGGCTTGACGCCGGAAGCGATCGCGAAGGCCATCGCCAGCGGCAGCGCGACGACGCCGACGATCGCGCCGGCGACGATGTTGCGCAGCCAGTGCTCCGGCCTGAACAAACCCGCCCGCGCCGCCTCGACGATCGCGATCATGCCTTCACCCATCCAACACACGTTATGTGCATATGATGATCATATCATCGGCATTGCCGCTGGAACCCAGCCTGCGGGGAGAAGGTGCCCGATGAGCGGATCAAAGGCCGCTTTCGAGTACACGTGCGCGTCCGGCGCGCCCTTCACCCGCGTTTGGACAAGCCGGGGAGTGGCTCGATGTCGCTGCCCAGCTCACCTTCAGATGCATGCCGCCGACTGTCGCGAGCGCGGTCGCGGTGCTAAAGTCCGCGCCGTTACGGATGCCTGCATCGCTCCACTCGATGCAGGTGAAACGGGAAGCCGGTGACGTCTCCAGACCCTGGACACCAGCCCGGCGCTGCCCCCGCAACGGTAAGCGAGAGACGGACTCCCATCGCCACTGCGCAACGCGCGGGAAGGCAGAGATCCGAAGCCTGCACTCGCGAGCCCGGAGACCGGTCCGCAACGAACCGAAGATGCGCGGAGGGCGTGTCGATTCGGGATGCTTTGCCAACGCGCCGCGCGCGCAGCCAGGAGTCTTTGCGATGAACCTTTCCCGTCCGGTGCAGTTCGGCGTCATGGGCGCGCTCGCGCTGCTGATGATCGCCACGCGTGGCCAGCACTTCGCCAGCGTCGATGCGCTGCCGAGCGCCTCGTGGGCCGTGTTCTTCCTGGCCGGCCTGTTCTTCCGCCCGCTCTGGGGCTTCGCCGCGCTGTTCGCGCTGGCCACGGTGCTCGACCTCGCCTCGCTGAAGAACGGCACCGTCACCCAGTGGTGCCTGTCGCCGGCCTACTGGGTGCTGCTGCCGGCCTACGGCTCGCTGTGGTTTGCCGGCCGCCTGTACAGCTCGATCCATCGCGATGAACTGCGCACGCTGCTGCCGCTGGCCAGCACGCTGGCGGCCAGCGGCTTCGTCGCCTACCTGTGCTCGGGCGGCGGCTTCTACTTCTTCTCGGGCCATTACCCGGATGCCAGCCTGGCCGAGTTCGCTGCGCGCATCGCCCAGTACTACCCGCACTCGACCAGCGTGATGGCCGGCTATGTGATCGTCGCCGCCGTCGTCTACGCCACGCTGCGCCTGCTGGCGCCGCGCGGCGAGCTGGCCCGCGCCTGAGACGCTCACGCGGGTGAGCGAACCAGAAGACGCGCTCGCCGCACGCCATCGCGTGCGGATGCTGCGCAAGAAGCAGGTCATCGACAGCAAGATCGCCGCGGCCACCGAGGACCGCGGCGTTCTTTTGGTCAACACCGGCAACGGCAAGGGCAAGAGTTCGGCGGCGTTCGGCATGGTCGCGCGCGCGCTCGGCCACGGCATGAAGGTGGGCGTCGTGCAGTTCATCAAGGGCGCGATGTCGACCGGCGAGGAACGGTTCTTCCGCAATCTGCCCGGCCTCGAAGGCCGTCTCGACTGGCACGTGATGGGCGAAGGCTATACCTGGGAAACCCAGGACCGCTCGCGTGACATCGAGAAGGCGCAAGCCGCCTGGCAGATCGCCGCACGCATGCTCGCCGACGAGGCCTACGGGCTCGTGGTGCTCGACGAACTCAACATCGCGCTCAAGCACCGCTACCTCGACGTGCAGGAGGTGGTGCGCGTGCTGCTGTCGCGCCCGGACCTGCAGCACGCCGTCGTCACCGGCCGCGCCGCGCCGCCGGAGCTGATCGAGGCCGCCGACACCGTCAGCGAGATCGCCGTGCTCAAGCACGCCTTCCAGTCCGGCATCCGCGCGCAGAAAGGCGTCGAGCTGTGAGCGCCGCGGTCGGCAGCGGCCCGGCCGCGCGCTGCCGCGCGCTGCTGGTCTCGGCACCGGCGTCGAACCAGGGCAAGACCACCGTCACCAGCGCACTGGCGCGCCGTGCGCGGGAGGCCGGCCTGCGCGTGCGCTGCTTCAAGACCGGCCCGGATTTTCTCGACCCGATGCTGCTGGAGCGTGCGTCCGGCGCGCCGGCCGAACAGCTCGACCTGTGGATGGTGGGCGAGTCCAATTGCGTGGCACGGCTGCACGCGGCGGCGCAGGACAACGACCTGATCCTGATCGAAGGCGTGATGGGCCTCTACGACGGCGCGCCGTCGAGCGCCGACCTCGCGCGCCGTTTCGGCGTGCCGGTGCTGGCGGTGATCGACGGCAGCGCGATGGCGCAGACCTTCGGCGCGCTGGCGTTCGGACTATCGCGCTATCAGGACGGTTTGCCCCAAAAAATGCTGATGCACGGCGTGATCGCCAACCGCGTCGGCTCGACGCGCCACGGGCAGATGCTCAAGGACAGCCTGCCGGCGCCGCTGCACTGGCTCGGCGCGCTGCCGCGCGATCCGGCGTATCAGCTGCCGGAACGCCATCTCGGCCTGGTGCAGGCCGCCGAGATCGCCGACATCGATGCGCGTATCGACGCCGCTGCTGCTGCGCTCGGTGACGCGGTCGACTTCGCTCAAATCCCCGAGATCGAGTTCGCTGCGCCGCTCGCCGAAGCGCCACCGCCGCTGCTGCGCGGCAAGCGCATCGCCATCGCCCGCGATGCGGCGTTCTCGTTCCTCTACCCCGCCAACCTCGACACGCTGCGCGCGCTCGGCGCCGAGTTGGGCTTCTTCTCGCCGCTCGCCGACACCGCGCCGCCGGAATGCGACGCCGTGTATCTGCCGGGCGGCTATCCGGAACTGCATGCCGGAACGTTTGCCGCCAACACGGCGATGCACGCCGCGCTGCGCGCGCACCGCGATGCCGGCAAGCCGCTGCTCGCCGAGTGCGGCGGCATGATGTCGCTGTTCGAGACGCTCGCCGACCGTGACGGCCGCGAGCACGCGATGGCCGGCCTGCTGCCGGGCGCAACGACGATGCGGCCAAAACTGCAGGCGCTCGGCCTGCAGGCCGTCGACACGCCGGACGGCGAGCTGCGCGGTCACAGCTTCCATTACTCGGAGCTGCGCACGCCGCTGCAGCCGCAGGCGCGCGGTCGCAATCCCAATGGCGGCAAGACCGCCGAGGCGATCTACCGCGACGGCGCGCTGACCGCGTCCTACGTGCATTTCTACTTCGCGTCGAACCCGGTCGCCGCGGCGCGGCTGTTCGGCGCCTGAAGCGGCGATGAGCGCGCATCGCTTCGAGGCCGGCGCAGTCGACGCGGTCTATCACGCGATCCACCAGCGCCGCGACATGCGCCACTTCGCCGGCGGCAGCATCGCGCCGGACACGCTGCGCCGCCTGCTCGAAGCCGCGCATGCGGCGCCCAGCGTCGGCCTGTCGCAGCCCTGGCGGATCGTGCGGATCACCGATGCCGCGCTGCGTGGCGCCATCCACACGCTGGTCCACGACGAGGTCGCGCGCACCGCCGACGCGCTCGGCGCGCGCCGCGACGAATTCCTCGCACTGAAAGTCGAAGGCATCCGCGACTGCGCCGAGCTGCTGGTGGTCGCCGTAGACGACGGCGGCGCGCAGGAGATCTTCGGCCGCCGCACGCTGCCGGAGATGTCGCTGGCCTCCGCCGCCTGCGCGATCCAGAACCTCTGGCTCGCCGCGCGCGCCGAAGGGCTCGGCCTGGGCTGGGTATCGATGTTCGAACCCGGCGAACTGGCCACGCTGCTGAACCTGCCGACGCGCGCCAAGCCGATCGCCGTGCTGTGCCTGGGGCCGGTCGAGCAGTTCTACGCCGCACCGATGCTGCAGCTGGAGCGCTGGCGCGAGCCGCGCCCGCTCGCGGCGTTGCTGTGCGAGAACCGCTGGACGGACGCCACGCCATGAGCTTCATCGCGCGCGGCCCGCAGCGCATCGTCTGCATGACCGAGGAGACCACCGAGACGCTGTACCGGCTCGGCGAGCAGGACCGCATCGTCGGCATTTCCGGCTTCACCGTGCGGCCGCCGCAGGCGCGCAAGGAGAAGCCCAAGGTGGCCGCGTTCACCAGCGCCAGGATCGAGCGCATTCTCGAACTCAAGCCGGATCTGGTGCTCGGCTTTTCCGACCTGCAGGCCGACATCGCCGCCGAGTTGATCCGCGCCGGCGTCGCGGTGCAGATCTTCAACCAGCGCAGCGTCGCGGACATCTTCGAATTCATCGCCATGCTCGGCGCGATGGTGCGCGCGCCGCAGCGCACGCAGGCGCTGCTCGACGAGCTGCAGCGCAACGTCGATGCCGCAGGAGAGGCAGCCGCGCGCCTGCCGCAGCGGCCGCGCGTGTTCTTCGAGGAATGGGACGAACCGATCATATCCGGCATCCGCTGGGTCGCCGAGCTGATCGAGATCGCCGGTGGCAGCGACTGCTTCCCGGAACTGTCGTGCGAAGCTAGCGCCAGGCGGCGCATCATCGAGGACAGCGCAAGGATCATCGAACGCGCGCCGCAGCTGATCATCGGCTCCTGGTGCGGCAAGAAGTTCAAGGCCGAGAAAGTTGCGGCGCGGCCCGGCTGGGACGTGATCCCGGCAGTGCGCGACGGACGCCTGGCCGAGATCAAGTCCTGCGACATCCTGCAGCCGGGTCCGGCCGCGCTCGGCGACGGCCTCGCGCAGCTGAGCCGCTTGATCACCGCCACCGCGCGCGGCGAAGCTTTGCCATGAGCGCCTTGCTGATCACTGCCGCCGTCGCCGCCGACACGATCCTCGGCGAACCGCGCCGTGGCCATCCGCTGGTGGCGTTCGGCCGCTATGCAAAAGCGCTGGAAGCGCGCCTGCATCCCGGCGAGGCTGCGGACAGAAGCCGGGCCCGCCAGCGCGGCGCACTGGCGCTGCTGCTGGCCGTAGCGCCGGCGACACTGGCCTGCGCGCTGTTGCTGGCGCTGACCGCACGCTGGCCGCTGCTGAGTGCGCTGATCGAGATCACCGTGCTGTATTTCACCATCGGCCACCGCAGCCTGCGCGATCACGCACGCGAGGTCTGGATCGCGCTGCGCCGCCAGGATCTGCCCGAGGCGCGACGCCGCGTCGGCATGATCGTCAGCCGCGACTGCTCGCAGCTGGACGAAACGCGCGTCGCCGCCGCCGCGATCGAATCGGTGCTGGAAAACGGCAGCGACGCGGTGTTCGGCGCGCTGTTCTGGTTCGCCGTCGCTGGCGCACCCGGCGCACTGGCCTATCGCCTGATCAACACGCTCGACGCGATGTGGGGCTACCGCACGCCGCGGCATCTGCATTTCGGCTGGGCGGCGGCGAAGCTCGACGATCTGGTCAACTGGATCCCGGCGCGACTGACCGCGCTGAGCTATGCGCTCGCCGGCCACGGCGCCGACGCCCTGCACTGCTGGCGCACGCAGGCGCCGGCCTGGGACAGCCCCAACGGCGGCCCGGTGATGGCGGCCGGTGCCGGCGCGCTCGGCCTCAGCCTCGGCGGCAGCGCGCGCTATCACGGCCAGCTCAAGAAGCGGCCCTCGCTCGGCTGCGGCCCGGCCCCGGTCGCCGACGACATCCGCCGCGCGCTGTCGCTGCTGCTGCGCGCGCTGACGATCTGGCTGGCGGCGCTGCTGGTCGTCAGCGTCGTCGTCACCCTGCTGGTGCGCGGCCATGCTTGAGCACGGCGGCAGACTGCGCCGCGCCGCACAGCAGTACGGCATCGCCCTTGGCGACTGGCTGGATCTGTCGACGGGCATCAGTCCGTGGAGCTGGCTCGACGATCGCGCCTGCGCGATCGAGGTGCGGCACTGGTCGCGGCTGCCGGAGGACGAGGACGGCCTCGAAGCGGCGGCGCAGCGCTACTACGGCGCCGCCGCGCTGGCGGTCGCCGGCTCGCAGGCGGCGATCCAGATGCTGCCGAGGCTGCGCGCGCCATCACGCGTCGGCGTGCTGCGGCCCTGCTATGCCGAGCATGCGCAGGCCTGGCGGCAGGCTGGCCATGCGGTCGCTGCACTGCCGCGCGAGGTGCTGCTGGAGCAGATCGATGCGCTCGACGTCGTCGTGCTCGCGCATCCCAATAATCCCGACGGCCAGCGCTACACACGCGACGAACTGTTGGCCCTGCATGCGCGGCTCGAAGCACGCGGCGGCTGGCTGCTGCTCGACGAAGCCTTTGTCGACGCGGAGCCTGATGCCAGCCTCGCCGCCGATGCGCATCGCCCCGGCCTGATCGTGCTGCGCTCGCTCGGCAAGTTCTTCGGCCTGGCCGGCGCGCGCGTCGGCTTCGTGCTCGCCGAGGCGTCGCTGCGCGCGCGGCTGCGCGACATGCTTGGCCCTTGGCCGCTGTCCGGGCCGGCACGGCTGATCGCCACGCAGGCGCTCGACGATCGTGACTGGCAGCGGACGCAAGGCGCACGGCTGCAGGGCGCCAGCGCCGAGCTGGCGCAGGCTCTGCGCGATGCAGGCCTTGCGCCGGACGGCGGCTGCGCGCTGTTCCAGTGGCTGCGCCACCCGCAGGCCGCGGCGCTGCACGCGGCGCTGGCCAGCCTGGGCGTGCTGACGCGGCTCTGCGACGACGGTGCCAGTCTGCGCTTCGGTCTGCCGCGTGATGCGCGGGAACTTGAACGGCTGCGCGTGGCGCTGCGGCCCTCATCCGGCGCGGTGCGCCACCTTCTCCCGCAAGCGGGAGAAGGTAGGAATCATCAAGCCCCTCGACCGCCTGCGGCAGAGGGCTTCGGGGTGAGGGCATGAACCGCCACACGCTGATGGTGCAGGGCACCACCTCCGACGCCGGCAAGAGCACGCTGGTCGCCGGCCTGTGCCGCGTGCTCAAGCGTCGCGGTCATGCCATCGCACCGTTCAAGCCGCAGAACATGGCGCTGAACTCGGCGGTGACCGCCGACGGCGGCGAGATCGGCCGCGCGCAGGCGCTGCAGGCGCAGGCGGCCGGACTGCAGCCGACCACCGACATGAACCCGGTGCTGCTCAAGCCGACCACCGACGTCGGCGCGCAGGTGATCATCCATGGCCGCGCGGTCGCCAACATGGACGCGCGCGGCTATCACGACTACAAGCGCATCGCCCGCGAGGCGGTGCTGGCCTCGCACGCGCGCTTGCAGGCGCAATACCAGGCGGTGATCGTCGAAGGCGCCGGCTCGCCGGCGGAGATCAACCTGCGCGCCAACGACATCGCCAACATGGGCTTCGCCGAGGCGGTCGACTGCCCGGTGATCCTGGTCGCCGACATCGATCGCGGCGGCGTGTTCGCGCACCTGGTCGGCACCCTGGAGCTGCTCAGCGCCTCCGAGCAGGCGCGCGTGGTCGGCTTCGTCATCAACCGCTTCCGCGGCGACATCAAGCTGCTCGAACCCGGCCTGCGCTGGCTGGAGGAACGCAGCGGCAAGCCGGTGCTCGGCACGCTGCCCTACCTGCACGGCCTCGCGCTCGATGCCGAAGACGCCATCGTCCGCGGCGAGGCGCACAAGGCGGACGCCAAGCTGCGCGTGATCGCGCCGGTGATCCCGCGCATCAGCAATCACACCGACTTCGATCCGCTGCGCCAGCATCCGCAGGTCGACTTCCGTTTCGTCGGGCCCAACGAGGACAAGCCGGCCGCCGATCTGGTGATCCTGCCCGGCTCCAAGGCCGTGCGCAGCGACCTCGCCTGGCTGCGCGCACAGGGCTGGGAGCCGTACCTGCAAAAACACCTGCGCTACGGCGGCAAGCTGCTCGGCATCTGCGGCGGCCTGCAGATGCTCGGCACCTCGATCGCCGATCCGCTCGGCATCGAAGGCGCGCCGGGCGAGACGGCCGGCTTCGGCTGGCTCGATCTCGCCACCACGCTGGAAGCCGAGAAACAGCTGCGCCGTGTCGAAGGCCGGCTGGCGTTTGCCGATGCCGAGGTGCGCGGCTACGAGATTCACGCCGGTGTCAGCCGCGGCGCGGCGCTGTCGCGTCCGGCGGCACACCTCGGCAACCGCGACGACGGTGCGGTCAGTGACGACAACGCCGTGCTCGGCACCTATGTGCACGGCGTGTTCGACGCGCCGGACGCCTGCGCCGCGCTGCTGCACTGGGCCGGCCTGGAGCGCGCACAGACCGTCGACATCGACGCACTGCGCGAAGCCTCGCTCGACCGGCTCGCCGACACGCTGGAAGCACATCTCGACATGCCGCGCGTCCTCGCGCTGCTCGACCTGCAAGCGACATCGACATGAGCACGACGCCACGCAGCCTGATTCTCGGCGGCGCACGTTCCGGCAAGAGCCGGCTCGCCGAACGGCTCGCGCAGGACAGCGGGCTGGAAGTGGTCTACATCGCCACCGCCGCGGCCGGTGACGGCGAGATGGGCGCGCGCATCGCCCGGCATCGCGCCGAGCGGCCGGCACACTGGCGCACGGTCGAACAACCGCTGGCGCTGGCCGCCACGCTGAAGAACGAGGCGCGCGCCGGTCGCTGCATCCTCGTCGACTGCCTGACCTTGTGGCTGAGCAATCTGCTGCTCGCCGACGATGGCACGCTGGCGCGCGAGCGCGATGCGCTGCTCGATGTCTTCACCACCCTGCCCGGCCAGCTGCTGCTGGTCAGCAACGAAACCGGCCTCGGCATCATTCCGCTCGGCGAACTGACGCGCCGCTACGTCGATGAAGCCGGCCGTCTCCATCAGCAACTGGCGGCGCGCTGCGAGCGCGTCGTCTTCTGCGTCGCCGGCCTGCCGATGACGCTCAAAGGACCCGCACCGTGACTGGCCCCTCGAACTGGCTCGATGCCGCCATCCCCGCGCCGAGCGCCGCAGCCGAAGCCGCCGCGCGCGCGCGGCAGGCTCAGCTGACCAAGCCGCCCGGCGCGCTCGGCGAACTGGAGACCCTGGCGATCCGCCTCGCCGGCCTGCAGTCGCGTGAACAGCCCGCGGTCGAGCGCGTCCACATCAGCGTGTTCGCCGCCGACCACGGCGTCGCCGCCGAGAACGTCTCGGCGTTTCCGCAGGCGGTGACGGCGCAGATGGTCGACAACTTCGCGCACGGCGGCGCCGCGATCAGCGTCGCCGCGCGCACGCTGGGCGCGCGCTTCGAGGTCGTCGATCTCGGCACCGTCGGTGCATCGTCGGCAAAGACCGGCGTGCGTCGCGAGCGGATCGCCGCCTGCACCGCCAACCTCGCGCGCGAAGCGGCGATGAGCGATGCGCAGCTGGATCAGGCGCTGGCCAGCGGCCGCGACGCGGCGCTGCGCGCGAAGGCCGCGCATGCCGAGCTGTTCATCGGCGGCGAGATGGGCATCGCCAACACCACCAGCGCCAGCGCGCTGGCCTGCCAGCTGCTCGGCGCCGCGCCCGCCACCCTCGCCGGTCCCGGCACCGGCCTCGACGCGCCGGGCGTCGCGCACAAGGCGCTGGTAATCGAGCGGGCGCTGGCGCTGCACGCGCCGCATTGCGCGACGCCGCGCGAGGCCTTGCGCCGCCTCGGCGGTTTCGAGATCGCCGCGCTGGCCGGTGCCTGCATCGCCGCCGCGCAGCAGCGCATTCCGGTGCTGGTCGACGGCTTCATCGTCAGCGTCGCCGCGCTGGCGGCCACGCAGATGCGCCCCGAACTGCGGCCCTGGCTGATCTTTGCGCACCGCTCGGCGGAGCCCGGGCACGCGCGCGTGCTGCAGGCTTTCGACGCGCACGGCCTGATCGATCTGGGCCTGCGCCTCGGCGAGGGCAGCGGCGCGGCGGTCGCGGTGCCGCTGCTGCGGCTGGCCTGCGCGCTGCACGCCGGCATGGCGACGTTTGCCGAGGCAGGCGTCGCCGGCAAGAATTGACGCATCATGGGTATCGATCTCCTCCGCCACGGCGCGACGACGCTCCGCGGCCACTACTGCGGCAGCACCGACGCGCCGCTGACCATGGACGGCATGGCAGCGATGCTCGATGCCGTGCAGGGCCGCCGCTGGCAGCGCATCGTCAGCTCGCCGCTGACGCGCTGTGCCGACTTTGCCGAATCGCTGGCCGCGCAGCTCGGCGTGCCCTGCCGCATCGATGCACGTCTGCGCGAGCTGCATTTCGGCAGCTGGGAAGGCCGCCACCCGCGCGAGATCCCGGAGGCCGAGCTCGGCGCGTTCTGGGCCGATCCGCTGGGCGCTGCGCCGCCGGGCTCCGAGTCGCTGCGCGCACTGCAGTCGCGGGTGTTTGCCGCCTGGCTGGAACTCGCTGAAGACGCGGTCAGCACCCTGGTCGTCACCCACGGCGGGCCGATCCGCGTTCTGCTCGCGCTGGAGCGCGGGCTGCCGCTGACGCGCTCGCACGAGATCGAAGTGCCGCTGGCCGGGCTGATCCGTCTGCCGTCGCCGGCATTGACGGCGTTCGCGGCCCCGGCAAGCGGCGTGAGCCTGCATTGATGCCGCGCGGCCTGCTCGTCGCGCTGCAGTTCCTGACGCGGCTGCCGCTGCGCGTGGAACCGGCGCCGTCGGCGACCGAGCTGGGCCAGTCGCTGCTGTGGTACCCGCTGGTCGGTGCGCTGCTGGGCCTGCTGCTGGTCGTCGCGGTGATTCCGGCGCTGCCGCTGCCGCTGCACGCGGCGCTGCTGCTGGGCCTGTGGGTGATCGCCAGCGGCGCCTTGCATCTGGACGGCCTGGCCGACTGCGCCGATGCCTGGATCGGCGGTCATGGCGACCGCGAGCGCACGCTGGCGATCATGAAGGACACGCACGCGGGTTCGATGGCCGTGGTCGCGATCGTCGTCGTGCTGCTGAGCAAATTTGCGGCGCTGCTGGCCCTGCTTGAGCAGGGGGCCGGCTGGACGCTGTGGCTGGCGCCGCTGCTGGCGCGGGCGGCGATGCCGGCGCTGTTCGCGAGCACGCCCTATGTGCGCAGCCAGGGGCTCGGCAGCGCGCTGGCCGAACAGCTGCCGCGCAACATGGCGTGGATCGTCGTGTCGCTGGCGCTGGCCAGCACGGCCGCCGCCGGCATCGACGGCGTGTTTGCGGCCTTATGCGCAGTCGCCGCCTTCGCCCTGCTGCGCCGCGCCTTCATGCGCCGCCTCGGCGGCTTTACCGGCGACTGCGCTGGCGCCGCCGTCGAACTGACCGAGCTGACGGTGCTGGTAGCGCTGGCGGTTTGAGAAACGCGGACTTACGGTTCGGCCACTCAAAGCAGCTACGGTTGTTCCCTCTCCCCGCCTGCGGGGAGAGGGTTGGGGCGAGGGGCAGCGAGGCACCCGTATCGCCTGATGATGCCGCGCTCCCCCTCATCCGGCGCTGTGCGCCACCTTCTCCCCGCAAGCGGGGAGAAGGTGATCACAGCTCAATCGGCCGCTGGCATCTCTGAATCCGCTTCGCCCACTTCATCGATGACCGCATCGGCTTCGTCGTCGGCGACGATGCGATCGATGCCGACCAGACGGTCGGCGTCGCCGGCGCGCATCAGGCGCACGCCCTGGGTGTTGCGGCTCATCGTGCGCACGTCGGTGGTCTTGAAGCGGATCAGGATGCCGTTCTCGGAAATCAGCATGACCTGATGGCTGTCGTCGACGGTGACGGCGCCGATCAGCCGGCCGGTCTTGTCGGACAGCGCCTGGGCGATCACGCCCTGGCCGCCACGGCCGCGACGCGGGAACTGCTCGACCGGCGTGCGCTTGCCGTAGCCGAATTCGGAGACGGTGAGGATGTCGCCACCCTCGGCGACGATCAGCGCGATCACGCGCGCACCATCGACGCCTTCGGCGCCGGCCTCGTCGCCATCCTCGGCCGCTTCGAGCGCGTCCTCACCCTCCTCCTCGCTGCCGGCAAACGCCTTCAGCAGGCGGATGCCGCGCACGCCGGTCGCGCCGCGACCCATCACGCGCACGTCGTTCTCGTTGAAGCGGATCGCACGGCCACCGTCGGAGACCAGGATCACGTCGTCGTTGCCGCGGGTCAGCGCGACGCCGACCAGTTCGTCGTCGACGCGCAGGTCGACGGCGATGATGCCGTTGCGACGCACGTTCTGGAACGCGGCCAGCTCGGTCTTCTTGACGGTGCCGCGACGCGTGACCATGAAGATGAAGCTGCTCCTGGGCTCCTCGCCCTCGAGCAAGGGCGCCGGCGCGAAGCTCTTGATCGCCAGCACGGCATTGATCTTCTCGCCGCCTTCGAGCGGCAGCAGATTGTTGAACGGCTTGCCGCGCGAGCCGCGCGAACCCGGCGGCAGCTCGAACACGCGCAGCTTGTAGCACTTGCCGGCGCTGCTGAAGCACAGCAGCGTGTCGTGCGAATGCGCGACCCAGAGGCGGTCGACGAAATCCTCGTCCTTGGTGGTGGCGGCGATCTTGCCGCGGCCGCCCCGCTTCTGCGCCTGGTATTCGACCAGCGGCACCGCCTTGACGTAGCCCTCGTGCGACAGCGTGACGACCATGTCCTGCGGCGGAATCAGGTCTTCACGATTGATGTTGAGCGCGGCGTCGGTGATCTCGGTGCGGCGCTCGTCGCCGTACTGTTCCTTGACCTCCAGCAGCTCGCCGCGGATCACCGACAGCAGGCGCGTCTCCGAACCGAGGATGTCGAGGTAATCGAGGATCGCCTCCAGCAGGGCCTTGAACTCGTCGTGGATCTTGTCCTGCTCCAGGCCGGTCAGCCGGTGCAGGCGCAATTCCAGAATGGCCTGCGCCTGCGCTTCGGAAAGCCGGTAGCCGGGCTTGCCGTCGTGATCGATGATGCCGAACTCGCGCGTCAGCTCCTGCGGCCGCGAGGCGTCGGCGCCAGCGCGTTCCAGCATCGCCAGCACCGGGCCGGGCTCCCAGATGCTGCCCATCAGGCCGGCCTTGGCCTCGGCCGGCGTCGGCGAACTGCGGATCAGCGCGATCACCGCATCCAGATTGGCCAGCGCGACCGACAGGCCTTCCAGAACGTGGGCGCGGCGGCGCGCTTCACGCAGCAGGTAGCGGGTGCGGCGCGTCACGACCTCGCGGCGGTGCCGCACGAAGATGTCGAGCAGCTGCTGCAGCGACAACAGTCGCGGCTGACCGTTGTCCAGCGCCACCATGTTGAGATTGAAGCTGTCCTGCAGCTGCGTCTGCTGGAACAGATTGTTGAGCACCACCTCGGCGTTCTCGCCGCGGCGCAGCTCGATCACCATGCGCATGCCGTCCTTGTCGGATTCGTCGCGCAGTTCGGTGATGCCTTCGAGCTTCTTGTCCTTGACCAGCTCGGCGATCTTCTCCAGCAGCCGCGCCTTGTTCACCTGGTACGGCAGCTCGGTGACGATGATCGCCTGCTTGTCGGCGGAGACGTCCTCGAAGTGCGTACGGCCGCGCACGACGATGCGGCCACGACCGGTGGCGTAGGCCTCGACCAGTCCTGCCGCATCCAGCAGCAGGCCGCCCGTTGGGAAGTCCGGCGCCGGGATGTGCTGCATCAGCTCGGCCAGCGTGATCGAGGGGTTGTCGATCAGGGCGATGCAGCCGTCGATGACCTCGCCGAGATTGTGCGGCGGAATGTTGGTGGCCATGCCGACGGCGATGCCGGAGCTGCCGTTGACCAGCAGGTTCGGAAACTTGGCGGGCAGGACGCTGGGTTCCTGCTCGGAACCGTCGTAGTTGGGCTGGAAATCGACCGTTTCCTTGTCGATGTCGGCAAGCAGCTCGTGTGCGATCCGCGTCATGCGGATTTCGGTGTAACGCATCGCCGCCGGGTTATCGCCGTCGACCGAGCCGAAATTGCCCTGGCCGTCGACCAGCAGGTAGCGCATCGAGAACGGCTGCGCCATGCGCACGATGGTGTCGTAGATCGCCGAGTCGCCGTGCGGATGGTATTTACCCATCACGTCACCGACGATGCGCGCCGACTTCTTGAACGGCTTGTTGTAGTCGTTGCGCTGCTCGTGCATCGCGAACAGCGAGCGGCGGTGCACCGGTTTCAAGCCATCGCGGGCGTCCGGCAGCGCGCGGCCGACGATCACGCTCATCGCGTAATCGAGATAACTGCGCCGCATCTCGTCTTCGAGATTGACGCTGACAACTTCCTTGGCGAAATCAGTCATGGACGACGGTCATCGGTCGGGCGCGGATCAGGCATTTACCGTCCCGGCGCGCGGCCTCAGCAGCACGTACGCAACAGCCGGAATTTCAAAGGATTCCAGCGCGCCTTTGCGGCCGCGCCAGGACGGGATCGGATGTCAGAAAATCTTAACACAAGCGGGCATTTGCCGGGCGCTTGGCCAGCGGTTTGATTGCCTGGCGGCGGCGCTTTTCGCACAAGCGGAGAATCAGCCTGCGAATGTCCGAAAATCGGCCATCAGCCGGGCCGCGCCTGACGCATCGTCACAAACTCTTCCGCGGTGGTGGGATGGATGCCGATGGTGTCGTCGAACACCTGTTTGCTGGCCCCGGCCTTGAGCGCCACGGCCAGCCCCTGGATCAGCTCGCCGGCGTCCGGCCCGACCATGTGGCAACCCAGCACGCGGTCGGTGTCGGCGTCGACGACCAGCTTGAGGAAGGTCGATTCCGGCGACGCGGTCAGCGTCAGGCGCAGCGGCTTGAAGCGGCTCTCGTAGATGCGCAGCGAGTGCCCTGCCTGGCGCGCCGCCACTTCCGTCAGGCCCACCGTGCCGACATTGGGCAGGCTGAAGACCGCGGTGGGAATCTGCGCGTAGTCGAGCGGCCGGAACGCCTGCGGCTGGAACAGCAGCCGCGCGACCGCCATGCCTTCGGCCAGCGCCACCGGCGTCAGCTGCACGCGGCCGATGACATCGCCGACCGCCAGGATCGAGGGCTCCGCACTGCGGTATTGCGCATCCACCTCGATGTAGCCGCGCGCATCCAGGCGCGCCGCGGTGGCCTGCAGGTTGAGGCCATCGAGCCTGGGCCGCCGGCCGGTGGCATAGAGCACGCAATCGGCTGCGAGGGTGCCGCCATCTTGCAGCAGCACCTGCAGACTGCCGTCGCCGTGGCGCTCGATGCCCGCGACGTCGGCATTGAAGCGCAGATCCAGACCCTTGAGCCGCAGCTGCTCGGCCAGATGCTGGCGGACGCCATCGTCGAATGCGCCCAGAAACAGCGCGCCGCGGTACAGCTGCGTCACCTGCGCGCCCATGCCGTGGAAGATCGAGGCGAACTCCACGGCGATATAGCCGCCGCCGACGACGACGATGCGACGCGGCAGCGCCGGCAGGTGGAACGCCTGGTCGGACGTGATCGCATGCTCGATGCCCGGCACTGCCGGCAGCTGCGGTTCGCCGCCGGTGGCAATCAGGATGTTCTCGGCGCGCACGACCTGGCCCTGGATGTCGATCGTGTGCGCGTCCAGCAGCCGCGCGTGGCCGCGAAACGTCCGCACGGCAGCCCTGTCGAGCAGGTCGGCGTAGATGCCGTTGAGCCGGGCGATTTCGCGATTCTTGTTGGCGAGCAGGGTCGGCCAGTCGAAGGCGGCCTGGTCCAGCGTCCAGCCATAGCTGGGCGCCTGCGCAAATTCGTCCGCGTAGGCGGCGCCATAGGCGAGCATCTTCTTCGGCACGCAGCCGAGATTGACGCAGGTCCCGCCCAGCTCGGCGCTTTCGGCAAGACCGACGCGCGCACCGAAGCCCGCCGCCGTACGCGCCGCGCGCACGCCGCCGGACCCGCCGCCGATGACGAACAGTTCGTAGTCGAACGACATGTCAGTTCCTCGCTCCGATTCGATGCGCGGATTGTCACCGATGCGCGCGATCGCCGACGGCCGAGCCGAATCCGGGTGATACTGTCGGCAGATGGATGTTCACTCCCCTGTGGCTCGTCACCGCGGCACTCTGCTCGCTGAGGACGAACCGCGGCCGTGGCAGACCGCATACGCCTGCAGCCATTCGCCCTTCGTCATCCTCTGCGACCACGCCGGCATGCGCGTACCGCGGAGCCTGAACGGGCTGGGCCTGCACGCCGAGCAGCTGCAGCGCCACATCGGCTGGGATATCGGCGCCGCGGCGCTGGGCCTGCACCTGGCGGAAAACCTGCAGGCGACGCTGGTCATGCAGCCGTATTCCCGGCTGGTGATCGACTGCAACCGGCCGCCCGACAGCGCCGAATCGATCCTCAGCTGCAGCGACGAGGTGCCGATCCCGGGCAACCACCAGCTCAGCGCCGATGACGTCGCACTGCGCGTCGACGAGATCTTCACGCCCTATCACGCGCAGATCCGCCACATCCTCGACCGGCGGCTGCAACGCGGGCAAGCCACCGTGCTGCTGTCCTTGCACAGCTTCACGCCGGTCTACCAGGGCGTGCAGCGGCCCTGGCATATCGGCCTGCTGTACAACCGCGACGAGCGCCTGGCGCGCGCGCTGGAGGCGGCGCTGCAGACCGAACCCGGCCTGCAGATCGGCGACAACGAGCCGTACTCGGTCGGCGACGACACCGACTACTCGATACCAGCGTATGGTGAGCGGCGCGGGCTGCCGCATGTCGGCATCGAAATCCGCCAGGACCTGATCGCCGATGCGGCCGGCCAGGCGCAATGGGCATCGCGGCTGACGCGGCTGCTCACGCCGCTGCGCCACAGCCTGACCTCGATCTAGGGCCTGTTAACGCGCTGGTCGATGCCGGCGCGCGCAGCACGGGGCGCCGGCGCATCGACGCTCATGCGCGGCATCGTGCTGCAGCTGTCCCCGCATCACCTGCTTATCGTCGTCCGAGACCGAAGGCTGCCCATGCATATCCGCTTTGGCTACGAACTCATCTATCAGTGTCCGCAGCCGACGCCGATGATCCTGCACCTGCACTCGCACGAGTCGCGCGCATCCGATCTGCTGCGGGCCGACCACCTGCGCACCAACCCCGCGGTGCCGGTGACTCTTTACCGCGACGGATTCGGCAACTGGTGCAGCCGCATCGTCGCCCCGGCCGGACGAATCTGCCTGAGCGCCGACGGCCTGATCCAGGACCACGGACGCCCGGAGCCGCGCGCGCGCAACGCCGTCCAGCTGCCGGTGGAACAGCTGCCGGAGGAGACGCTGGTCTATCTGCTCGGCAGTCGCTACTGCGAGACCGACCTGCTGACCGACATCGCCTGGAAACTGTTCGGCCCGACGCCGCTGGGCTGGCCCCGGGTACAAGCCGTCTGCGACTACGTGCATCGCAGCATCACTTTCGGCTACGAGTACGCGCGGCCGACCAAGACGGCCTGGGAGACGTTCAACGAACGCACCGGCGTCTGTCGCGACTACGCCCACCTGGCGATCACCTTCTGCCGCTGTCTCAACATCCCGGCGCGTTATTGCACCGCATATCTCGGCGATATCGGCGTGCCCCCGGTCGACGCGCCCATGGACTTCGCCGGCTCGATGGAAGTGTTCCTGGGTGGCAGCTGGCACAGCTTCGACCCGCGCAACAACCAGCCGCGCGTCGGCCGTATCCTGATCGCCCGCGGCCGCGACGCTGCTGATGTCGCCATCACCACCACTTACGGCCCGCACACGCTTGAAAGCTTCAAGGTGTGGACCGACGAGGTGCCGGCCTAGGGCCTGTTAACGCTATGGCCACCGCTGTGATGCCACCCGCTTTG
>CAMLDZ010000039.1 GCA_946478985.1 uncultured Solimonas sp.
ACCAGCACCAGCAGCGCCAGCGAGCCGAAGAAGTACCAGAAGTTGAAGTTCTTCGGTGCGTAGTACTCGGACAGATGATCCTTCCACAGCTTGGTCAGCGGGAAGCGGTCGTCGATCCAGCCGAGCAGGCCGGTGGTCTTGTACGGGTTGGGGGTGATGGCCATTAGGCAGCTCCCTTCGGGTCTTCACCGACGACGATCAGCGTGTCGGTCTCGAAGCGGTACGGCGGCACCGCGAGGTTCAGCGGTGCCGGCACGCCCTTGTAGACGCGGCCCGAGAGATCGAATTTTGAGCCGTGGCAGGGGCAGTAGAAGCCGCCCTGCCAGTTCGGATCGACGTCCGGCGCCGGATGGTCCGGGCGGAACGTCGGCGAGCAACCCAGGTGCGTGCACGAGCCGACCATCACCAGCACTTCCGGCTTGACCGCGCGGGCTTCGCCGCTGATGTAGTCGGGCTGCTGCTTTTCCTTGGACTCCGGATCGCGCAGTTCGCCTTCGACAGCCTTGAGGCTCGCCAGCATCTCCGGGGTGCGCCTGATGACCCACACCGGCTTGCCGCGCCAAGCGACCGTGACACGCTGGCCCGGTTCGGCGCCGGCAATGTCGATTTTCACCGGAGCACCGAGCGCTTTGGCGCGCTCACTGGGCTTCAACGATGCGAGAAACGGCCAGACAGCGGCCACAGCACCTGCACCGCCCACCACGGAGGTGGTCAGCGTCAGGAACCGGCGCCGGCCGGGATCCACGCCTTGATTGCTCATTGCAAAAAGCCTCTTTACGGGATTGTCGTCAGAATCGTTACGGAGCTGCCGCCTCATCCATCGAGGGGTTGCATCTGCGCACCGGCGCCCGCGAAACCCGGCAAGTATAACGGCCGCTTGGTGGCGCGCGTAAGGGAAGGGACGGAGAAAGTCGGCGAGCCGGCCGTCGAAGCCGTTTCCGGACATCGATGCGGAGCGGCCCAGGCCACGGTGCTGAGCCGCCGCGACGCCCGGATCAGGCAGCGATGCAAGAGCGGATCACGGCGCTGCGCGCCCGAGCCGCCCTACGTCAGCAGGCCGCGCAGCGCGGCAAAACGGACGACCTCGGCCGTATTGCGCAGGCCGAGCTTCTCCATCATCCGCGCGCGGTGGTTCTCGGCGGTCTTGACGCCGATGTCGAGGATCAGCGCGATTTCCTTGGTGGTCTTGCCCTGGATCACCAGGTGGAAGGCTTCGCGCTCGCGCGCGGTGAGGCTTTCGTACGGATCGTCGCCGTGATGGCGGCTGCGGTGCTGGCGCTCGGCCAGGGCGCGCGTCGCCCGTGGGCCGAAGTAGGGTTTGCCGGCGTGGATCGATTTGATCGCGGTCATCAGCTCGGACACCGAGGTGTCCTTGTTGAGAAAGCCATTGGCGCCGGCGCGCAGGATCGGCAGGATGTACTCGTCTTCCTCATGCACCGTCAGTACCAGCGTGCGTGCGCTGGGAACTTCGCTGCGGATGCGCTTGACCACTTCGAGTCCGGACAGGCGCGGCATCGAGATATCAGTGACGACGATGTCCGGCGCGGTCTTGCCGGCCAGCGACAGTGCCTCGTAACCGTCGGCGGCCTGCGCGACCACCTGGCACTCGCCGGTTTCCTCCAGCATCGACACCAGGCCCTGACGGACGATGGTGTGGTCGTCGGCGACCAGCAGGCGGATCGGGTTCATGGCGTCTCGGTGTCGGGGCCGTCGAGCGTCAGCGTCAGTTGCACGACCGTACCTTGGCCCGGTGCCGAGCGGATTTCAACCCGGCCGCCGAACAGCTCGGCGCGGTCGCGCATGCCGCGCAGGCCGCTGCTGGTCGGGTTGCGCTCGGCCTGGCTGAGCTGCGAGGTATCGAAGCCGATGCCGTCGTCCTCGACGCGCAGGATCAGCAGCATCGGCGTATGTCGCAGCAGTACGCGGGCGTGGCGCGCGCCACTGTGGCGGATGACGTTGGTCAGCGCCTCCTGGGTGATGCGGAACAACAGGGTCTCGACGTCCGGATGCAGGCGCTGGTCGTCGAGTCCGGATTCCAGCTCGATCTGCACCGCGCTGCGGTCGGACAGCCAGCGCGTCAGCCAGCCGAGCGCGGCGTCCAGGCCGAGATCGTCGAGCAGCGTCGGTCGCAGCAGCCGCGACATCTCGCGGGTATCGTCGAGCGCGCCGCGAGTGATCTGCAGCGCGTCGGCGAGGCGATGCTCCAGGCCGAGGTTGCCGGCGCCGCTGGCGTCGTCATGGATGCGCTGCAACTGATTGACCAGGGCGGTGAGCGTCTGGCCCAGGCCATCGTGGAGATCGCGGGCAAGACGGCGGCGCTCCTCCTCCTGCACGTGCCAGACCGATTTGGCGAGCAGGCGGAAGCGCTTCTCGCTGCGCACCACCGATTGCAGCAGGCGCTGGTTGTCGGCGGTCAGTTCCTGGATCTGCCGCAGCACCGCCTGACGGAAATCCTGCGCGGCGTCGCCGGCGTCCGCCGCCGGGGCCGGGGCCGGGCCCGGCGACGGAGCGTCGGACGCGGGCCGCGCGCTCACGGCAGCGGCGGCAGGCCCAGGCTGCGCAGGCTGGCTTCGAGCCGGCGCAGCGCCCGCCGCTGGCAGGCCGCGCCCAGTGCCAGCGCCGCCTGGCCGGCCAGCGCGTCGAGGATTTCGTAATCGAGCGCGCGCAGATGCCGCGTCGCCTGCGGGCGCAGCAGGCACAGCGCGCCGCGGCGGCGCTGGCCGAGTTCGAGCGGCAGGCTGACGATCACCGGCGTCGCCGCCGGCTCGTCGAGCAGCTCGCCGTCGACGTCGGCGAGGCCGCGCCGGCGTTCGACGATGGCCAGGTGCAGCGCGGCGGCGGCGGGGCCGAGCACCGAGTCGAGCACCTGGCTGCTGGTCAGTACGTGCGTGCCGGCGATCTCGAAGACGGTGTCGTCACGCAGGATCACGGCAAAGCCGCCGCGTGCGCTGATCACCTCGCAGGCGGAGCGCAGCGTGTTGATCAGCACTTGCTGGACCGCGTCGTCGTCCGGTGCCGGGGCCCAGGCGACGTGGCGGGCGGGCAGCGCGCGGCCCAGCGGACGCGGGCGACGCGGGCGCAGCGGCGTCAGGCCGGTGCGGCGGTTGGACGCTTCGAAGATGGGGCGGCGGGTCGGCAATCGAATCCTCCTCGGAACCGGCGCGCCCGTGATGTCGGTGCTCCGGCTCTGCTGCGCGACTGCGGTTGAGTTCGATTACTGCTTGACTTCCGTAGTGTTTCTAGCGGGATCGGACCGAGTCTAACAGAGCCTGTCGGAAGCCCCGCTAGTAGGAAAAACTCTAGCGTCAGCGCCTTAATCGCGGTCCAGTCCGAGCTTCTTGATCCGGTAGCGCAGGGCCCGGAACGACATGCCGAGCAGTTCGGCGGCGCGGGTCTTGTTGTAGCGGGTCTTCTCCAGGGCCTCGCGGATCGCACGCTTCTCGATCTCTTCGATCTGCTCGCCCAGCGCCGCCTCGCCGCCGCCTGCCGCCGGCATCTCGCGCAACTGCAGGTCGGCCGCGCCGATCGAATCGCCCTCGCTCAGCGTCACCGCGCGTTCGAGCACGTTTTCCAGCTCGCGGACATTGCCGGGAAAGCGGTAGGCCTGCAGTGCCTGCAGCGCCGCGGCGTCCAGCGCCGGCGGCCGGGCCAGGCCCAGATTGCGGGTGATCTGCGCCAGCACGTGGCTGGCCAGTGCCGGAATGTCCTGGGCACGCTGCCGCAGCGGCGGCGTGCGCACCTCGATGACATTGAGGCGGTAGTAGAGGTCCTGGCGGAACTGGCCCGTGGCGACCAGCGCGGCCAGGTCCTTGTGGGTGGCGGAGATCACGCGGACATTGACCGCCACCTCGGCCTCTGCGCCGACGGGCCGCACGGCGCGCTCCTGCAGCGCGCGCAGCAGCTTGACCTGCATGTGCGCCGGCAGGTCGGCCACCTCGTCGAGGAACAAGGTGCCGTTCTCGGCGGCCTGGAACAGCCCGGCCTTGTCGCGGTGCGCGCCGGTGAAACTGCCTTTGACGTGGCCGAAGAACTCGCTCTCCATCAGCTCGGTCGGGATCGCGCCGCAGTTGACCGGCACGAAGGGCGCCGCCGCGCGCGGGCCGCGGCGATGGATCAGCCGTGCCACCAGCTCCTTGCCGGTGCCCGATTCGCCGGCGATATGCACCGGCGCCTGGCTGCGCGCCAGCCGCTCGATCAGCGCGCGCAGCTGGCGGATCGACTCGTGATCGCCGAGCAGGGTGTCCTCGCTCGCCGGTGCGGCGGCGCTGCGCAGCCGCAGCGCGGTGTCGACCAGCTTGCGCAGCACGGCGATGTCGACCGGCTTGGAAACGAAATCGTAGGCGCCGGCCTTGAGGCTCTCGACTGCCATCTCGGTGTTGCCGTAGGCGGTGATGACGGCGACCGGCGTGACCGGATGCTGCTTCTGGATGTGCTGGACCAGCTCGATGCCGCTGCCGTCCGGCAGCCGCATGTCGGTGATGCAGAAGTCGAAGCGCTGCCGCGCCAGCTGCGCGCGGGCCTCGGCGAGCGTGGCGACCGCCGTGGTCGCCAGGTTCATGCGGCTCAGTGCGATCTCGACCAGCGCGCGGATATCCGGCTCGTCATCGACAACCAGGACGCTGGCCTTGCTCATTTGATGAAGGTGTTCGGCGAAGGGTTCGAGAAGACGATGCGGAAGCAGGCGCCGCGCTCGCGCGGCAGGTGGACGAGGCGGGCGTGATTGTATTCGCAGAGTTCGCGGCACAGATAAAGACCGAGCCCGGTGCCGGCCGCGTGCGTGGTGAAGAACGGCTCGAAGATGCGGTCGTGCAGGCGGGCCGGGATGCCGGGGCCGTTGTCGATGACATCCAGGTACGGACGGCCGCTGTCGTCCTCGATGCCGGCTTCGAGCAGCACGCTCACCGCGCCGCCGCTGCCGGCGTGCGTGAAGCTGTTGTCCCAGAGGTTGAACAGCAGCTGCTGCAGCTGCTCGGCGGCGAAGACGATCTGCAGCTGCGCCGGCACCTCGCCGAACTCCACGGGCCGCGGCATCTGCGGATGGCTCTCGTGGTACAGGCTGACCGCGCGCAGGATGGTTTCGCGCAGCGGCAGGAGCTGGCGCTCGGCAAGCTCGCGACGGCTGATGTCGAGGACATTGCGGACGATCTGCTCGATGCGGCCGGCGTGGCGCTGCACCATGTCGAGCAGCCGGCGGTTGTCGGCGCTGAGGTCCGGCTGCTCGGCGAGCAGCTGTCCGGCCTGGGTGATGGCCGACAGCGGATTGCGGATCTCGTGCGCGATGCTGGCGGACAGCCGGCCGAGCGCCGCCAGCTTGAGCTGCTGCGCCTGCGCGCGCAGTTCCGCGGCATCGTCGAGCATGATCAGCGTCGGCCCGCCCTCGTTCCAGCCGAGTCGCGTGAAGCGCGGCATCAGCTCCAGCCCGGCCGGGCTGGCGAAGGCCTGCGGCGGCTGGCTGGCATCGTGCTGCCAGCGCTGCAGCTGTTCATGCAGCGCCGGCAGGGCCGCCGCGAGCGGGCGCAGGGGGGTCGTCGCCCCGCCGCTGAGCCGGCGCGCGGCGACGTTGGCGCTGCGGATCAGGCCCTCGGCGTCGATCACCAGTACGCCGGCGTGCATCGAGGCGATCACGCTGTCGTTGAGCTGGCTGAGGTTGAGGTATTCGCTGCCGACGCGTTCGATCGCCGCTTCGCTGCGTCGCGCGCGCTGGCCGACCATCGCCGCGGTCAGGCTGGTGGCGAAGAACATCAGGCCGAGCAGGCCGGTTTCCGAGAAATCGTTGCTGTCGAAATACAGCGCGCGCAGTTGCCGCAGCGCCTCCTCGCCAAGCACCAGCAGCGTTGCCGCCGCCGCCAGCACCAGCGCCAGGCGGATCGGCAGCACCAGGCTGCAGCCGACCAGCGGTGGTACCAGCAGCACGCCCAGGCCACCGCCGACACCGCCGGTGCTGTAGACCAGCACGCCGATCGCCGCCAGGTCGACCGCGAAATGCAAAAAGGTCTGTGCCGTCAGCGACACCCGGCGGTTCAGCGCCAGGCCCTGCAGCAGCAGCGCCATTACCGCGTAGCTCAGGCAGCCGGCTCCGAACAGCCGCGGCGGTACCGTGGCGAAGTAGTCCGGGGCGTAGCCAAAGCGGAACAGGAACAGCAGCACCGCCACCAGCAGCAGCCGGTACGGCCCCAGGATCGCCAGCACGCGCCAGTCCTCGGCGCGGTCGCCGCGTTCCGCGCCGAGCCGCGCGGCGCGGCGGATCAGTCGCTGCAGCGGCCGCACAGCTGGGCGCGCGACAGGGCGGACTGCGGCAGGTGGGTGCCGCAGCGGGCGCAGCGGCCCATCGGCTCGTAGGTCTGCTCCGGCCGGGGCACTTGCGGCGGCGATTTGCGGCCGATCGACGCCCGGCTGGCGCGAATCAGGCGCACGATCAGGTAGATCGCCGCCGCCAGCAACAGGAAACGGAACAGATTCATGTGGGCGAACCGGATATTGCAAAGGTCTACGACCATTGTAGGGGGTGTGCTTTTTGCGCGATGGTCGCGTGCTAAGTGACAATGGGGGCCGCAACGGCGCGACCCCTTTTTTCTTGAATTATCTGGTGGACAGTTAATGAATCTTCACGAGTATCAGGCCAAGGAACTCTTCGCCCGCTACGGCATTCCGGTGCCGCAGGGCATCCTGGCGTCGAGTCCGGAGCAGGCGCGCGCGGCGGCCAAGCAGCTGGGCACCGACAAGGTGGTGGTCAAGGCGCAGATCCATGCGGGCGCCCGCGGCAAGGCCGGCGGCGTCAAGCTGGTCAACGGCCCGGATGCGGCGGAGGAAGCCGCCAAGGACATGCTGGGCAAGAACCTCGTCACCATCCAGACCGACGCCAAGGGTCTGCCGGTGAACTCGGTCTACGTCGAGAAGCCGAGCAACATCGCGCGCGAGCTGTACCTGTCGGCGCTGGTCGACCGCACGCAGGAGAAGATCGTGTTCATGGCCTCGCCGGACGGCGGCATGGACATCGAGAAGGTGGCGCATGAGACGCCGGAGCGCATCAAGCACGTGTTCGTGTCGCCGGCCGCCGGCCTGCAGTCGTATCAGGCTCGCGAGCTGGGCTTCTTCCTGGAATTGTCGAAGGAGCAGGTCGATCAGTTCACCAAGGTCCTGACCGGTCTCTACAAGATCTTCACCGAGTGCGACGCCAGCCTGGTCGAGATCAACCCGCTGATCGTCACCGCCGAAGGCAACATCATGGCGCTCGACGGCAAGCTCAACTTCGACGACAACGCCCTGTTCCGCCAGAAGGACATCGCCGCGCAGCGCGATCCTTCGCAGGAAGACGAGCGCGAGCGTCTGGCCAGCAAGTACGACCTCAACTACGTCACGCTGGAAGGCAACATCGGCTGCATGGTCAACGGCGCCGGCCTGGCGATGGCGACGATGGACATCGTCAAGCTGCACGGCGGCCAACCGGCCAACTTCCTCGACGTCGGCGGCGGCACCACGGCGGAGAAGGTGACGGAAGCGTTCAAGCTGATCACCAGCTCGCCGGAAGTGAAGGCGATCTTCATCAACATCTTCGGCGGCATCGTCCGCTGCGATTTGATCGCTGAAGGCATCATCGCCGCGGTCAAGCAGGTCGGCCTGAAGATTCCGGTCGTCGCCCGCCTGCAGGGCACCAACATGGAGAAGGGCCAGGCGCTGCTGCGCGAATCCGGCCTCGCGGTCACGCCGGTCTCCGATCTCACCGAGGCGGCTCAGACCGTCGTCAAGCTCGCCCAGGGTAAGTAAGCCATGTCGATCCTCATCAACAAGAACACCCGCGTCATCTGCCAGGGCTTCACCGGCAAGCAGGGCACCTTCCACTCCGAGCAGGGCATCGCCTACGGCACCAAGATGGTCGGCGGCGTCTCGCCGGGCAAGGGCGGAGCCAAGCACCTCAACCTGCCGGTGTTCAACACCGCGCACGATGCGGTCAAGGAAACCGGCGCCGATGCGACGATGATCTATGTGCCGGCGCCGGGCGCCGCGGACGCGATCCTCGAAGCTGCCGATGCGGGCATCAAGGTCATCATCTGCATCACCGAAGGCATCCCGGTGACCGACATGATCAAGGTCAAGGCGGCGCTGCGCGCGCAGTATCCGGATTCCGTGCTGGTCGGTCCGAACTGCCCGGGCGTGATCACGCCGGGCGAATGCAAGATCGGCATCATGCCGGGCCACATTCACAAGCCGGGCAAGATCGGCGTGGTGTCGCGCTCGGGCACGCTGACCTATGAAACGGTCCATCAGACCACGCAGAACGGCCTGGGCCAGAGCACCTGCGTCGGTATCGGCGGCGATCCGGTCCGCGGCCTGGGCTTCATCGACGTGATCTCGCTGTTCGAGAAGGACCCGGCGACCGAAGGCATCATCATGGTCGGCGAGATCGGCGGCTCTTCGGAGGAAGAAGCGGCCGAGTACATCAAGGCCAACGTCAAGAAGCCGGTGGTTGCCTACATCGCCGGCGTCACCGCGCCGCCGGGCAAGCGCATGGGCCATGCCGGCGCGATCATCGCTGGCGGAAAGGGCACAGCCGACGAGAAGTTTGCGGCGCTGGAAGCCGCCGGCGTCAAGACCGTCCGCTCGCCGGCCGATCTGGGCGCGGCGATGCTGTCGCTGCTCAAGTAAGCCGCATCACGCTGCAGGAAAAGGCCCGCGCAAGCGGGCCTTTTTCGTTGTCGCTCGTTCGCGGCGCGGTGCCGGAGCGGTGGGGGGCGATATGCAATCTGAGCGCGGCTTTCTGGTGGGCATCGCCATCGGTGCGCAGAAAACGCTGGAGATTGCGCAGGCGGCGGCGCTAGTCTCGCCGCTCGCGTGCAAATGGAATCGATCATGAAGGCTGCGCATCTGCTGTCGATCTGCGGCTGTCTGTTGCTGGGCGCCTGCGCCGCGGCAGCACAGCGCGCGGCTGGCAATACGGCACCGGAGGCCGATCGCCGCGCCATCCTGGCGATGCTCGGCGAGTACGAAGTGCGTTTTGAATTCGCCGAAACGGTGGTGCTGCAGCCGGACTATCAGCGTCGCCAGATCAAGACCACCGGCGGCGACGAGACCGTGGTGCTGGTCAGCGACGATGGCCGCCGGATCTCGCTGCAGCATCTGCTGGTCGCCGGCGGCCATGTCGTCAAGCACTGGCGGCAGGACTGGGAATATGAGGCGCCGCGTCGTCTCGAATTCAGTGAGGACCAGACCTGGCGCCTGCGCGAGATCCCGACGCAGAAGACGCGCGGCGCGTGGACGCAATGCGTCTATGAAGTCAGCGATGCGCCGCGCTACTGCGGCACCGGCCGCTGGCAGTACAAGGGCGAGACCGCGACCTGGACGTCCGATGCGACCTGGCGGCCGCTGCCGCGTCGCGAGTACACCGTCCGCAAGGACTACAACGCGGTGGCGGCGATCAACCGCCACAGCATCGTGCCGGGTGGCTGGACGCACGAGCAGGACAACACCAAGGTGGTCCGCGACGGCGAGCAGCTGCGCCAGGAGCTGGTGCGCGAGTTCGGCTTCAACGATTACCGCCGCACCACGCGCGTCGACTTCACGCCTGCCTACGACTACTGGAAGGCCACTGCCCCGTACTGGGCACGTGTGCGCGCCGAGTGGGATGCGCGCCTCGCGGCCGGACACGGCCTGCGGCTCAACACCGCGATCGACGGCATGGCGCTGATCGAACCACTGTTCGGCCAGGCCGACGAAAGCAGTGAAGGCAAGGTCGTCAGCGACGCACAGATCGACGCGGTATTCGATCGCTGGGTCACGCCAGCGCCGTAGATTTTCCGCGCCGCCAGCGGGGCGGGGCGATGCTGGATTGCCCGCCTCCGCCCAGCCAGCCCGCGCAGCCAAGGCCCCTCGACGCCCGTTCGACGCCTGCCTGCGCATGTCATTGTCTTTCCGTCCCGACCCCATCGCTGCGCGCGCTGTATCGCGAGCATCGCGGCTGGCTGCAGGGCTGGCTGCGGCGGCGGCTGGACTGCTCCGAGCAGCAGCGGATCTGACGCAGGACACTTTCTCCGCGTGCTGCGCCAGCGTGCCGAGCCAGCCCGGCTGGCGTGAGCCGCGCGCCTATCTGGGCGCAACCGCGAGCCGGGCAACCTGACAGTCATGAGACGCGGGCGCTTCTGAATGAGGTGCAGGTCGAATGCCGATCACGCACTAAACTTTTGGCGGCCAATGGCACCGAAAATTTCATCAATCGAGCTCAACTTTATCCTTGGACGAGAAGCCCGAGCCCCCTCACGGCATTCCGTTGCATCGATTGTCTGCCAGTCGCGGTAGTTCGTGGCCATTACCCGCCGCTCGCCGAGCTTTGCCATCACCGTGTCCGCGTCCAGAGTTCCCTGCTCGGGCAGGCGACCGGCGTGGGCGTCTTCGAGCAAGGATTGCACGCAGTCACGCGCACACTTTTTATTGCTGCCGATGATTCCTTGTGGGCCTCGCCGAATCCAGCCCGTCACGTAACTGCCCGGTATGGCCTGCCGGCCTGCGAGCACGCGGCCAGCGCGATTTGGAATGACGCCCCGCACGTCGTCAAAAGGAAGTCCCGCCATAGCCCGGCCTCGATAGCCGATAGCAGCGAGAACCAGTCCTGTGCGTATCACTGTGCTTTCGCCGGCCGGATTGCTTGGCACGGCAATACGTAAACCCTCTACGCGAGCGGCTCCCATCACCTCGATAGGAGTGGTATGGAACCGCAGGATGATGCGTCTTGCGCCGGCACTCCGCTGCTTACATAGCCGCTTTAAAACTTGCATTTTCAATACGCTATCAGCGTCGCTCGACATTACGGCGGCTGCGGCGCTGGCATCTTCAACCGAGATCGCCGTATCCGGCAGTTCGCCCAGTTCCTCCAGTTCCGGGAAGTTGAACGCGGCGTCCTGCGGACCCCGGCGACCCAGGATCAGGATCTCGCGAATCTTGCTCGCTGATAATGCTTCGAGCGCGTGGGCCGCGATATCGGTCTTGCGCAGTTCGTCGATTGGCTTGAGCAGGATGCGGGCGACGTCCATCGAGACATTGCCGTTGCCGACGATCACGGCGCGCTCGCCGCTCAGGTCGAAACTCAGCTGGCTGAAGTCCGGATGGCCGTTGTACCAGCCGACGAACTGTCGCGCCGAGCTGCTGCCGGGCAGGTCCTCGCCTGGCACACCGAGGCGACGCTCGTCGTCGGCGCCGAAGGCATAGATCACCGCGTCGTACCAGGCCGACAGGTCCGCCGGCGTGACCGAATCACCGACCTGGACGTTGCCGATGAGGCGGAATCCCGGCCGATGGGCGATGGCGTCGTAGAGCCGGCTCATTTTCTTCTTGTCCGGATGATCCGGCGCCACACCGCCACGGATCAATCCCCAGGGTGTCGGCAGGCGGTCGATCACATCGACTTCGATCGGTATGCAGACACGCTTGATGAGCTTGCCATCGACGTAGGTTCCACCGGGCGTCTCGAGCAGGTGGCCGGCAGCATACATGCCGGAAGGTCCGCTGCCGACGATGGCCACACGCAGCGGCCGCAGCTCAGACACCGGCGGGCTCCGCCTGCTTGACGCGGAAGTGTTCGGCGTTGATCTGCGCGTAGTGCTGCCACTTTGCCGGCAGGCGGTCTCGCGAGAATATCGCGGTGACCGGACAGGCTTCTTCACAGGCACCGCAATCGACGCAGGTATCGGGGTCGATGTAGAGCTGCGGCGTCGAGCCAAAGCCGGCTTCATCTGGCATCGGCCGGATGCAATCGACCGGACAAACTTCGACGCAGGAATAGTCCGCGACGCAGGGCGCTGCCACGACATAGCTCATGCTGCAGCCTCCTCTTTGTTCTTCAAGGATCGGACACGAACCGCCACGCCATTCACTGATGCATTGCCGCTCGGCAGGTCGGTGCAATCGACACGGTTGGTAGTCAGCGCGTTGTAGCCGTCGCCGCCCATCGCAACGGCGCGCTGCCAGCCACCTTCGTGTCCCCAGCCATGCGGAAGTGCGAGGCTACCAACCATCATCTCGTCGCTGACCCGCGCGGCGGGGACGCGAATCTGCCCATAACGGGAGGTGATCTCGACAGGATCACCGTCCTCGATTGCATAGCGCACCGCGTCTTGCGGATGGATGCGCAAGCGTTGTACGCGGTCGCCGGCAATAAGCTTGGGGATATTGTGCAGCCAGGTGTTCTGGGTCCTGAGCTCACGCAGGCTGATCAGGCTCAGCGGATAGTCACTGTCGACGGTCGTATCGAACGCCAGCAGGCGCTTCATCTCGACGCGGACCACGTCGTGATCCAGCGCCACCTTGCGATCCCTGGTGAAGATGCGGCGATGCAAGACGCCGGTGGGCACGCTGTCAGCGAGCTTCACCGCGCCGTTGCGCTTCATCAGTTTCTTCCTGCTCAGTCCGCGTGGCCGCAGGCCGAACCAGTCGCCTTCCGGCCCGGTGCGCAGGCCGATGTCCATGAGAAACGACGGCGACGGCCGCAGGCCAAGCTTGCCCAGCAGCTGTGCCCCCGGAAAATCCGCGGGAACGAGGTGGATGCGTTTGCAGATCTCATCCATGATCCAGGCGTCGTCGCGTACATCGCCGCGTGGCGGGACGGTCGGCCCGACCCACTGCGCGTGCGGCACGCCCGAATGCGACTGCGTGAAAATCGGGAAACCCTCGCGCTCCAGCCAGACCGTCGGCGGCAGGATGTAATGCGCCAGCCGGCTGGTCTCGGTCATGTAGACGTCCTGCGAGATCAGCAGATCAAGCTGCCGGAAGGCGTCGCGGAGCTCGCCGGCTGCCGGGCTGCTGGTCGCCGGGTTGGCGCCGATGACGAGCATTGCCCGCAGCTGGCCCCTGCCCGGGGTCCTGATCTCGCGCGGAATGCTGACAACCGGCGACGTTCCGGCAACTTCCGGAAACTGATCGACGCGGGTTCGCCAGCGGTCGTAACCGGTGCTCTTCATCCGATGCATCATCGTTTCGAGATCGACGAACGGCCGTCCGAAGCACCAGCCTCCCGGCCGGTCGAGATTGCCGGTGACGATGTTCAGCGCATCGAGGAAGTATTTGCCCAGCGAAGCAAACGGTCCGATGGAGATGCCGCAGCGGCCATAGGCGCAGGCCGACCTGGCGGCGGCGAAATCGCGCGCTAGCTGCTGGATCGTCGCGACGGCGATGCCGGACGCACTGGCGGCACGTTGCAAGTCCAGGCCGGCGAGGATCTCCGGCAGGATCCGGTGGCCGGACGTCTGCCGCTGCAGCGCTTCCATGTCAGCCAGGTTCTCGTCGAAGATCACCTTGAGCAGCGCCGCCAGCAGCCACACGTCGCCATTGGGCCGGATCGGCAGGTGCTCGAACAGCGCCGCGGTTTCACTGCGGCGCGGATCGACGACGACGACGCGGCCCCCGCGCCGGGTGATGGCGACCATGGTGTCGCGGAAGCGGCCGATGTTGGCCATGCTGCCGTGCGATACGGCCGGGTTCGCGCCCAGGCAAAGCATGAAGTCGGTGCGTGCGACGTCCGGAATCGGGTTGAGGAAATTGCTTCCGTACATCAACTGGCTCATCAGCCAGTAGCCGTTGATGTCGATCGAGGCGGCGCTGTACAGGTGCTTGGTTTTGAGCGCACCCGCCATGCCGAAAAGATTGAGGAATGCGCCGAAATTCCAGGCAACGGAATTACCCTGATAAAGGCCGATCGACTCGGTGCCGTGCTGCGCGATGATGGAGCGTAGCCGCTCGCCGATCTCATCCAGCGCCTGGTCCCACGATACCTGGGTGAAGCTGCCATCAGGCATGCGTTTCAAAGGGTGCAACAAGCGATCTGGATCGTCGCGGACGGCCGCGAAGGCCAGCCCCTTGGCGCAGGCGAAACCGCGTGTGTTGGGGTGCTCGGGATCGGCCCGCAGACTGATCACTTCGGTACCCTGGACCCTTGCTTCCAGACCGCAGGAGCCTTCGCAGACGCCGCAGAAAACCTTACGTACGACAATGCCCGGGTCTGTATCCGGCCGCGCAGCGGCGGAGCCTGCCTTGCTCATGTGGACTCTCCAACTCAACTCGCGGTGATCCCGAGGTAGTAGAAAAGCAGGATCAGACTCGCCACCAGCAACAGCCAGCCTTCTACAAGGACACGCCAGATCACTGGCGCGTGCCGCAGTTCCATGAAATCGAGGATGACCAGCCGGCCCTTGAAGCAGGCGATGGCGATGGTGCTGATGCCGATGCCCAGGCCGACCAGATCATCGCTGCGCATCCAGAACGTGGCCACGGTGGCGGCGAGCAAGATCAGCAGAGCGCGATGCAGCGGATTCTTGATGAGCGCAGTCATCGCGGGCTTACCTCAGCAGATACAGCAGCGGGAACAGGAAGATCCACAGCAGGTCGACCATGTGCCAGTACGAGGCACCCGTCTCGAGCCCTCTGGTGTTTTCGGCGTGGTAGAGCCCGGTGCGGGCGTTGTTCCAGCAGACGACGAGGATGATGGTGCCGACGACCACGTGGATCAGGTGGATCCCCGTCAGGCAGAAATAGAACATGTGGAAGTTGTCGGTCGTCAGGTCGATGCCGGACCTGATCTTGGCCGAGTACTCCAGGTACTTGACGACCATGAACGAGCAGCCCAGAACGATGGCGAAGCCCAGAAACGGCGCGATCCGCTCCTTGCGATCCTGACGCGCCGCATTGATCGCGGACACCACCGCCCATGAACTGACCACCAGGAAGATGGTGTTGATCAGGCCGAGCGTGCGGTCCAGTGAGAGCTGGGAGGCGCGGTAAAGCTCTCGCTCGCCCATCCAGTTGACGATGTAGGCGATGAAGAAGGCACCGAACATCAGCAGTTCGGCAAAGATGAAAACCCATACATCGGGATCGCCCGGCAGCCGGCGGACATCGGCGGCGGCCAGGCTCTTGCTGGTACTGGCAATTGAAGACATGGCATTCCTGCGGCGCAGGCCTGCGACTGCGCCTTGCCGCGCAGCGAGGGCGAGCGTGAATAGCGGAGCCGGGGGCGCAGCGCCAGCAACCCTGGTGCTGCACCCCGCGAAGATCCAGCTGCCGAGCTTAGGTCGCGCTCTGCGCAAGCCGGCGTGCCGGCGCGGCGCCGGACTCGGCTGCCACCATGCGGCGACGCACTTCCTTGATCACGTAGATGCTGGCTGTCGACCACCAGCACAGCCAGCAGAAGTACGGGATGTAGTAGCTCAGCGCGCCGCTCCAGGCGAATGGGCCGGTCTTGAGGACGCCCGTGAGGCTGGCCGGGAAAAAGCTGATGCCGCACCAGATGGTTAGGAAACAAACCCAGCGCGGAAACAGCGGCACCTTGCTCTTGTCGGCCAGGCCTACCAAGGCGGCGGCCACCATCTGCAAGGTGGTGCAGCAATAGCAGAGATCGATGATCAGCCAGCCGATATCGGTCATGTTCTGGAACTGCGCGGCCGGCGCTTCCGGGCGGAACGCGGCAACCACCCAGAACACGGCGCTGAACGACACCACCATCACGGTGAGCGCGCCGCCGATCAGCTGCAGGTACGACAGCACGGGCATTTCGCTGCCTTCTATGCGCCGCATCTGCGCCGCCAGCAGGCAGGTCCAGGGCATGTAGAAGCAAACGCAGATCAGCGACATGATGAAACCCAGGCGGATTTCACCCAGGTCAGCCAGATAGCGCTCCTTCAGGGCTTCGGCGGTCAGTGCCGGCGACGGATTCGGCAGGTTGTGGCCGAGGAACACCCAGAAGATGACAAAGGTGATCAGGAACGCCGGGCCACACCAGGCGCAGATCAGTTGGTAGCGCAGCCGGGTTTTCTCATCCATATCCGCATCTCCAGTTATTTCGTCGCTCGCCGACGAATATTTCAACAGCGATTAAAGTCCGTTAACGCATGCGCCCGAGGGCGCTCGGGTTGTCGATGTCGGCCTTCGGCGGGTTGCGCCTATCGCCATTGCGCATACGGGCAACGGCATCCAAGTTCCGGCGCCGGGGATTCCGGAGGCTCATCGCGAAGGGTGGCCAGGCGCGAGCCACGAGTTGCGAATCGCCGCCTGCCATCAATGGCGTTGCAGCGAGTCTATGGAGCGACACGGGCCGTGCCGCCCCCAAACTTGTGGTGGCTGATTGGGGGGAATTTACGAAGTGAGGGGCGGGCCGCATCGGCCTCATCGATCGCCCTCATAATCGGGCCCCGCTACACCTTGTCCGAGCGGCATGAACAACCACACCCTAGTCTTCACGCCCGTGCTTCAGTCGCGACTGAAGCCGCCGCCTTGCGCGGAGATCGAATTGGAACGTGCCGCGATCCAGGAGCGCTTGTGCGCTGCTATGGAAGCCAATCGCGCCGTGCTGCTGGTGACCGCGCCAGCCGGATATGGCAAGACCGTGGTGCTGCGCCGCCTGCAGTCGATACTGCTGGCAGAGGGCCAGGCCACGCCTTGGCTGAGCCTCGATGCGCAGCTGAATACGCCTGCCTGCTTTCACTCGCATCTGACGGCAGCGCTGGCGGCCGCCGGACTGGAACTTCCCGACACCACCTCGCTGGCGGAACTGCAAATCGAGATCTGTAACCTGGCGGATCGCTCGACGCAGGCGGTCACCTTGTTTCTCGATCAGGTCGAGGCGCTGAACCATTGCCAGCTGATCGATTTCCTCGACGCGCTGCTTGGCAACGCGGCAGCGGCGCTGCGTGTCGTGATCGCGAGCCGCCGCGCCCTGCCGATTCGCACCGGCGGCCTGATGGCTGCGGGACGACTGACCCGGCTTGGCATCGATGAGCTGGCCTTCTCGTTCGCCGAGGCCGGAGAATTCCTGCTGCGGGCGGTGCCGGAGCCGCTCGGCGTCGCCCGCCTCAATTTGGCCTATGAGCTCAGCCAAGGGTGGCCGGGCGTGCTGACGATCCTGTCGCGTGACAAGGCGCTGCGCGGCGGATTCAGCGGCGGGCTGCCGACGGGTCAGGGCTCGCACGCCGAGATCGACGCCTACATCGAGCAAGAGATCCTCGCCGGGCTGGACGACAGGGATCGCGCCATCATGGACGTGCTGTCGCTCGCCGAAGACGCCGACGCTGCTCTGGTCGATGACATCCTTGGCAAGCCCGCCCGCCTGTCACGCGTGGCCGCACGCAATCCCTTGATCCAGCCCGGGCGCGAAGCCGGGCGCTATCGCCTGCATCCCCTGATCCGAACCTGCCTGCGAGGGCAGCTGTTCGAGTCTGATCGTGAGCGTTATGCGAGCTACTGCCGCGAATTTGGATCGCGGCTGAGGAAGGCCGGCGATGCGGCCGGCGCGATCGACTACCTGATCGACAGCGGAGACCTCGACAGCGCTGTCGACCTGCTGGAGAACGAGGGGCGCAGGATGGCGCTCAACGGCTTTCCCGATCGTTGTCTCAAGTGGCTGGCGCGCCTGCCCGGCGAGCGTTTCGTCAATCATCCCGGACTGATGCTGGCGGACGCCTGGGCGCGCATGGCGACGCATGATATCGACACTGCCCTGAAGCGCCTGGAACAGGCCGCTGCGTTCGTGTCGACGATCGATGAGCCCGCTTTCGCGCCCGAGATGGAGCTGGCGCGCGCCCTCGCAGTTGCCATCGCCGACCGGCCGCATGAGACCCAGGCGATCATTGATCGCCTGCTTCAGGAAGGCCCGGCCCTGAGTGCCGGGATTCTTGCCGGACGGGCCTGCGCAATGGCATGGCTGGCCTACTGCCGCGGTGATTTCGAGCGCGGGCTGCGTGAACTGTTCCAGGGTTCGGCACTGACGGAAGCGGATCACGGCCTGCTGTTCCAGGCGTATGCCAGCGTTGTCGCGGCCGAATGCTATGCCGGCCAGGGCCTGATCGACAGCGCCGAAGCGGAATGCCGGCGCAGTCTCAAGCTCGTCGAGCGGTTGCGCGGGCGCGGATCGGTGCTCACCGGCACGATACTCGGACCGCTGATCGACGTGCTTTACGAGACAGATCGCCTCGACGAGGCGCTCGCACTATGCGCCGGGCGTATGGATCATGTGCTCCATTATCCGACCCCCGGCGTCACCATTGCCGGCGCGGTGTGGTTGGCGCGGGCCTTGTTTCTCAGGGGCGCCGCGCGTGAGGCGGACGAGCTGATGGAACGCATGACGCGCATCGGCGAACATCGGGGCATCCCGCGCCTGACTGCACAGGCGCTGTCCACCCGCATCCGCTTCGCGCTGGACGAGCGGCGCACCGCGACAGTACCGACCCTGCTCGGACAGGTCGAGGCGATCTGCGATGGCAACCAGATGCCCGAGCGGCCCGGCTTCGTCGTCGACTATCTACCGCGATTGACGCGCCTGCATGTGCGCGTTGCCGCCGGTGAATTGCAGCCGCTGCTGGACGATGTGCAGTCGTTCAGGCAAGAGGTAGGCCTTAGTCCCTGGGTCCGTCTGCATGTGCAGATCAGCGCACTGCATGCGGCATTGCTATGGCGATGCAGCGAGCACGAAGCCGCCATTTCTACGCTCGCCGGCACCATCGCCCGGTCCGCCCCCTTGGGGCTGGCGCGCAGCCTCACCGATGAACTGCAGCTGGCGCCCGCGCTGCTGAGCAGTCCGGGACTGGCCGCGGCAGTGGCGCCGCAGCATCAGGAATACCTGCGACGGCTGATTGCGATCGTGCAGGGCGACATGCAGGCCGATACTGCGGACACCTTGCCCATGTCGACCGAAAAGGATGAGGAACTGTCTGCCGACGAGTCAGGATTTACTGCGCGTGAGCGGGAGATTCTGTACCTGATCGCTCGTGGCCTGGCCGCCAAGCACATTGCGCGAACCTTGGGCATATCGCCACAAACAGCACGTTGGCATCTGAAAAATATCTATCAGAAGCTGGGCGTTCACAGCAAAGCAGCGGCGATAGCAGCTATTCGTCGCTTGCACGCCAATGCTCGGTAAGCGCAGTCCTAACGGTTATTGCGACGACGACTGATGGTGCCGCTGACCGATGGCGCTCACGTTAAGAACTCGAAGGTGTTTTTGGCGCGGCTTCTTTAGGCTCCGGCTTCTGCCAGATGCCACCACAGGTGAACTGCGCCCAGCCCCAGCGCAGCCAGTGCAGCAGCGCATTGGCCAGCCACAGCGCCCACAGCAGCATCAGCACGCGGTAGACCCACAGCGGCACCGAGATCGCCCAGGCCTGCGGCAGCGCGCCGCTCCAGCGGTCCTGGAACCACTGCAGCGTGTTGCCGTAGGAATCGTTGCCGGCGATCTGCATGTCCGGTGCGCCGAGCAGGCCCTGCGCCACGGCGCTGAACAGCAGGCCGAGCGCGAACAGCGTGAGCGCCACCAAGCCGATCTGCAGCGCGTTGAAACGGCGCCGTGAAGCGGTGGCGGATTCCGCGTAGCGGCCGCGCGCGCCCAGCGCGAGCAGCCAGACGGCGACCACCGCCGCCGCCCATACCGGCACCTGCGACAGGCCGATCATCAGCAGCGCCCAGTGCCAGACTTTCAACGGCGCCAGACGCAGGCGCGACAGGCCGACGGCAACGATCAGCAGCACCGCCAGCACACCCCAGAACAGCACGGCCGGCCCGAGCAGCGGGCCGCCCAGCAGCAGCACCCAGCGATCCTCCGGCAGTGCGATGGCGATGCGCGCATTGACACCGGGCAGGCCGAGATCGAGCGCCGGCGTCTGTACGTGCGTCGTCAAGCCCTGTTCGGCACGCAGGCTGAGCTGGACGCTCTGCGCGCCCGGATGCAGCGGCAACAGCAGCTTGCCGCCCTCCTGACGCGCCGGCTGCGGCTGGCCGTCGATCCTCAGCTGCCGCAGGCTCAGGCCTTCCGGCAGCGTCAGTGCATGCTGGCCGCCCTGGCTGGCGCGCAGGCGCAGGCTCAGCTCGTAGTCGCTGGCGCGCTGCGCCGGCTGCGCGCGCAGCTCGGCGGCGTCCAGCGTCAGCGTCTGGCCCTGCACGCCGGCCGGGCGGGTGACTTGCAGCGACAGCGATTCCCCCGGCCACGGCTGGTAGCGCGGCAGCCAGCTGTCGTTCTGCTGCCGGCTGACCGGCGGCAGGCCGTCGAACTCGACGTGCCACAGCGGGCTGATGTCGAACTGCCAGATCTCCACTGCATCGTCGCGTTGCGGCGCCTGCAAGCGTAGCGCGGTGCTGACCGGCAGCCGTGAGGTCCAGCGCGCCTCGGTCTGGCCGGGTGCCAGGCTCAGCTGCACCTGTCCGGCCTCGACACGCACACCTTCGCCGGTGATCTGCTCGCCTTTGAGTAGCGCCACCGCCGTCAGCACCGGCGTATGCGTGACGCCCTCGCGGCGCACCACGGTGTCGACATCCCAGTCCAGGCCCAGGTGCAGGGTGCGGGTGACGATCAGCAGCGGCGGCAGCGCCTGCTCGCTGGCGGGCCCGGCACTTTCGGCGCTGGCGCGGCTGCGCAGCAGCTGCAGCGCATCGGCGGCCTGACCTTGCGAATCCACACCGCTGAGCAGCCAGCCGCGCAGGCTGTGCGTGACCAGCCGCGGTTTCAGCGGCAGCGGCAACTGCAGCTGATCGAAGCCGGCGAGGCTGCCGCGGACGATCGCCTCGTGGTGGCCGGCGCCGATGGCCAGCTGCAGCGAGCCGTCGGCATGGCGCAGCAGCGGCGCCGGCTGGCCGTCGACCAGCACCTGCGCCGCCTGCCAGACGCGGCCCTGTGCACCGGCGGTGGCCATCGGCACCGGCAGCGGCAGGCTGCTGGCGGCGAGCGCGTCGATGCTCAGGCGCAGCGTCAGCTGTGCGTCGTCGCCGGCTTCGATCGCCAGCCGCGCGATCTGCACGCAGGACGGCAGGCAGTCCGGCGGCGCGAGCAGGCGGCGGCGCAGTTCCGCAAGCAGGTCAGTATCCGGCGCGCCCTTGAGTGCTGCCGGCTCGGCTACGGTGTCCTGTGCGCCGACGTGCTGCGGAGTCAGCAGCAAGGCCGCGACGGCGAGCATCAGCAGCGCAGAGCCCTCAGCCCCGGCCCCGCTCCCGTGCGGCGGGAGAGGGGAGCCACCATCGTCACTCCCTCTCCCGCTTGCGGGAGAGGGCTGGGGTGAGGGCCACAGCCAGCGCGCCAGCACCGCGAAGATCAGCGCGATGCCGAGCACCTGCAGCAGCCGCGTCAGCCACGGCGGCGACAGCCACAGGCGGAAGCTCTGCGCGGCGTTGACCGGGCCCGACCAGTGCAGCTGTACCGCGTTCCAGTTCCATTCCGGCAGGCCGGGGCCGGTCTGCGTCAGCACATTCGGGTCCATGCGCTGGATCGACTGCTGCGAGACATTGGCGCTGCCGCCGTCGGCGGCGTAGTCGTAGACCTTGCGCGTGGCGCCGGCGCTGCCCTTGACCAGCATGCGTGGCGCCGGCGGCGCGGCGGGCATTGCACGTTCGCTGTCGGCTTCGGCCATGGCTTGCTCCGCCATCACCATCGCCTCGGCCTGCGGCGCGCTTGCGTAGCTGCTGACGCCACCGTGAGGCTCCAGCTGCGGGTACAGCGAAATCCGTAGCTGCTGCACCGCGAACGGCAGTGCGATCAGCAGCACCACGGCGGCGCTGAGCCAGCGGTAGCGCTGCAGCCACACTGGAAGCTGGCCGGACTTCAGCGAATCCGGCAGCGCCCGCGCCAGCGCGATGGCGGCGATCAGGTTCAGCCAGACCCAGCGCGGCGCGCCCGGCTCGTGCCAGCTCAGGGCCAGCGCCAGCAGGCTCAGCAGGCCCCAGCCGATGCCGAACAGACGCAGCGCGGCGACGCTGGCGACCAGCACCACGAACAGGTCCAGCAGCGACCAGCGGCCGATCCAGGTGTCCGGCACGTTGTCGGTGCCGGAGGTGGCGAACAGCCGCCAGCCCGGCGGCAGATGCAGCGTGGTGTCGACGTTCTGCAGATCCGTGCTCCAGCCCGCCACCGGCAGCGTGCGCGTGGCGCTGTCGATACGGCTGTCCGCGCTGAGCATGAGCTGGGCGCGGCGCACTTCGACGCCGGCGCGATCGCCGGACGCGGTGATCAGCTGCGGTTCGCCGTCGACCTGCACGCGGCCCGGCAGCAGCGGCGCCTGGGCGTCCAGGCGCCAGCGGCTGTTGAGGCGGCCGCCGAGCTGGTCCTGCACGGTGTAGCCGCCGCCGTCGAAGTCCAGCCAGAGCTGGCGCTGCAGGCTCAGCTGATCGGTCTCAAGCTGCGCGCTGCCGCGCTGGCGCTCGGCGAAGCGCAGCGCTGCGTCCGGCTGCAGCAGGAAGGCCGGATAGCCGCGCCAGGCGTCCGGCATCTGTGTCTGCCGCGGATCGACCGCCGGCGCGCCCGTGGTTTCGACGACGCGCAAGTCGTTGTGCGCGGCGAACGACCACACTTCCTGATCGGGCCACGGCGCCGAGAGGTCCGCGGCCTGCAGCGTCTTCAGCGGTGCCGGTGAACGCGCGACGATCTCCACGCTCCACACGCCGGGCCGTACCTGCACGTGCAGGCGGCCGTGGTCGTCGAGCCGCGCCGGCAGGCTGCCGCTGATCGTCAGCGCGATGAAGCCGGCCGGCAGCACCGGGCCGATCACCTCGTCGCGGACTTCACCGGCGGCTTCGATGTCGATATGCGTGGTCACCCGCGCCGGCAGATCGTCGTCGATCAGGCGGAACACCTTGAGACCGAGATGGCGGCTGCCGGCCTCGCCACCGGCGGCGGTCTTGCCCAGCCAGACATGACCGCGATCGTCGCGGCTCGGATACGGCCGCGCCGCGCCGTTGACGCTCAGCCGCAGCAGGCCGGCGCTGGCCGGCACGTACAGCGATTCCGGCAGCTGCGACCAGCGCAGCTCGCCGCTGATGCGATGGCTGCCGCTGCCCAGCCACACCGCCGGCCGGCCATCGCGCAGCGCCACCGGCGCGGCGCTGCCATCGACGCGCAGCTCCTGCGGCCAGCGCTCAGCGCTGCCCGGCAGCTCCAGCCAGTCCGGTGCATAGGCGCGTGCCTCGATCTCGAAACGGCCGCCGTCGTCGTCCAGCTGCAACTGCAGGCTCGACAGCCAGCTGCAGAGGCGCTGCTCGCTGCTGCCGAAGGCCAGCGGGCAGCTGCGGTGATCCTGCTGCAGGCTCCAGCCGATCCACGGTTGCAGCGGCGCCGGCACGTCCTGATCCTGCAGCGGCGCCGCCAGCACGGGCGCGCACAGCAGCGACAACAGCCAGCAGCAGCGAGCGAATCGGTTCATGGTGCCACTACCCCCGGAAGGCCATGCGGAACGCCGGCGGCTGACTGTAGGTCGGCGCATGCGGCCGCATCAAACGCACATCGCGCACCGGCGTGCAGGGCGTGACTCCATCCGCCGCCGGGCGCGCCCGGCGCGGCGCCTACTGCAGCAGGTAATGCTGCGGCCGCGGCGCGTCCAGCAGCGGCGACTCGCCGAGCATCTCGCGCAGGCTGATCTCGATGTTGCGCGACATCGCGCTCAGCGCGCCACCGTACGCAAGCAGAAGCAGAATCCGACGCTGGAAGGCAAGCGGCCGACGCTGGTGGCGGAGCCGTTGCTGAAGCTGCGTACCGAGTACGACACGCCGTGGCTGCCGGGGCTGGTCCTGGTGGCGGGCTTCAGCTACACCTCGGATCAGTACACGGACGTCAAGAACACCGATCGCCTGCCGTCATTCACCTTGTACGACGCCGGTGCACGCTATCTCACCGCGGTCGCCGGCCGACCGCTGACGCTGCGCCTGGAGATGCTGAACCTGGGCGACAAGCCGTATTGGGCCAATGGCGCGCATCTCGGCGATCCGCGCATCCTCAGCTTCTCGGTGAGCGCCGACTTCTGACCGCGGGCACGGCGTCCGGGCATCGCCCGGATGCCGTGCGCCCGGCTTCAGCTCTTCTTCTTGTGCCTGGCGTTGCCGACGATCATTGCGCGGCCGGCGAAAAGGCCGCCGTTGATCTCCAGCTGCACGCGCTCGGCATCGCGGCGGCGCAGGTCGGCGGCGATCTCGTCGCCGAGTTCCTCCGAGGCGCCGAGCGTGCGCGTCAGCTCGCGGCCGAGCGTCATCGCCGATTCGAAGGTCTCGCGGATCCACCAGTCGGCGTCGGCCTTGATCAGCTCCAGGACATGTTCGCGGTCGAAGGCGCGAGCCAGCACGCGCGCCTGCGGGAATTCCTCCTTGATGCGGTGGACGATCTGTGTAGTCGCGGCCTTGTCGTCGATGCAGACGACGATGGCCTCGGCGACATGCGCGCCGGCGGCGTGCAGCACGTCGCTGCGGGTGCCGTCGCCGTAGTAGACCTTGAAGCAGAAATCGGCGGCCGAGCGCACCATCTCGGCGTCGCGGTCGATGATGGTGATCTCCGCGCCGAGCGCGATCGCATGCTGGCTGGCGATCTGGCCGAAACGGCCGAAGCCGATCACCAGCACGCGGCCGACACGGTTCTCCGGCGCTTCGGCCCCGTCGAGCGAGACGTCGGCAGCCGTTGCGCCGAAGCGCTTGTAGACGATCACCACCAGCGGCGTCAGCGCCATCGACAGCACCACGATCGCCGTCATGTTGGCGTTGACGGTGGCGTCGATCACGCCCTCCGCCAGCGCCGCCGCGAACAGCACGAAAGCGAACTCGCCGCCCTGCGCCATCAGCACCGCGCGGTCCATCGCGTCGGCGTGCGAGCTGCGCGCCAGCCGTGCCACCGCGTAGATGCACAGCGCCTTGACGATCATCATCGCCAGCACGCCGGCGACGATGAGCGGCCAGTTGTGCGCCACCACGGCGAGGTCCAGCGACATGCCGACGCCGAGGAAGAACAGGCCCAGCAGCAGGCCGCGGAACGGCTCGATGTCCGCCTCCAGCTGATGGCGGAAGCTGGATTCCGACAGCAGCACGCCGGCGAGGAAGGCACCCATCGCCATCGACAGGCCGCCGAGCTGCATCAGCAGCGCCGCGCCCAGTACCACCAGCAGCGCCGCCGCCGTCATCACCTCGCGTGCCTTGGCGCGGGCGAGAATGCGGAACAGCGGATTGAGCAGCCAGACGCCGGCGGCGACCAGTGCGCCGAGCGAGGCCAGTGCCAGGCCGATGGCGGTCCAGCGCGACGGCTGCGCGTGCTCGGCGGCGAGGCGCGCGCTGTCGACCGGCGCGATGAACGCCACCAGCGCCAGCAAGGGCACGATCAGCAGATCCTCGAACAGCAGGATCGCGACGATCTTCTGGCCGCGCGGCGCGGCGATGTCGCCGCGCTCGCCGAGCAGTTGCATGACGATGGCGGTCGAGGTCAGCACGAAGCCCATCGCGCTGACGAACGACACCGCCAGCCCAAAGCCGAAGCCAAGGCCAACGGCGGTCAGCAGCAGGCCGCAGACCAGCACCTGCAGGCTGCCGAGCCCGAAGATCTCGCCGCGCAGGCTCCACAGATGCGAGGGCCGCATCTCCAGGCCGATCACGAACAGGAACATCACCACGCCGAGTTCGGCGGTATGCAGGATGGTCTGCGGGTCCTTGAACAGGGCCAGGCCGAACGGCCCGATCGCCAGGCCGGCCGCCAGATAACCGAGCACCGAGCCCAGGCCCAGGCGCTTGAACACGGGCACCGCCACCACCGCGGCGCCGAGCAAGGTCACGGCTTGAATCAGCTCGCTGCCGCTGCCTTCTGCCGACATGCGCTCAGGCCCGCTTGGCGGCGCGCTGCACCAGGGCGTGCCAGATCCAGGCGGTCAGCACCGGTACGCAAAACAGCAGGGCGTGGATCGGCAGCTCCTCGGCCAGCGTGTAGCCGCGTGACAGGCCGGTGCGCAGGTTCATCGCGGTGAGCCCCGCCCAGGCGACTGTGAACACGCCCAGGCCGATCGCGCGGATGCGCGGCGGCAGGACACGGAACAAGGTCATCACGGCCAGCAGGCCGGCACTGATCACGATCAGGGTGCGCATGGGGATCTCGGGGGTTGCGATGGCGGCAGTGTAGCGGCGCCGCCTGCGCGCCACCGGGGCCTAGGGCCTGTTAACGCGATGGCCGCCGCTGTGACGGAGACGGTTTTGGCGCAGCGCAAGGCGCGAGGAGCGCCGTGTACTGGACGTACATCAGCGACTCGCAACGCCGCGATGCGCCAAAACCGTCCCGCCCCT
>CAMLDZ010000040.1 GCA_946478985.1 uncultured Solimonas sp.
GAATACCGGCCTGTCACGCCGGGGGTCGCGGGTTCGAGCCCCGTCCGCTCCGCCACGAAACAAGTAGAAGGCGCCGAAAGGCGCCTTTTTCTTTTGTGCGCGTCGCAAAGGCAGGCGGGCTCGACCGGGCGCTTATTCGGTCGGCATCAGATCCTTCAGCGCGCGCCAGCCGCCGTCGACCGACCAGACGTGGCGATAACCCATCTTCTGCAGATTGTCGGCTGCCAGCGCCGAGCGGAAACCGCCGCCACAGTAAAGAAACAGCGGCGTGTCCTTGTCCGGATGGCGAACCTCGATATCGCGTTCAATGATGCCTTTGCCGAGCCATTCGGCGCCGCGGACATGGCCGGCCGCGTACTCGCTCTCCTCGCGGACGTCGATCAGCCTGGCACCCGCCTCCGCCGCCAGTTTCTCCGGCAACTGGCTGGCGTGGATTTCGCGGACCTTAGCGCGGACGGCGTTGACCAGCGCGAGGAAGCCGGGTGAATGATCGGCCATGGAATGCTCCTTGGAGGCTCGGGCATGCGTTAGATTAGCGCAGCATTCCGGGAGGCGGTGCGATGGCGCAGTCTGTGGTGCTGATTCACGGCATGTGGTGCACCGCGGGGAACTGGCAGAAGGTGCGCCAGTTGCTCAGCGCGCGTGGCTATCACTGCGTGGTGCCGTCGCTGCCGGCGCATGACGCCAGTTCCGACCAGCCGCTGCAGGTGCGTGGCCGGCGTCTGCTCGACTACCTCGGGCATCTGGAACAGATGATCGCGGCGCAGCGCTTCGCTGCGCCGCCGGTGCTGATCGGACACGGCATGGGCGCGGCTCTGGCCTCGCAGCTGGCGCCGCGAATCGGAGCCCTGGCGCAGGTGCTGCTGACGCCGACGATGCCGGTCGGCTTTTCTCCGAGCAGCCTCGCGGCGCTGACGCCGCAACTTCTGCTGTCGAGCTGGAATGGCGTTCACAAGCCGAGATTCGAGTGGGCGCGCCGCTACCTGTTCAACGGGCTGGCGCAGGAGCGGCAGCGGGTCCTGTATGAAACGCTGGTCCATGAATCGGTGCGTGCCGCACTGGAACTCGGCCTCGGCCTGGCCGGCGCCGGCGGAGCGACGGTGCATGCCGATGGCTGTCCGAGTTACGTGGTCAGCTGCGGTCGCGATCGCCTGGTGCCGGCTCGGGTCGGCCGCCGCCTGACGCAGCGCCGCGGCGCTACCGCCTTGCGCCACTATCCGCAGCGCGGGCACTGGGTCATCGACGACGACGACACCGAGGAAATGCTGCACGGCATCTGCAGCTGGCTGCGGCCTTTCGAGCGGCGCGCCGAGCATGCTGGAAGTTCGCCGGCGGGATGAAGAAAAATTTTTCTTCGGCGATGAAACCAATCGGCCGACGCGATGTTCAAAGACTGTGAACACTCCCGGTGTTCATACCACTCCCAACCTTTGCCGGGCATCGATTCGCGTCGGTGCCCGGCGCTCTCTTTGGCGGCGCGGGAGTTCAGAGATAGCCGCGGATCAGTCGGCCCAGCGCCGGTATCGCGCTGGCGACCTCGTCTTCGGCAAACCCGCGCATCTTGCCGTAAACCGATTTGACGGCCGTGTTGCTGCTGGCCGCAATACGCGCATCGGCGACGCCGAGCAGGCGGGCCACGGCGTCCGGGCTGCGTTTCTGCAGGAACACGCTGAAGTCGCCATCGGCGCCATTCAGAAATTCTTCATACAGGGGTTGCAGCGCAACGATAAACTCAGGCGCGAGCCTCTGGGTGGCGCGCGCCAGCAGATCCGGCTTGGCGGTTTTCAGCATTGCCAGCCCGGCGCGGATGCCGGCACCGCGCAGGCCCGAGCGACTGCGGACATGGTCTTCGACCAGCTGTAACAGGTCGGCGGCGAACAGATCCCTCTGGCGCGGCGACCACAGGATGTCGATCAATTTCTTCACGGTTCGATAGATGAGTGCAGACCCCAAGTGGCGCGGCAAGCCTAGCATCTCGGCCCTGAAAACCCGGCCGATCGAGCGCAGCGTGGCGCTGACCAAGCTGGGAGTGGGTGCGGGCGCCAAGTTGATGGCGCACTCGATCGCCAACATCTTTCGCGGCGAGATCGCCCGCGACCACGCCGACCGCGAGTTCTACGAGCGTCAGGCGCAGATCCTGGCCGACGAGCTCGGCAAGCTCAAAGGCAGCGTGATGAAGGCCGGGCAGATGCTGTCGCTGTATGGCCAGTACTTCCTGCCCGAGGAAGCGGTCACCGTGCTGTCGCAACTGCAGGACGATACGCCGCCGGTAGACTGGAAGGTCGTCGAACCGGTGCTGCAGAAGGCGATCGGCCGGAGCCGCCTGCGCGAGCTGGAGATCGATCCGGAGCCGCTGGCGGCGGCGTCGCTGGGGCAGGTGCATCGGGCACTGCGGCGGCAAGACGGCCTCGAACTCTGCGTGAAGATCCAGTACCCGGGCGTCGCCGACGCGATCGAGAGCGATATCCGCAGCCTGTCGGGTTTGCTGTTGATGACGCGGCTGACGCCTCGCGGACTCGATCTGCGGCCGGTGTTCAACGAAGTGCGCGAGATGCTGTATCGCGAGGTCGATTACGAAGCCGAGGCGCATTTCACCAAGACCTTCGCCGAGCGGCTGGCCTGCGATTCGCGCTATGTGGTGCCGCGCGTGATCGACGCTTACTCGAGTGCGCAGGTGCTGACCACCACCTACGAGCACAACCTGCACGTCCGCGATCCGCAGGTACAGGCGCTAAGCCAGGCCCGCCGCAACCGCCTGGGTTCGGCTTTTCTCGAACTGTTCTTCAACGAATTCTTCCGCTGGGGTCTTGTGCAATCGGACCCGCATTTCGGCAACTACCGGTTGCGTTTGGGTGCCAATGCCGACGAGGACCGCATCGTCCTGCTCGACTTCGGCGCCACGCGGGTGTTCGGCCGCGGCTTCATCGAGAGTTACAGCGATATCGTCGAGGGGGCGCTGCAGCGCGATCGCGAGCAGTTGCTGCGGGGGGCGGTGGCGATCGGACTGATGCAGAAGAGCTTCCCCAAAAGCGTCACCGATGCGTTTGCGGCCATGTGCGAATCCATCGTCGAGCCGTTCGAGACGCCGCAGGGCTCCCGTGCCCCGGCGGCGCTGTTCAACGAGCAGGGTGCGTATCGCTGGGGACATAGCGATTTGCCGATGCGCAGCGGCAAGATCGCCGCGACCAACGCCTTGTCCGTGCACTTTCGCGTGCCGCCGCGAGAGATCGTTTTCCTGCATCGCCGGCTCGCCGGCGTCTTCATCATGCTGGCGACGCTGCGTTGCGAGCTGTGTTCGCGGCCGCTGCTGATCGACGCCCTGCGCGACGCCCGGCTCGGCAACGGGTAGGCAACGGGTAGGCCGTACAGCCAGGCGGATTTGTCCGCTCGTTCAATTCGCCATGCGAGGGCCTTCGCTAGGATCGCCCCAGCGCCATATCGCGCACGAGAAGCCGCGCACGCGGCCGCATGCATCGAGGAGAGCGGCAATGAAAACCCAGTACACCGTCTGCGCGGTCGCGGCGGCCGTCGTCCTGCTGGCAGGGCAGGCCTACGCCAAGGTCGGGCAGGGCGAGGCCGATGCGCTCGGCAAGACGCTGACGCCGGTGGGCGCCGAGAGGGCCGGCAACAAGGAAGGCACGATTCCCGAATGGACGCCGGAACCGCAGCGCGGCCCGCCGTCCGGCGATTTTCCGGCCAATCCGAAGATCGATGGTGACAAGCCGCTGTTCACGATCAGCAAGGCCAACATGGCGCAGTATGGCGCCAAGCTGACCGAAGGCCACAAGAAGCTGCTGTCGACCTATGACAGCTACAAGATGAACGTCTACCCCTCGCATCGCCTGGTCGACTGGCCCAGCCAGATCAAGGAGGCGACGCTCAAGAACGCGAGCAGCTGCGAGATGCAGGGCAGCGATCTGCTCAACAACTGCACCCTCGGGTTTCCGTTTCCGATTCCGAAGACCGGCCCGGAGCCGATCTGGAACCACAAGCTCAAATGGCGCGGCGAGGCGGTCACGCGCTACAACAACCAGCTCATCGTACAGGCCAGTGGCGACTATCAACTGACCAAGATCATCGAGGACGTGACGTTTCCGTATGCCTCGATCAAGAGTCCGCAGCCGCTGGGCGGTGGCCCTGGCCAGTACCTGACCTACCTGTCACGGGTCGTGGCGCCGACGCGTCTGGCGGGCACCTTCGTCCTGGTCTACGACAAGACCGGCAGCGGCACAGAAGGTCGCGTTGCTTACCTGGGTACACCGGGCCTGCGGCTGCGCCGCGCGCCGACGGTCTGCTGCGACAACCCGTACGAAGGCTCGGACGGGCATCAGTTCTACGATCAGGTCGACATGTACAACGGCGTGCTCGAGCGCTACGACTGGAAGCTGGTCGGCAAGAAGGAGATCTACATTCCGTACAACTCCAATCGCATTGCCGGCCGCCAGACCAAGTACAAGGATTTCGCGCGGCCCAAGCATCTCAACCAGGATCTGCCGCGCTACGAACTGCACCGGGTCTGGGTGGTCGAGGCCAATCTCAAGCCGGGGACCAGCCATCGCTTCAAGACGCGCCGTTTCTACGTCGACGAGGACAGCTGGACGATCGCCGCAGTCGACAACTACGACGTCCGCGATCAGCTCTATCAATTCCAGGAAGGTCACATCATCAGCGCGCCGAACATCCATTCGGCGACGACGGTGCCTGAAGTGATCTACCACTTCGACTCCGGCCGCTACTTCATCACCGCGGCCTGGAACGAAGACAAGCCGATCGACGCGACCGTCACCTTCCGGCCCGACTACTTCACGCCGGCATCGGTGCAGAAGATGAAGCCCAAGTAAGCGGGCCTGCCGCGGCTTGCAGTCTCGGCCGCCGGAGCGATCCGGCGGCTTTTTTTTCGTTGCGCAGGATCTGCAGATGAAATACCAGGAAACACAGGCCTTCGACCGTGCGGTGCAGACCGTACTGGCGATGTTCGTCGATCGCCGCTACTTCGAGCGCAAGAGCGCCCGGCTCGGCTATCGCGAAGCGCAGGTGCTCGAGTTCCGGCAGGACGCGCGACAGTCCTGCCTGCGTTTGCGCTATCAGGCGACGGCGCGGCTGCCGCTGCCGGATTTCGCGCGGCGCTTCGTGCCAGGCCTGCAGGCCGTGACCGAAACCCATCAATGGGATCTGCCGTCGGCCAGTGGCCACCTCGACATCGAGATCGCCGGACTGCCGCTGCGGATCGGCGTCGACATGCGCCTGCAGCAAACCGAGACCGGCTGCGAAAACCACCTGGACTGGGATATCCACTGCGCCGTGCCGCTGATTGGCGCTAAGCTCGAAAACCTCCTGCAGGCCGAATTGCAGGCGCGCTCGGCTGCCGACTACGCGGCATCACTGCAGTTGCTCGCCCACTACGGAGCGGAAGTGCCATGACCCACACACCCGATCGCCAGACGCCGCCCGACGATCAGCGCATGACGCTGTGGCAGACGATGCAGAGTGTCGGCGCCTCGCTGTTCGGTGTGCAGAGCAGTCGCAACCGGCAGCGTGATTTCAGTCACGGCAAGCCGAGCCACTTCATCATCGTCGGCTTGCTGGCAGTGGCGGCGTTCATTGCCGTGCTCGTGCTGATCGTGCAGCTGGTATTGCGCCACGCGGGTCTTTGATCCCGCATCGCTAGGGAGATCGCGGCCGTGCCGAGGCGGGCAAGGGTCCGGGCTGATCCTCTCTGGCGGGCGCCTCCACCGTCGGCGCTTGCAGGGTGCCACCTGGGCTGGCTGCGGAACGCCGCGCTCGGCGAGTTCATGCCAGCGGAACTGTTGCGCCAGGGAATCGCTGGCGGCTCCTAGGATTCCTGCATGCGCTTCTTCTTGAGGCGATACAGCGCATCGAGGGCCTCGCGTGGCGACAGCGCGTCCGGGTCCAGCGCGTCGAGCAGCTTGAGCGTCGGTGATGGCGGCGCCTCGAACAGCGGCAGCTGCGGACTGGCGCCGGCGCGCGCCGGAATCGATTTGGCGATCTCGCCGCTTTCGAGCATCTGCAGATAGCTGCGCGCAGCGCCGATCACCTTCGGCGGTACGCCGGCCAGCGCTGCCACCTGCAGGCCGTAGGAGCGGTTCGCCGGACCGGCCTTGACGTGGTGCAGGAAAACCAGCCGTTCCTGTCCGGCGTCGTGGTACTCGGCAGCATCCAGATGCACGTTGGCGACGCCAGCCAGCGAGCGCTCCAGTTCAGTCAGCTCGAAATAATGCGTCGCGAACAGCGTGAAGGCACCGACGTCGCTGGCCAGATGCTCGGCGACTGCACGCGCCAGCGACAGGCCGTCGTAGGTCGAGGTGCCGCGGCCGATCTCGTCCATCAGCACCAGGCTTTCGCGCGTGGCGTTGTGCAGGATGTTGGCGGTCTCGCTCATCTCGACCATGAAGGTCGACTGGCCGGCGGCCAGATCATCGGCGGCGCCGATGCGCGTGAAGATGCGGTCGACAGGCCCGATCCGCGCCGCCGCCGCCGGTACGAAGCTGCCGGCATGGGCGAGCAGCACGATCAGCGCCGACTGCCGCATGAAGGTTGATTTGCCGCCCATGTTGGGGCCGGTGATCACGAGCAGCCGCTGGCTGTCGGACAGCAGCAGATCGTTGGGTACGAAAGGCTCGCGCAGGTGCTGCTCGACCACCGGATGGCGCCCCTCCCGGATGTCGATGCAGGGCTGCGCGATCAGCTCCGGCCGGCACCAGCGCAGGCTGCGCGCGCGCTCGGCGAAACACGCCAGGACGTCGAGTTCGGCCACTGCCTGCGCCATCGCCTGCAGCGGCGCCAGATCGGTGGCGACGCGGTCGAGCAGGGCTTCGTAGAGTTCCCTTTCACGCGCCAGCGCGCGATCGCGCGCACCGAGCACCTGGTCCTCGAACTGCTTCAGTTCTTCGGTGATGTAGCGCTCGTAATGCGTCAGGGTCTGGCGCCGCGAGTAGCGCGCCGGGATCTTCGCTGAGTGCGTCTTGCCGGCCTCCAGGTAGTAGCCGTGCACGCGGTTGTAGCCGACCTTCAGGCTCTCGATGCCGGTGGCGGCGCGTTCGCGCGACTCAAGCTCCACGAGGAAGCCATCGGCATTGGTGGACAGGGCGCGCAGTTCGTCGAGCGTGCCGTCGAAGCCCTGTCGGAACACGCCACCGTCGCGCGCCAGCAGCGGCAGCTCGTCGGCAAGCGCGGCGGCGAGGTGCGCCGCCAGCATGCGGTGCTCGCCCAGGTGTGCCGCCAGTTCGCTGATCAGCGGTGCCTCGATCTCGCGCAGCGCTTCGAGCAGCCGCGGCAGTGCCTGCAGGCTGTTGCGCAACCCTGCCAGGTCGCGCGGCCGCGCCGAGCGCAGGGCGACGCGGGCGAGGATGCGTTCGACGTCGGCGATCTCGCGTAGTTCGCGGCGCAGGCATTCATCGCCGCTGCCTTGCGGGCGCGGGTCGCCGAGGCGCGTCACCGCGTCGTAGCGGGCATTGAGCACGGCATGGCTGCGCAGCGGTCGCGTCAGCCAGCGGCACAGCGCACGTGCGCCCATCGCGGTGACGCAGGAATCGACGACGCGCAGCAGCGTGTGTTCGTCGCCGCCGGACAGGGTACGGTCGATCTCCAGATTGCGCCGCGTCGTCGCGTCGAGGATCAGCGCGTCGCCCGGCGTTTCGATGCGCAGGCCGGTCAGATGCGGCAGAGCCGCTTTCTGGGTGTCCTGCACGTACTGCAACAGACCGCCGGCGGCTGCGATCGCGGCGTCCAGGCCATCGGCGCCAAAGCCGCGCAGATCCTGGGTGCGGAACTGCTCGCAGAGCAGGCGCTGCGCCGAGGCCGGATCGAAGTGCCAGGGCGGCCGGGCGCGCGGATTGAACTGTGCGAATGGCAGGTCGAGGCCGTCCGGCGCCAGCAGTTCGCTGGGCTGCAAGCGGTACAACTCGGCCGCCAGTTCGGTCTCCGAGGCGGTCTGCAGCACGCTGAAACGGCCGGACGACAGCTCCAGCCAGGCCAGGCCGCAGTTCGCGTCGATGCGGCAGATCGCGGCGAGCAGGGTTTGCGTACGGGCGTCGAGCAGGGCCTCATCGGTGGCGGTGCCGGGAGTGACGATGCGCGTGACCTCGCGGCGCACCGGCCCCTTCTCGGCGCCGACTTCGCCGACCTGCTCGGCGATCACCGCCGATTCGCCGGCCTTGATCAGCCGCGCCAGATACTGCTCCAGCGCGTGGTGCGGCACGCCGGCCATCACGACCGGTTGGCCGGCGGACTCGCCGCGCCGCGTCAGGGTGATGTTGAGCAGGCTCGCGGCCTTGCGGGCGTCGTCGTAGAACAGCTCGTAGAAATCGCCCATGCGGAACAGCACCAGCGTGTCCGGGTGTCGGGACTTGATGGTGAAGAATTGCTGCATCAGCGGGGTGTGCTCGCTGAACGGGGCGGAGGTCATCGGGATCTGGAGCGGGGCCTATAATTTGCCGGACATTATCGTGCATCGAGCAAGCCATGAGTCCGATCATCGATCCGCAGTGGCATCCCGATTCCTGGCAGCGCAAGCCGGCTGCCCAGCAACCGCAGTACCCGGATAGCGCGGCGCTGCAGGGCGCGCTCGATGAGCTGGCGCGTCTGCCGCCGCTGGTCACTTCGTGGGAAGTCAACGCCCTCAGGCAGCAACTCGCAGCGGCGCAGCGCGGCGAGGTCTTCGTGCTGCAAGGGGGCGACTGCGCGGAGTCCTTCGCGGATTGCCGCTCCGATGTCATCGCCAACCGGCTCAAGGTGTTGCTGCAGATGTCGCTGGCGCTGGTGCACGGCCTGCGCAAGCGCGTGCTGCGCATCGGCCGTTTCGCGGGCCAGTACGCCAAGCCGCGCTCGACCGATATCGAAACCCGCGACGGCCTCAGCCTGCCCAGCTATCGCGGCGATCTGGTCAACGCGCCGGCCTTCACCGCAGCAGCACGCATCCCCGACCCGCAGCGCCTGCTCGAAGGCCACATGCGCTCGGCGATGACCATCAACTTCGTGCGTGGCCTGATCGACGGTGGCTTCGCCGATCTGCATCACCCGGAGTACTGGGATCTGGCCTGGGTCGCGCATTCGCCGCTGGCGGTCGAATACCAGCGCATGGTCGATGCTCTCGGCGACTCGCTGCGCTTCATGGAGACGCTGGCCGGTCAGCCGATCAGCGATTTCCAGCGTGTCGACTTCTATACCTCGCACGAGGCGCTGCTGCTGTGGTACGAGCAGGCGCAGACGCGACAAGTGCCGCGCTCCGAGGGCTGGTACAACCTCTCCACGCATTTCCCGTGGATCGGCATGCGTACCGCCGAGATCGGCGGGGCGCACGTCGAATACTGTCGCGGCATTCGCAATCCGCTGGGCGTCAAGGTCAGCCCGTCGATGGACAATGACTGGCTGCTCGCGCTGTGCGAGACGCTCAATCCGGATCGCGAGCCTGGCCGCCTCACGCTGATCCACCGCATGGGCGCCGACAAGATTGCAGCGCACCTGCCGCGGCTGATCGAAACCATCACCAAGTCCGGGCACCCGGTCTTGTGGCTGTGCGATCCGATGCATGGCAATACCATCACCACCCCCAATCAGCTCAAGACCAGGCCCTTCGACAAAATCCTGGCCGAAGTCGAGCAGGCGTTCGCCATCCACGCTGCCTGCGGTTCCACGCTCGGTGGCGTGCACCTGGAGCTGACCGGCGAGGATGTCACCGAATGCACGGGGGGCGCCCGCAATCTCTCGCACGAGGATTTGCAGCGGGCCTACCGCTCCACCGTCGATCCCCGGCTCAACTACGAGCAGGCCCTGGAGTTGGCGCTCAAGATCGTGCGATTCGCTGGCTGAATTTGCCTGGCCGGGTTCGCTGGCGACAATAGGCCATGAAATCTTCCGTGCTGACTCAATCCGCGCTGCTGCGTGAACACGCCTTGATCGGCGGACGCTGGCACGCCGCTGCCGACTCTGCGCGCTTCGATGTGCACGACCCGGCCGATGGCCAGGTCCTTGCCAGCGTAGCCGACTGCACGGCGGCGGATGCGGGCCGCGCCGTCGACCATGCCGTCGCCGCTTTTGCCGACTGGAAGCGGCGTGGCGCCCATGATCGAGCTGTGCTACTCAAAAGATGGCATCAAGAGATTGTTGCGAATACCGAGGATCTGGCGCGGCTGATCTCGCTGGAGCAGGGCAAGCCGATGGCAGAGAGCCGCGCCGAGATTGCTTACGGCGCCGGCTATGTCGAATGGTTTGCCGAGGAGGCGCGACGGATCGACGGCGACGTGATCCCGGCGCCGGCGACGACGCGACGGATCCTCGTGCTCAAGGAGCCGGTCGGCGTCGTCGCGGCGGTAACGCCGTGGAACTTCCCCATGGCAATGCTGGCGCGCAAGCTGGCGCCGGCGCTGGCGGCCGGCTGCACGGTGGTGGCCAAACCCGCTGAGGACACGCCGCTATCGGCGCTCGCGCTCGCATATCTGGCTGAACGCGCCGGCATTCCTCCCGGGGTGCTCAACGTGCTGCCGGCCTCGCGCGACAGCGGCGTCGATGTGGTGGCCAGATGGCTCGATGACGAGCGTGTGCGCAAGCTCAGTTTCACCGGTTCAACGGCGGTCGGCCGCCTGCTCGCTGCGCGCAGTGCCGCAACACTCAAGCGGGTCTCGCTGGAGCTCGGTGGCAATGCGCCGTTCATCGTTTTCGAAGACGCCGATCTGGATGCCGCCGTGCGCGGCTTGCTGATCGCCAAGTTCCGCAATGCGGGCCAGACCTGTGTGGCTGCCAATCGCGTGCTGGTGCAGGACAGCGTCTATGAGGCCTTCACGCAGCGTCTCGACGTCGCGGTATCACGCCTGCGTGTCGGCGCCGCACTGGCCGATGAACGCAACGAGGTCGGCCCGTTGATCAACGCGCGGGCTCTGGAAAAGGTCGAGCGGCATGTGGCGGATGCCGGCCGGGCGGGTGCCACAGTGCTGCGGGGTGGCGTCCGGCATGGCGCCGGTGCCTTGTTCTATGCACCGACGATCCTGACCGAGGTCACCGCGCAAATGCTAATGAGCCGTGAAGAGACCTTCGGTCCGGTGGCGGGATTGATGCGCTTTGCCGACGAGGCGCAGGCGATCCAGATCGCCAACGCCACACCTTATGGGCTGGCCGCGTACTTCTACTCGCGTGACCTGGCGCGGGTATGGCGTGTTGCGACGGAAATCGAAGCGGGGATGATCGGAATCAATGAAGGTCTGATTTCTACCGAGGTGGCGCCCTTCGGGGGCATCAAACAGTCGGGCTACGGAAGGGAAGGCAGTCGTTACGGGATCGATGACTACCTCGTCCTCAAGTATCTGGCGATGGGCACCCGCTGAAGGGCGGCGAAAGTCAAAATTCACAAGCAAACTATCTATAGGTCGCTAATTTCCACGCGATGCCGGCTGCCGGGCAGATGAAGCAAAAGATCGCTGCAAGCCGGTTGCCCGGTACCGCGCATCGCGCAGCCAGGGCCGCAAGCGCCGCAGCGGCGGTGCGCAACCGGGAGTGCATCGCGGAATGGGCAAAGACCAAAATTCGTCGCGGGGTTGCCCGAACGGTTGCGACTGCCTTAGTATCAGTCGACATCGCATCACCACGGTTATATGCAAGCGCATATGAACCCATTGCACAGAGAGCGTGCTCACGGACCCGCAGGGCATCGGGCCGGACCGATTCGCAAGGCAATGGCTGCCGCAGGTGGAGCGTCAGCAGTACAGAAGTTAAAAGCAGTTAAGAAAATTGCAGTAAAAAAGGCGGAATATAGGCTGGAGGTGCCTGGGGCACTTTCGGTGATGGTTCATCGTCAGCGAGGTTTTTGCGCGCTGCCCTCTTATTTCGTTTTTTGGAACGCATCAAGAAAAAAATAGAACATTAAAGTCCAGCCGCGCTTCAAGCGCGCGCGATAGCTGGCGTGGGGCGACATCTTCACGCTGTGAAGGTGAGTTGAAGTCCTGCTGGATGACAATGATCTCCTGCCAATGCAAATTGGCAGAAGTGCTGGCGTTGGTCTGTGTCACGTTATAACGCGCCTTTTTTGGAGGATGGAATCGATGGAGTTTGGGCAGCGCCGGGATCCGACCCGCAGACTCATCAGCATAGGACTCGTGGTCCTAATTCACCTTGGCTTTATCTGGGTTCTGGTCAACGGTCTCGCACGCAAGGCGATCGAACTGCTGCCGCCGCCGATCGAGACGAAGATTCTTGAGGAAACTCAGACGGAGGAGGCCCCGCCGCCGCCGCCGCCGCCGAAGTTCGATACGCCGCCGCCGCCGTTTGTGCCGCCGCCGGAAATCTCGATCCAGTCGACGGCTCCGCGTCCCAACGCGATCCAGAGCTCGTCGAAGCCGGCACCGCCGGCGCCCAAGCCGAAGACCACCAAGGCTCCGGTCGTCAAGGCGAAGAACTGTCGTGAGCCGGACTATCCGCCGGTTTCCGAACGTCTCGGCGAGACCGGTACGGTGCTGCTGCAGCTGCTGGTGGGCGTGGACGGCAAGGTCACCGACAGCAAGATCGAAAAGTCGAGCGGCTTCCCGCGTCTGGACAAGGCGGCTCAGGATGCACTCTCGCGTTGCCGCTTCACCCCCGGTGAAGTGGATGGCCAGCCGTCAGCGGCATGGGCTCAGCTGCGCTATACGTTCCGTAAGCAGTAATTGGATTTTTAGGGCTTTCTAATTTCGGCGGGACCTGGGTCCCAAACTGTTGCGCTCGGAGGATGAGGAAATGGTTTCGATTGATCGTTGCAAGGGATGGCTGGCCGCTACCGCGTTGACGCTGGTGCTGGCGGTGGGTGGTTTTGCGGTTACGTCGGACGCGTTGGCCCAGGATCAGGCAGCACCGGCTGCCGACAGCTCGCTGTTCAGCGATCCGGCGGCACCGGCCGAAGCTGCGCCGGCCGAAGGCGGCGACAAGGTTCAGGTCGACAACCCGTACGGCCTCGGCGCGCTGTGGGCGCAGGGCGACTTCGTCGCCAAGGGCGTGCTGATCATGATGGTCATCATGTCGGCGGCCACCTGGTACATCATGATCGCCAAGGTCATCGAGCAGGCCAAGCTGTTCAAGCAGGCCAAGGCTGCCAATGCCAGCTTCTGGAAGTCGGCTTCGGTCGAGCAGGGCATTTCCAGCCTCGGCGAAGGCACGCCGTTCTGGTACATCGCCGAGCGCGGCCTGTCGGCCAGCCAGCATCACGAAGGCACGCTGGTCGAGCAGATCGACCTGCACAGCTGGGTGACGATGAGCGTCAACCGCGCGGTGGAGGAAATCTCCAGCCGCCTGCAGGGTGGCCTCGCGGTGCTCGCGACGGTGGGTTCGACCGCTCCGTTCGTCGGTCTGTTCGGTACGGTGTGGGGCATCTACCACGCACTGACGGCCATCGGTGTGTCGGGCCAGGCATCGATCGACAAGGTCGCCGGTCCGGTCGGTGAAGCGCTGATCATGACCGCCATCGGTCTGGCGGTCGCCGTTCCGGCGGTCATGGGCTACAACTGGCTGGTGCGCCGCAACAAGGCGGCCATGGAAAGCGTCCGCGCCTTCGGTGCCGACGTCCACTCGGTGCTGCTGTCGGGCACCCGCGTCGGCGAGAAGAAGGCCTAAAGCGAGCCGGGCTTAGAGCGCAACATCGGTGTCAGGCGCCGGATCCCGGCGCCTGACACTTGAGAGAGCGGCGCTCTGACCAGAACACGGAGAAATCCCATGGGCATGCAAATTGGGTCGGAAGGTGGCGACGAGGAAGAAGTCGTCTCGGCAATCAATACGACGCCGCTGGTCGACGTCATGTTGGTGCTGCTGATCATCTTCCTGATCACGATTCCGGTCGTCCGCCAGTCGGTTCCGCTGGAACTGCCGAAAGAGCGGAACCAGGCGTTGCAGACGAAGCCTGAAAATATCGTCATCGCCGTGGATCACGATGGCGTCATCTACTGGGGCATCCAGGAAGTGGCGAATACCAGCGTGCTTCTCGACAAGCTGAAGGAAGAGGCTGTCAAGGAACCGCAGCCGGAAGTGCATATCCGCGGCGACGAGGGCGCACGCTATCAGTCGATCGGACAGGTCGTGATTGCCTGCCAGCGCGCCGGCATCGTCAAGGTTGGATTCATTCTCGAACCGCCGCCGAGAGGCTGATCGGTATCGCCGCACGGGCCCGAGCGTCCGCGCGGCGACCGAGCCGGCCGACGGTGCATTCGAATTTTCGATTACCTATAGAGGAACAGCCTCATGGGCATGAACGTAGGGCAGGGTGGCGGATCGGGTGATCCGGAACCCGTAGTCGACATCAACACCACGCCGCTGATCGACGTGATGCTGGTGTTGCTGATCATGCTGATCATCACCATCCCGGTGCAGACGCACGCGGTGAAGCTGGACATGCCGGCGCCGGACAACCAGCAGCAGGACACGCCGCCGACGCCGCCGACGATCGTCGATCTGGAGATCGACTTCGACGGCACGGTGCTGTGGAACGGTAATCCGATGGATTACGCCACGCTGGAACAGCGCTTCGTGTTCGATGCCAAGCAGGACGAGCAGTCGGAATTCCATATCCGGCCGAATCGTCTGGTCGAGTACAAGTATGTCGCGCGTGTTCTGGCCTCGGCGCAGCGCCATAACATCACCAAGATTGGACTGGTCGGCAACGAACAGTTCATGTAAGCGGGAGAGAACTTCAATGATGTTGACCCGGTTCAAAACGACGATGCGTGTGGCGCTGGCGGCGACGCTGATCGCTGCCGCCTATCCGGCGCTGGCGCAGAAGCAGCAGCTGCGCCCGGAGGTGGGCAAGCCGCTGCAGGAAGCCCAGGCCGCCCTGCAGTCGAAGGACGCCAAGACCGCACTCGCCAAGATCGACGAGGCGGAAAGTGTCGGCAAGCTGACGCCGTACGAGACCTACATCGTCAATCGCATGCGTGGCGCTGCTGCCGCGACCGGCGGTGACATGAACACGGCGACCAAGGCCTTCGAGGCTGCGCTGGCGTCCGGCCAGACGCCGAAGGAAGAGCAGCTGACGCTGATCGAAACGGTGGTCAAGGCTTCGTACGCCGCCAAGAACTATCCGAAGACCGTCGAGTTCATCCAGAAGTACAAGGCCGCCGGCGGCACCAAGCAGGATGTGCTCGGTCTGACCGCGCAGGTGCTGTATCTGAGCGGCCGTTATCCGGAAGCCGGCAAGGAACTCAGCTCGCAGATCGTCGAGCTGGAAAAGGCCGGCAAGACGCCGACCGAAACCCAGCTGGGCCTGCTCGCCAACATCGCGCTCAAGCAGAACGACAACAACGGGTATCTGGCTGCGCTGGAGCGCATGGCGGCCTACTACCCGAAGAAGACCTACTGGCTGGACCTGATCCTGCGCACGGCCGGCAAGCCGGGCTTCTCGGATCGCCTGATGGTTGATATCTATCGTCTGCGTTTCGCGACCGACACGATGGAAAAAGCCAGCGACTACATGGAAGCGGCGCAGCTGGCGCTGCAGGCCGGCCTGCCGGGTGAGGCGCAGAAATATGTCGACGCCGGCTACAAGGCAGGTCTGCTCGGTACCGGTCCGGACACCGATCGCCACAACCGCCTGAAAACCCTGGTTGCCAAGAACGTCAAGGACGATCAGGCGATCGCGGCACAGGCCGACAAGCAGGCCGAAGCGGCTGCGACCGGCGATCCGCTGGTCAACACCGGCCTGAACTATGTGATGTATGGCCAGGCCGACAAGGGCATTCCGATGATGCTCAAGGGGATTCAGAAGGGGCAGCTGAAGCGCCCGGACGAGGCCAAGCTGCATCTCGGCTACGCCTACCTGCTGGCCGGCAACAAGGCCGAGGCGGTCAAGACCCTCAAGACCGTTGCCGGCACCGACGGATCCAAGGACGTGGCCCGTCTCTGGGTGATCCAGTCGCGCTCTGCCAAGTAGCCGGAGCGCCGGGGCGGTGTCATCATCGCCTTGAATATGGGAGTATCCACCGCCCGGACAGCGATGTCCGGGCGGTTTTTTTTGGGCCAGGGATTGGCGCCTCGAATTCAATGATGGGATCAGCGTATGAGTGAAGCAGCAAGCGACGAAACCGTCGTCATCATCGGTGCCGGCCAGGCCGGTTCGGAAATTGCGGCCTCGCTGCGACAGCAGCAGTTCACGGGCCGCATCGTGCTGATCGGCGACGAGCCCTATGCACCGTACAAGCGCCCACCCTTGTCGAAGACCTATCTGTCCGGCGAAGTGACGCAGGAGTCCTTGCTGATCCGCTCCGAGGCGGCTTACGCCAAGCTGGAAGTCGAATGCTGGTTCGGCACGGCAGTCGAGCGCATCGACCGCGCCGCCAAGAAGGTTCATCTCGCCGACGGTCGTGAAGTCACCTATACCAAGCTGGCGTTGAGCACCGGCGGCCACGCACGCAGGCTGGCGCTGCCGGGCGCCGACAAGCCCAATGTCTACTACGTGCGCAGCATCGCCGACATCGAGCGCATGCGCGCCGACTTCAGCGAGGGCAAGCGCCTGGTCGTCATCGGCGGCGGCTACATCGGTCTGGAAGCCGCCGCGGTGGGTATCAAGAAGGGCCTGAAAGTCACGGTCGTCGAGGCACTGCCGCGCGTGCTCGCGCGGGTCGCGGCCCCGGATCTGTCGGCGTTCTATGAGCAGGCGCATCGCCGCCGCGGCGTCGAACTGCGCACCGGTGTCGGCGTGCACAGCCTCGAAGGCGGCGAGCGCGCCGAGGCCGTCGTGCTGATCGACGGTACCAGGCTGCCGGCCGATCTGGTGATTGTCGGCGTTGGCCTGATCCCGAACACACAGTTGGCCGAGGCAGCCGGTCTGACCGTCGACAACGGCATCGTGGTCGACCAGTACACGCGGACTTCGGATCCCGACATCGTCGCCGCCGGCGACTGCACGCATCACGAGAACGTTTTCCTCGGCCGCACGCTGCGCCTGGAATCGGTGCCCAACGCCATGGAGCAGGCGCGCGTCGCCGCCGCCAGCATCGTCGGCAAGCCGGTGCCCTACAACGCCGTGCCGTGGTTCTGGTCCGACCAGTACGATCTCAAGCTGCAGATGGTCGGCATCTCGCAGGGCTACGACCAGTTCGTGATCCGCGGCGACACGGCCACGGAATCGTTCTCGGCGTTCTATCTGAAGGACGGGGTGGTGATCTCTGCCGACGCCGTCAACCGCCCGAAGGACTTCATGGTTGCCAAGCGTCTGGTCGGCGAGCGCATCGCCGTCGACGCCGCCGTGCTCGCCGACGAGAGCATTGCGCTCAATACCCTGCTGCCAGCCAAGCCGGCGCCTGCCGCACCGGCCGCCTGAGCCGCTTCAGCCGGCGTGCCGCCCGGCCCAGTCGCGCGCGAACTGCCGCGCGACGCGGCCGGAGCGGGACGCGCGGTTCAGCGCCCAGCGCAGCGCCAGCGTCCGCGTTTCCTCGTCCCAGCTCTGATGGCCGAGCGCCTGCAGGTGCAGTTGCACGGCATCCAGGTATTGGTCCTGCGTGAACGGCAGAAAGCTGAGCCACAAGCCGAAGCGTTCCGACAGCGAAATCTTCTCTTCGGTCGATTCGCCGGGATGCAGTTCGTCTTCGACCCAGTGGTACTCGCCGTTGTCGGCGCGCGTCGATGGCATCAGATGGCGACGGTTGGACGTCGCGTAGATCAGTACGTTCTCCGGCGGCTCCTCGACGCCGCCGTCGAGCGCGGTCTTCAGCGCCGTCAAGGCCGGATCGCTGGCCGACACCGAGAAATCGTCGACGTAGAGGACGAAGCGTTCGGGCCGGCCGCGCAGCGGCGCCACCACGTCCGGCAGATCGACCAGATCATGCGGATGCACCTCGACCAGCCGCAGGCCCTGCGGCGCGAATTCGCTCAGCAGCGCCTTGACCAATGAGGACTTGCCGGTACCGCGCGAGCCGGTCAGCAGCACGTGGTTGGCCGGCTTGCCGGCGACGAACTGCCGCGTGTTCTGCACCGCCGCTTCCTTCTGCCGGTCGATGCCGAGCAGCATGCCCAGCTGTACCGTTTGCGGATGCTGTACCGGTTGCAGCAGATTGCGGTGCCAGCGATAAGCGATCGAATCCGTCATGGCGATGTGCGAGATCAGAAAAACGGGCGCGTAGTGTGCCGCGACTGTTGCAATCGTGCGCAGCCTTGACTTGAAGTCGACTTAAACTTCTACGATGCCGGCCTCTGCTTCCGTGCGCATGGGGTCTGTCGATGGATGAGTGCATCAAGCTCAGTGTGATCTACGCCAGCACCCGCGAAGGGCGGCTCTGCGAGTACGTCGGCCGCTGGCTCGCCGAGCAGATCGAGGCGGTACCGGCCTATGTGCTCGACGTCATTGACCCGGCGCAGCTCGATCTGCCGACGCGCCATCTGCGCAACGAAGACGAGTCCTTGCAGGCGCTGCGGCAGCGGCTGAGCTGGGCAGACGCCTTCATCATCGTCACGCCCGAGTACAACCATGGCTATCCGGCCGCGGTGAAGTTCCTGATCGACGCCGTCTACGAGCCCTGGCACGGCAAGCCGGTGGCCTTCGTCAGCTACGGCGGGCAATCCGGCGGCCTGCGCGCGGTCGAGCAGCTGCGACAGGTGTTTGCCGAGCTGCACACGGTGACGCTGCGCGACACCGTGGCATTGGTCAACGCCTGGGAACAGTTCGACGCCGACGGCCGCCTGCGCGCCCCGGCACGGCCGCGGCAGGCCTTGAAGACCATGCTGTCGCGCCTGGACTGGTGGGCGCGGGCGCTGCGCGCTGCACGAGCCGCCTCACCGTACCGGCAGTCGTTTGCCTGAGGTCGGCGGCAGGTGCAAGACCTGCGATGCGCTGCGACACTAGCGTCGCTGATCCAATTAAAAATGCCGGGGAGTTGCGTGCAGCCGATCATTTCCGTCAAAGGCCTGACCAAGACCTACGCGTCCGGCCATCAGGCGCTCAAGCAGATCGACCTGGATATCCATCGTGGCGAGATCTTCGCGCTGCTGGGGCCCAACGGCGCCGGCAAGACCACGCTGATCGGCGCGATCTGCGGCCTGGTGCGGCCCAGCAGCGGCGAGATCCGCGCCGACGGCCACGACATCGTCCGCCAGTTCCGCGCGGCGCGGACCAAGATCGGCCTGGTGCCGCAGGAGCTCACGACGGATGCTTTCGAAAGCGTGTGGGCCACCGTCAACTTCAGTCGCGGCTTGTTCGGCAAGCCGCGCGATCCGCAGCTGATCGAGAAGATCCTGCGCGACTTGTCGCTGTGGGACAAGAAGGACGCGCGCATCATGACGCTGTCCGGCGGCATGAAGCGACGCGTGATGATCGCCAAGGCGCTGTCGCACGAGCCGCAGATCCTGTTTCTCGACGAGCCGACCGCCGGCGTCGATGTCGAACTGCGTCGCGACATGTGGGAGATGGTGCGGCGGCTGCGTGAAAGCGGCGTGACGATCATCCTGACCACGCACTACATCGAAGAAGCAGAAGAAATGGCCGACCGTATCGGCGTCATCAACCGCGGTGAACTGGTGCTGGTCGAGGACAAGCACCGGCTGATGCAGAAGCTCGGCAAGAAGCAGCTGCGCCTGCAGTTGCAGGCGCCGCTCGCGCAGATTCCCGAGGCGCTGCGCAGCTACCGGCTGGAACTCGCCAGCAATGGCGGCGAGCTGATCTATACCTTCGACGCGCAGGGCGACGATACCGGCATCGGCGCGCTGTTGCGCCGTCTCAACGAACACGGCATCGATTTCAAGAACCTGCAGTCCAGCGAAAGCTCGCTGGAAGACATCTTCGTCAGCCTGGTGCGGAGCCGGCAATGAGCGCCTTCAATCTCTACGCCATCCGCGCCATCTACCGCTTCGAGATGGCGCGCACCGGCCGCACGCTGATGCAGAGCATTGCCTCTCCGGTGCTGTCGACTTCTCTGTACTTCATCGTCTTCGGTGCTGCGATCGGCTCGCGCATGGGCGCGATCGACGGCGTGTCCTACGGCGCCTTCATCATCCCCGGCCTGGTCATGCTGTCGCTGCTGAGCGAGAGCATCTCCAACGCCTCGTTCGGCATCTATTTCCCGAAGTTCTCCGGCACGATCTACGAGGTGCTGTCGGCACCGGTGTCGTTCGTCGAGATCGCCATCGGCTATGTCGGTGCGGCGGCCAGCAAGTCGATCATCCTCGGCACGCTGATCCTGCTGACGGCACGGCTGTTCGTGGACTACGAGATCGCGCATCCGCTATGGATGATCGGCTTCCTGGTACTGACCGCGGTCACCTTCAGCCTGTTCGGCTTCCTGATCGGCATCTGGGCCGACGGCTTCGAGAAACTGCAGATCGTGCCGCTGATGGTGGTCACGCCGCTGACTTTTCTTGGCGGCAGCTTCTATTCGATCAACATGCTGCCGCCGCTCTGGCAGACCGTCGCGCTGTTCAACCCAGTGGTCTATCTGATCAGTGCGTTTCGCTGGAGCTTCTACGGCGTCTCCGATGTCAGCGTGGTGCTCAGCGTCGGCATGATCCTGCTGTTCATGCTGGTCTGCATCGCCGTCATCGCCTGGATCTTCCGCAGCGGCTATCGCCTCAAGGCCTGAGCCTCACAGCGGCTCGAACTTCCAGCTCATCTGCACCGTCGCCGAGCCCTTGTACTGCTGGATCGGCGGCGGTGACAGATAAGGGCCGTCGAACGTGACGGTGCCGCGGCGGCTTCCGGATGCCGGTGCGACGCGCAGCGTGTCGAAGACGAACTTGCTGACCGCCGGCGGTACCGGCAAGCCGCCTTCGGCACGCTGCTCGCCGCGGCCACGCTCGCTGCGCACCGTGCTGCCGCGGATTTCCGGCATCGGCATGCCGTTGGTATAGATCGTCTTTGCCTTGGTGTCGTAGACCAGATCGTTGTAGACGCAGTACAGGCGTCGATCGGTCGGCGTGCCATGCCAGTCCGCCTTGTGCGTCACCACGAAGGGGATCATGCCGTTGACGTCGGCATAGGCGCCTTCGAGGCGATCATCGATCACGAAGCTCAGCTCGCTGGCACAGGTGTCGAAGCCGATGAAGAGCAGGAAGCGTTCGTCGACGGGCGCTTCCGGTTCATCCGGATCGACCGGCGCCGGCGCATCGCTGACCCCCTGCGCCCGCAGGCAGTCACGCTGCCGCTGTGCGTCGCCGCCGCTGTGCTGCTGGCAGATGAATTCCGGCGTCGACATCGCCGTCATCGCTGCCGAGAAATCCGGCCGCGACATGAACTGCATGCCGACGCGCTGCCGGCAGGCGTTGTCGCCGCCACACCTGGCCACCTCCGCCTGCATCTGCTGCATCAGGGTTTGCGCTGCCTGCGGCGACACCGGCTTGGGACCGATGCCGGCAGCCGCGTTGCGTGCTTGCACCGCGCGGATCTTCTGCCGTGCGCGCTCGCCGTCGGCGACGGATTTCTTCGCGTAGTCCGGGTCCTTGCCGTTGACGCTGCTGAGCACGCCGTCACTCTGCACCATGGTGACGATGCGGTAGTGCTGGGCGATGCGGGTCTTGCTCCAGTCGCCCTGGCCCTGCGCTGCCTCCTGGCCCTGCACATCGACTTCGATGCTCAGGCGGCCCTGCTGTCCCGCGCCAGACACCGTGGTGCCGAGCGTCAGGCCGGCTCCCGCCAGCAGGGCGCTGCATGCGTGCATGCGGATCGACATGAAAACCTCCCCGAAATTTGCAGCGGCGCAGTCTGCCGATGCGCCGGTCCGCCGACTGTGCCGCGGTTCACGCCACGGCCGGCGCCCATGAAAAAGCCGGGCGGCGCTGCGCGCGCCGCCCGGCCGGATGCCTCGTGCTGCTGTCTCAGGCCAGCTTCTTGTGCCGTGCGCGGCGGTTGACGCCGGGTTCGCTACCGGTGCGACGACGGAAGTCGTCTTCGTAGTCACGATAATTGCCTTCGTGCCACACCACTTCACCGGAGTCCTCGAAGGCGAGGATATGGGTGGCGACGCGGTCGAGGAACCAGCGATCGTGCGAGATCACCAGGGCGTTGCCGGGGAAGTCGAGGATCGCTTCTTCGAGCGCGCGCAGGGTTTCGACGTCGAGGTCGTTGGTGGGCTCGTCGAGCAGCACGACGTTGCCGCCCTGCAGCAGCATCTTGGCCAGATGCACGCGGTTGCGCTCGCCGCCGGACAGTTCCTTGAGCCGCTTCTGCTGTGCCTCGCCCTTGAAGTTGAAGCGGCCGATATAGGCGCGGGCCGGCATTTCGAAGTTGCCGACGCGGATCAGGTCGTTGCCGCCGGCGACTTCCTGGAACACGGTGTGGTCGCCGTTGAGCGCGTCGCGGCTCTGATCCACATAGGCGAACTTCACGGTCTCGCCGATGCTGATCTCGCCCTGATAGTCCTTGTCCTGGCCGGTCAGCATCTTGAACAGCGTGGTCTTGCCCATGCCGTTGGCGCCGATGATGCCGACGATCGCGCCGCGCGGCACGCTGAAGCTGATGCCCTGGTACAGCGTACGGTCGCCGAACTTCTTGGTGAGGTTGCTGACCTCGATGACCTTGTCGCCGAGCCGCGGGCCGGGCGGGATATACAGTTCCTTGGTCTCGCTGCGCTTCTGGTATTCCTGCGACGCCAGTTCCTCGAACGCCTTGATGCGCGCCTTGCTCTTGGCCTGACGGCCCTTGGGGTTCTTGCGCACCCATTCGAGCTCTTCCTTCATCGCCTTGGCGCGCGCGTCTTCCTGCTTCTGCTCGGTCTCGTGGCGCTTGTCCTTCTGCTCCAGCCAGCTGGAGTAGTTGCCCTGCCACGGAATGCCGTGGCCGCGGTCGAGTTCGAGAATCCAGCCGGCGACGTTGTCGAGGAAGTAGCGATCATGCGTGACCGCGATGATGGTGCCCGGGAAGTCCTTGAGGAACTTCTCCAGCCAGGCCACCGATTCGGCGTCGAGATGGTTGGTCGGCTCGTCGAGCAGGATCATGTCGGGCTTGGACAGCAGCAGCCGGCACAGCGCCACGCGGCGGCGCTCGCCACCGGACAGCTTGGTGACGTCGGCGTCCCAGGGCGGCAGGTTCAGCGCCTCGGCGGCCTTGTCGAGAATCAGGTCGATGTTCTCGGCGTCGGCGGCGGCAATTTTGGCTTCCAGATCCGCCTGCTTGGCGGCGAGCTTGTCGAAGTCGGCGTTTTCCTCGGCATAGGCGGCATAGACCGCGTCGAGCTCATCCTTGAGCTTGAGGATCTCGCCCAGCGCCTCCTCGACGTTGCCGCGCACGGTCTTGGCCGGGTCGAGCTTGGGCTCCTGCGGCAGGTAGCCGATCTTGAGGCCCGGCATCGGGCGGGCTTCGCCGACGATGTCCTTGTCGATGCCGGCCATGATCTTCAGCAGCGTCGACTTGCCGGCGCCGTTGTAGCCGAGCACGCCGATCTTGGCGCCAGGGAAGAACGACAGCGAGATGTCGCGCAGGATTTCCTTCTTCGGCGGCACGATCTTGCCGACGCGATTCATCGTGTAGACGTACTGGGACATGAGTTCGTTGAAAGCGGGAGAAAGGGGCAAACGGGACACCGGCTCCGTGTGTCGCAGGACCGCCGGCGACCAGGAGGCCGCCATTCTAACGGATCGCCCCCGGGATCAGGTTTCTGTGCGGCGCATCGCATGCGGCGGGTGCGCCGCGGCCCAATAATGCCGGCATGAACGCGCCATCCGTTCCGTTCGTCGCCAGCGCAGCTGTCGCAGGCACCGGCCTGCGGGTCTGGCTGCCGGTGTTGCTGGCGGCTGCCGCGGCCTGGCCCGCCGAGGCGGCCATCTATCGCTGCCAGCAGGACGGCCAGCTGCAGTTCAGCGATCGCCCCTGCGCGGCCGGCGCGCAGCCGGCGCAGTTGCCGCCGGCGACGGTGCTGATGCCCGAGCCCGGCGCCGCCGATCTGGCCAAGGAGCACGAGCGCCGCACCCAGCAATACCGGCGCGCCCGCGATGCCGAAGACGGGGAGCTGCAGCAGCGACGCCAGCAGCAACGTGCCGACGAGACGCGTATTCGCGCCGCCCGCCAGCGCGGCGACGTGGTGCAGGGCATGACGGCGACCGAAGTGCGTCAGCTGCTGGGCAAGCCGGCGCAGGTCAGCACCCACAGCGATGCCGTGAACGGCGATACTGAAGTCTGGCACTACCGCGACGGCAAGCGCAGCGGCGCGACCGTCAGCCTGCGCGACGGGCTCGTCGTGCAGGTGCGCGGCGCCCGCCGCAAGGATGCTGACCGATGAGCGCTGCACCGGACTTCGCAGAGATCCAGGAGGCACGCCGGCTGATCGCCGATCAGCTGGTGTACACGCCCTGCACGCATTCGCGCGTGCTGTCGCAACTGTGCGGTGCCGAGGTCTGGCTCAAGTTCGAGAACTTCCAGTTCACCGCCTCGTTCAAGGAGCGCGGCGCGCTGTACAAGCTCAGCCGGCTCGGCGACGCCGAACGTGCGGCCGGAGTGGCCGCCGTCTCCGCTGGCAATCACGCCCAGGGCGTCGCGTACCATGCCACACGGCTGGGTATCCGCAGCGCCATCGTCATGCCGCGCAGCACGCCTTTCACCAAGGTGCGCAATACGCGCGAGCTGGGCGGCGAGGTGATCCTGCATGGCGAGAGCCTGGCCGAGGCCCAGGTCTACATGGAAGAGGAGCTGGTGGGCCGGCGCGGGATGACGCCCTTGCACCCTTACGACGATGCCTGCGTGATTGCCGGCCAGGGCACGGTGGCGCTGGAGATGCTCGAACAGGCGCCGGGCCTGGACACGCTGGTGGTGCCGATCGGCGGCGGCGGCCTGATCTCCGGCATCGCGCTGGCGGCACACGGCATCGATCCGGCGATCCGTATCGTCGGTGTCGAGTCGGCCGCGTATCCCTCCGCCTACGCGGCGCTGCAGGGCGACGCCGACCTGGCGCTGGTCAAGGGCGGGCCGACGATTGCCGAAGGCATTGCCGTCAAGCGCATCGGCCGGCTCAACCTGCCGATCATCCGCGAGCACGTCGCCGAGCTGATGCGCGTCGACGAAGCGGCGATCGAGCGCGCGATGGGCCTGCTCGCGGCGATCGAGAAGGTGGTCGCCGAAGGCGCCGGCGCGGTGGGCCTGGCGGCGCTGCTCAGCGATCCGGCGCGCTTCGCCGGCCGTCGCGTCGGCGTCGTCGTCAGCGGCGGCAATGTCGATACGCGGCTGCTGGCTTCGGTGCTGCTGCGCCAGCTGGTCAACGAGTCGCGGCTGGTCTCGCTGTCGATCGACATCGAGGACCGCCCCGGCTTTCTCGCCCGCGTCGCCGGCTGCATCGGCGACTCCGGCGGCAACATCATCCAGGTGCATCACGAGCGTCTGCACGGCAATGCCAAGAACGCGACGCTGGAGGTGATGGTCGAAGCGCAGGACGGCGCGCACGCGCGGCAGATCGTCGCCGATCTCGAAGCCGCCGGTTACGGCGTCCGCATCGGCACCACGCACGGCATGGAATTCGATTGATGGCGGGCACCAGAACGCTGACGCTGTTCGAGTCCGCGGTAAGCCGCGCGCGGGTGATCCGCCAGGGCGACATCGTGCAGGTGGTGATCGACGGCGGTGGCGCCTTCGTCACCTTCACGCAGGAATTCATGCAGGCGCAGAAGTGGGCGCAGTCCAAGCCGGCGACCGGCAACGTCGTCACCGACCGCGGCCGCCTGTTCGAGCGCATCGGCACGCTGATCTCGCGGCCCGGCAGCATGCTCAGCACGCGCGGCCACGGCAAGTACGTGGAGAACCTGGCGCGCTCGATGAACCAGACCGGCTACGACCTCGGCGAGTGGATGCTGCCGCCGGAGCTGAAGGACATCAGCCGCGCGCATCTGCGCGCGTCCAAGGCCCTGGCCAGGCCTGACAAGCCGGTGCCGGCCGACGATGCGGGCGCGCCGGCGCAGCCTGGGGCGACGGACCCGCCGGTTTAAGGCCTGCTCACGCCGTCGTCTCGGCAGGCCC
>CAMLDZ010000041.1 GCA_946478985.1 uncultured Solimonas sp.
TTTCCGGACGGCACCAAGCTGGTTACCGTGCATCAGCCGATCCGCTGAAGAAAACAAAAAAACACGGGGAGAAAGCGCAGTGAACATCGACAAGAACCGCCACAAACCACTCGATCCGGCCAGCGAAGCAGTACAACTGGTGCAGGCGATGCGGATGAGCGAGCTGCAGCGTCGCGCCGCCTGGCTGCCGACGCAGGCCCGCGCGCGTGCCTCGTACCACGGCTGGCTGGCGCGAACCCGAAGGACACAGAACGCATGATCCCAGGCGAAATCATCGCCGCCGACGGCGACATCGAACTCAACGCCGGCCTGCCGGTACTAAAGCTCAGTGTTGCCAACAGCGGCGACCGGCCGGTGCAGGTCGGCAGCCACTACCACTTCGCCGAAGTGAATCCGGGCTTGGTGTTCGACCGCACCGCCGCGCGCGGCATGCGCCTGGACATCCCGTCCGGCACGGCGATGCGCTTCGAGCCCGGCCAGACACGCGAGGTGCAGCTGGTGCCGTACAGCGGCACGCGCATCGTCATCGGTTTCCGCGGCGAGGTCATGGGCCCCCTGTGAGCGAACAAGCATGAGCAATCGCATCAGCCGCCGCGCCTATGCCGGCATGTACGGCCCGACCGTCGGCGACCGCATCCGCCTCGCCGACACCGAGCTGTTCATCCGCATCGACGAAGACCGCACGATCTACGGCGAGGAAGTGAAGTTCGGCGGCGGCAAGGTGATCCGCGACGGCATGGGCCAGAGCCAGGCCAGCCGCGCCGACGGTGCGGTCGATACCGTCATCACCAACGCCGTGGTGCTCGATCACTGGGGCATCATCAAGTGCGACATCGGCATCACCGGTGGCCGCATCGTCAAACTCGGCAAGGCCGGCAATCCGGACGTGCAGCCGGGCGTCGACATCGTCGTGGGTCCCGGCACCGAGGTGATCGCCGGCGAAGGCAAGATCGTCACCGCTGGCGGCATCGACAGCCATATCCACTTCATCTGCCCGCAGCAGATCGAGGAAGCGCTGTGCGCCGGCATCACCACCATGCTCGGCGGCGGCACCGGCCCCGCGCACGGCACGCTGGCGACCACCTGCACGCCCGGCCCCTGGCATCTGGCGCGGATGCTGCAGGCCGCCGAAGCCTTTCCGATGAACATCGGCCTGTTCGGCAAGGGCAACGCCAGCCAGCCGCGCGCGCTCGAGGAAATGGTGATGGCCGGCGCCTGCGGCCTGAAGCTGCACGAGGACTGGGGCACCACGCCGGCGGCGATCGACTGCTGCATGACGGTGGCAGATCAGCTCGACGTGCAGGTCACGCTGCACACCGACACGCTCAATGAAAGCGGCTTCGTCGAAAGCACCATCGCCGCGTTCAAAGGCCGCACGATCCACGCCTTCCACACCGAAGGCGCCGGCGGCGGCCACGCGCCGGACATCATCCGCGTCGCCGGCCTGCCCAATGTGCTGCCGTCGAGCACCAATCCGACACGCCCCTACACCGTCAACACTCTCGACGAACACCTCGACATGCTGATGGTCTGCCATCACCTTGATCCGAAGATCGCCGAGGACGTGGCGTTTGCCGAGAGCCGCATCCGCAAGGAGACGATCGCAGCAGAAGACATCCTGCATGACCTCGGCGCGTTCTCGATGATGAGTTCCGACAGCCAGGCGATGGGCCGCGTTGGCGAGACGCCGCTGCGCTGCTGGCAGACCGCGCACAAGATGAAGCTGCAGCGCGGCGCGCTCGGCAGCGACGGCAACGGCGCCGACAACTTCCGCGCGCGGCGCTACATCGCCAAGTACACGATCAATCCGGCTATCGCGCACGGCATCAGCGAGCACGTCGGCTCGATCGAGCCGGGCAAGCTCGCCGACCTGGTGATCTGGTCGCCGGCGTTCTTCGCGGTGAAACCCGATCTGGTGCTCAAGAGCGGCAGCATCGCGATGGCGCCGATGGGCGATCCCAACGCCAGCATCCCGACACCGCAACCGGTGCATTACCGGCCCATGTTCGGCAGCTTCGGCCGTGCTGGCATCGAGTCTTCGCTGCTGTTCGTCAGCGGCGCCTTCGCGGCCAGCGATCAGGCGCGCAGGCTGGGCCTGACGCGGCCGCTGGTGGCGGTGAAGAACACGCGCGGCGGCATCGGCAAGCGCAGCATGATCCTCAATGACGCAATGCCGCATATCGAGGTTGATCCGGAGACTTACGAGGTGCGTGCAGACGGGGTTCTGCTGACGTGTGAGCCGGCAGCGGTGTTGCCGATGGCGCAGCGGTATTTCCTGTTTTGAGCGTTGGTGTCGTGGTTACAACTGGCCTGCTTTACTTGTTTTGCTTACCTTGCCTTTCGCCTTGTGAGGCGAGTTTCTTTTCTTTGCTTGTCCAAAGAAAAGAAACCAAAAGAAAGGACACCCCTGGCTTCCGCGCCGCTGCTGCGCAGCAGTCCCCTGCGGTGCTCGCCGCGTCGGCCGTCGCTGAAACTCGCGGCTGCGCCGCTCAGACAGTCAGCGCCGGACAGCCCCGACGCGGCTGTGCGCCTCGGCGCAGCGCAAAGGGGACCCAACATCAAAGGCAACAGCGGCCCCTCATCCGCCCTTCGGGCACCTTCTCCCGCACGCGGGAGAAGGAATAGTGGGTTTCAGAAACTCCACCACCTTTCTCCCCTCTCCCGATTGCGGGAGAGGGGCGTTTGGCTACTGGGACGTGACATTGAGTCACGTACCAGCCTGTCCAAACGCGGGTGAGGGCGCTTTTGCCTTCCGGGTCCCCTTGGGCCGCACCGAGCAGCGCAGCGCGCGCAGGGGTGAGCGGCCAGGGAGGGCCGCGAAAGTCGCCCTTGCGACAGGATGTCGGATGGGCGACGGCCCCGAGCACGTGAGCAGCGCAGGGCACTCGCATCGCGAGTGCGGCCCCAGGGGTGTGCTTTCTTTTGCCTACTTTTCTTTGCACAAGCAAAGAAAAGTAGGTCGCCTCACAAGGCGAAAGGCAAGCCACGCAAAACAAATAAAGAAGGCGCGTTGTAACCCGCCCGCGCTGGATTCCCGCTTTCGCGGGAATGACCCAGTATCAAACGCACAATGAGCCTCCGCGCCACTCACGTCCTCCCCTCCGGCTCCTGGCCCGGCGCCAGCGCTTGCGACCGCATCGCGCTCGACTACGACGAGCGCCACCGCCGCCGCATGAGCTACGTCGCCGAAGCCGGTACCGCCTTCCTGCTCGATCTGCCACGCGTCACCGTCATGCAGGACGGTGACGGCCTGCAACTCGACGACGGCCGCATCGTTGCCGTCATCGCCGCGTCGGAACGACTGGTCGAGATCACCGCAGCCGACACCGCGACGCTGGTACGACTGGCCTGGCACATCGGCAATCGCCATCTGCCGGCGCAGCTGTCGCCGGACCGCATCCTGATCCGCTACGACCATGTCATCGTCGACATGCTGCACGGCCTTGGCGCCACGACGCGCGAGCTGCACGCGCCGTTCACGCCCGAATCCGGCGCCTACGCGCATGCGCATGGCGATGGCCAGGCGACGCGTTACCTGCTGATCGGCCATGCCCACTGAGGCCCCGCACGAGGCGCTGTACCGCCTGCTGGCCTGGACTTCGCCCGGCTATCCGGTGGGCGCTTTCAGTTACAGCCACGGCCTCGAATGGGCGGTGGAAACCGGCGAGGTCCGCGATGCCGGCGATCTGGTCGCCTACATCGATGCCGCGCTGCGTCGCGGCGGCGGCTGGGTCGACGCGGTGCTGTTCGCGAAGGCCTGGCAGGCGGCGGATGAACCGGCGGCGTTCGACGCGATCGCCGAACTCGCCGGCGCCTTCCGCGGCAGCAGCGAGACCGCGCTGGAAAGCCGGCAGCAGGGCGAAGCCTTCATGAAGGTCACGCGCCGTGCCTGGCCGCATCGCTGGCTCGATGATTTTGCGCAGCGCCCCGCCGGACGCCAGCCCGCGCACGCGGTGGCGATGGCGCTGGCCTGCCGCGCGCACGGCGTGCCGCTGGCGCCTGCGCTGCAGGCCTACCTGCACGGCTTCGCCGCCAATCTGGTCTCGGCCGGCGTGCGCCTGGTGCCGCTGGGCCAGACCGACGGCCAGATCGCCACGGCAAGGCTGGCGGCAACTGTCTCTGCCGTCTGCACGCTGGCGCAAGATGCCGATCTCGACATGCTCGGCACCGCCGCACCCTTGATGGAACTCTGCTCGATGCATCACGAAACCCAGTACACGAGGCTGTTTCGCTCATGAATACCGCATTGCATTGCTCTCCCCAGACGCAGGAAGCCGGGCCCCGCGCCCCGACGCACGGCCCGCTGCGCGTCGGCATCGGCGGCCCGGTCGGCTCCGGCAAGACCGCGCTGACCGAACGCCTGTGCAAGCTGCTGCGCGAGGTCTACGACGTCGCCGCGATCACCAACGACATCTACACCAAGGAAGACGCCGAGTTCCTGACCCGCGCCGGCGCGCTGGTGCCGGAACGCATCATGGGCGTCGAGACCGGCGGCTGCCCGCACACGGCGATCCGCGAGGACGCCAGCATCAACCTCGCCGCGGTCGATGCGATGAACGAGCGCTTCCCGACGCTGGAGCTGATGTTCATCGAAAGCGGCGGTGACAACCTCTCCGCGACGTTCTCGCCGGAGCTTGCGGATATCACGATCTACGTGATCGACGTCTCCGCCGGCGACAAGATCCCGCGCAAGGGCGGCCCCGGCATCACCCGCTCCGATCTGCTGGTGATCAACAAGATCGATCTGGCGCCGCTGGTCGGCGCCTCGCTCGAGGTGATGGATCGCGATGCGAAGAAGATGCGCGGCACGCGACCCTTCGTGTTCAGCAATCTGAAGATCAACCACGGGCTGCACGACATCGCCCGTTTCATCGTCCAGGCCGGCGGGCTTGCGCCGCGGCCGCTGCCGGAGTCCATCTGATGCTGCGTAAATTCCTCTCAGCCGTCGCTGCCGCCGCCCTGCTGTCGAGTGCTGCGACGCCGGCGTTCGCGCATCCCGATCACGCCCCGGCGCCGGCGCACGGCAGCGGCCTGGTCGATGGCCTCCTGCATCCGCTCAGCGGCGTCGATCACTGGCTGGCGATGCTGCTGGTCGGTGTCTGGGCTGCGCAGCTCGGCGGCGCGCTGCGCTGGCAGTTGCCGGCGGTCTTCGTGTCGCTGATGTGTGTCGGCGCCGCCGCTACCGTCGCTGGCTTGCAACCGCCGGCGGTGGAGACGGGCATCGTCGCTTCGCTGCTCGTGCTCGGCGTCGTCGTCGCCGCTGTCATTCGCGTACGCGCCGCGCTGGCGGTGCCGGTGATCGCGGTGCTGGCGAGCTTCCACGGCGCCGCGCATGGTGCCGAACTGCCCGACATCACCCGGCCGCTGGCATACATGCTCGGCTTCGTCGCGACGACGACGCTGCTGCATGCGGCCGGCCTGCTGCTCGCGCGCATGGCGCCCGCGCGTCTCGCGCCGCTCCTGCGTCTGGCGGGTGTCGCCGGCATTGCCTGCGGCGTCGCGCTGGCGGTGGCCTAGACCTTCGCCCGGATGACGCAGCCGCCGCCGCTCAAGCTGGCCGAAGTCCAGACCCCGCAGCGGGCGCCGCCGCAGCGCCAGCGCATCGTCCGTGAGCGCCGGCAGTACAACAAGTGGGTGGCAACGCAGACGCTGGAGGACTACGCGCTGCGCTACACCGCCGACAAGGCGCGGCGCTGGTCGCCGGCCTGGGTCGGCAATACTGCCTTCGGCGCGATCGCCTTTCTGGCCTGCGAGGCGATCGGCGGCAGCCTGACGCTCAGCTACGGATTTTCCAACGCGGTGGCGGCGATCGTCGCCGTCAGCATCCTGATGTTCTTCGTCGGCCTGCCGATCATCCGTTACGCGGCTCGCTACGGCCTCGACATCGATCTGCTGACGCGCGGCGCCGGCTTCGGCTACATGGGCTCGACGATCACCTCGCTGATCTACGCCTCGTTCACCTTCCTGCTGTTCTCGATCGAGGCCAGCATCATGTCGGCGGCGCTGAACCTCGCCTTCGGCATTCCGCTGTCGATCGCACATTTGCTCAGCGCGCTGGTGGTCATTCCGATCGCGGTCTACGGCATCCGCTTCATCGGCCGCATGCAGATCGCCACGCAGCCGATATGGCTGCTGTTGCAGCTGGCGCCGCTGCTCTACATCGCCATCAACGGCGGCGGCGAGCTGAAGTTGTGGACGCAGTTCACCGGCGAACGCGGCGACGGCGGGCTCGACCCCTTGCTGCTGGCCGCGGCGGCCTCGACCTTGCTGGCCTTGCTGCCACAGATCGGCGAGCAGGCCGACTACCTGCGCTTCATGCCGGACCGCAAGCGCGTGAATCCCTGGGCGTGGTGGACGGCGATGCTCGCCGCCGGCCCCGGCTGGGTGGTGATGGGCGCGTTCAAGCTCATCACCGGTTCCTTCCTGGCCTTCGTCGCCGTGCAACACGGACTCGGCAGCGAACGCGCCGTGCAGCCGACCGACATGTTCTTCGTGGTGTTTCGCGAGATCGTCGGCTCGCCGACCACGGCCCTGGTACTGACCGGCCTCTTCGTCATCACCTGCCAGCTGAAGATCAACGTCACCAATGCCTATGCCGGCTCGATCGCCTGGTCCAACTTCTTCTCGCGGCTGACGCATGCGCATCCCGGCCGTGTGGTCTGGCTGGTATTCAATGTCGTGCTGGCGCTGCTGCTGATGGAAATCGGCATCCTCGCCGTGATCGAAAACATCCTGGTGTTGTACGCCAACTTCGCGGTCGGCTGGATCGGCGCGCTGACCGCGGATCTGGTCATCAACAAGCGCGTCGGCTGGAGCCCGCCCAGCATCGAGTTCAAGCGCGCACATCTGTACGACATCAACCCGGTCGGCGTCGGCAGCATGCTGCTGTCGGTGCTGGTATCGACCTGCGCCTTCGTCGGCCTGTTCGGCCAGATGGCACATGCGCTGTCGCCGTTCGTGGGCCTGGCCGTGGCCTTCTGCACGGCACCGGTGATCGCCTGGGCGACCCAAGGCCGCTACTACCTGGCACGGCCGCCGGTGGGCCTGCCGGAGGGAGAAAGCGAGATCCGCTGCGTGATCTGCGAAAACGCCTTCGAGCGTCGCGACATGGCGCTGTGCCCGGCCTATGCCGGGCCGATCTGCTCGCTGTGCTGCACGCTGGAGGCACGCTGCCACGATCTGTGCAAGGACCACAGCCGCTTCGGCCAGCAGATCACCGTGGCGCTGGAACGCATCGTGCCGCGGGCGCTGAAGCGCTACGTCAACAGCAGCATCGGACAGTTTGTCGGCATCCTGTTCCTGTTCACCTTCGTGATCGGCCTGCTGTTGTCGGTGATCTATTTCTTCCAGTACGGCAGCGTGGCGCCCAACGACCGCGGCGCGATCGGCGCGACGCTATGGAGCGTGTTCCTGAGCCTGTTCGTGCTGTCCGGCGTCGCCTCGTGGCTGCTGGTGCTGGCGCACCAGAGCCGCAACGCGGCGCAGACCGAGTCGACGCGGCAGACGGCGATGCTGATGGACGAGATCGAGGCGCATCAGCGCACCGACGCCGCCCTGCAGAAGGCCAAGGAGGACGCCGAGGCCGCCAACGAGGCCAAGAGCCGCTTCGTCGTCGGCATCAGCCACGAGATCCGCTCGCCGCTCAACGCGATTCTCGGCTATGCGCAGCTGCTGGAACGCCAGCCGGACGCGCCGCCTGCCAATGCGGTGCGCGTGATCCGCCGCAGCGGCGAGCATCTGGCCAACCTCGTCGAAGGCCTGCTCGAAATTTCCAAGATCGAGAGCGGCGTGCTGCGCCTCACCCGCGATCGCATCGCCTTCCCCGACTTTCTCGAGCAGATCGTCGATATGTTCCGGCTGCAGGCCAGCGCCAAGGGCATCGAGTTCTCGTATCACCGCCCCACCCACCTGCCTGCTTTCATCCACGCCGACCAGAAGCGCCTGCGGCAGATCCTCATCAACCTGCTGTCGAACGCCATCAAGTTCACCGAGCGCGGTTCGACGGCATTGAGCGTGCGCTATTCGAGCAGCCAGCTCGCCGAGTTCGAGATCCGCGATACCGGCATCGGCATCCGCCCCGAGGACACCGAGGACATCTTCAAGCCGTTCGAGCGCGGCAACATGCCCGGCACGCGCGGGGTGCCCGGCGCCGGGCTCGGCCTGACCATCACCAAGGTCCTTGTGCAGATCATGGGCGGCGAGTTGCAGCTGCGCAGCGAGCCCGGCGTCGGCACAACCTTCATCGTGCGGCTGCGACTCTCGGAGGCCGAACAGGCCGACGGCGAGCAGAAGCGGCAGCGCATCGAGGGCTATGCCGGCGCGCGCCGGCGCGTGCTGCTGGTCGACGACGACGCCGATCACCTCGATCTGGTCGCCGGCGTGCTCGAACCGCTCGGCTTCGAGGTGTTGCGCGCCTCCGACGGCGCCAGCGCCCTGCGGATTGCCGCCGTCCAGCGGCCGGATCTGGCGGCGCTGGACATCGCGATGCCCGGCATGAGCGGCTGGCAGGTCGCGCGGGCGCTGCGCGCGATCGGCCTCGACGGGCTCAAGATCATGATGGTCTCGGCCAACGCGCATGAGTACAGCGCCGGCGGCGAGCCGGGTGCACTGCATGACGCCTTCGTGCTCAAGCCGGTCGACATCGATCAGTTGCTGGACAAGCTCGGCCAGCTTCTCGGGCTGCAGTGGATTCGCCAGCCCGTGCCGGCGATCGCGCCGGCATCGCCCAGCGTGCTGCCGGCGCTGTCGCCGGCGGCGCGCGCCTTCGTCGACGAGCTCTACCAGCTCGGCCGCATCGGCCACGTCCGCGGCATCGAGGCCAAGCTGCGCGAGATGCACAACGCCGACGCGGCCAGCCAGGCACTGGCAGCCCAGTTGCAGGCCCTGGTCGCGCGCTTCGATCTGAAGACGTATATCAATGTGCTCGACGCGCTGAAAAACCACGTACCCGCCGATGGCTGAATCCGAAAAGCGCCGTGACATCGTCCTGGTCGTCGACGACACGCCGGACACGCTGAGCTTTCTGACCGATACGCTCGATCAGGCCGGCGTGACGGTGCTGGTCGCAACCGATGGCGACAGCGCGCTGAATCTGGTCGACCAGATCACACCGGACCTGATCCTGATGGACGGCGTGATGCCCGGCATCGACGGCTTCGAGACCTGCCGGCGACTCAAGCAGGACAAGCTGCTGACGCATGTGCCGGTGATCTTCATGACCGGGCTGTCCGACACCGAACACGTGGTCCGCGGCCTTGCCGCCGGCGGCGTCGACTATGTGACCAAGCCGATCGTCGTCGAAGAACTGCTGGCGCGCATCCGCGTGCATCTGGCCAACGCGCGCATCGCGCAGGGCTCGCGCGCGGCGCTGGACGCCACCGGCCGTTTCCTGCTGTCGACCGATGCCAGCGGCCAGCTGCTGTGGTGCACGCCGCGCGCTACACAATTGCTGGGCCAGGCGCTGCCCAGTCACGGCGGCCTGCCGCAGTTTCCGCCGGCGCTGGCCGAACAGATGCGCCAGCTGCGCAGCGAACCCTCCGGCACCGCCATGCTCGACGCCGGCGACCGCCGGCTGGAGTTCTCGTTCGTCAGCTCGACCGGGCCGGACGAATTCCTGTTCCGCGTCACCGAGGCCTATGCCGATCGCGACCAGCAGGCGCAGCAGCAGATCGGCGTACTGCAGCAGGCCTTGTCCCTGACCCATCGCGAAGCCGAAGTGCTGCTGTGGATCGCGCGCGGCAAGTCCAATCGCGACATGAGCGAGATCCTCGGCATCAGTCCGCGCACGGTGAACAAGCATCTGGAGCAGATCTTCACCAAGCTCGGCGTCGAGAACCGCGCATCCGCCGCCGCCAAGGCGGTGCGGGCGCTGGCGCAGTAGCGCGCGCAGCGCCCGGTCTGCAAGCGCCCTACGAGATCACACCGCAGGCGATGCGTGCCGCGCCGCCGCCGAGCGGCGCCGGCTGGTCGGCGTGGTTGTCACCGCCGCCATGGATCATCAGCGCATGCTGCTTGAGCTCGGCGATCTTCAAGCGCGGCGCCAGCACCGGCTGCGTCGCCTTGCCGTCGCTGTCGACATACAGCGGCGGCAGATCGCCGGCGTGGCCTTCGCCCCAGGGCGCGCCGTGCGCACCGGTCTTGCCCGGATCATAGTGGCCGCCGGCGCCGCCGGCCGGCTCCGGCTTGCCCTCCTTGTCCTTGGGCTCGCAGGTACCGTTCTCGTGGACATGGAAGCCATGCAGGCCCGGCGGCAGTCCCTGCAGCGCCGGCTCGAAGACCAGGCCGTGCGGCGTCTCGCGCAAGGTCACGGTGCCGATCGGATCGCCCAGGCCGGTGTCGGTCGTCAGATTCAGCGCAATCGTGATCGCGCCGCCGGCATCGCTGCGCGGCGTCTCGGCCGCCTTGGCATCGGCATCAGACGACGCCGCCGGCGGCGATTCTCCCGTGTTGTTGCAGGCGGCCAGCGTCAGCATGATGGCGGCGGCGGCCAGCCGTGGTGCCATGTTCGACAATCCCTGTCTCATGTCGCTCCTCGTCGTTGCAAAGACAAACCGCCACAAGTGCACCGCAGCACGCCTTGCTCGCGACTGAAGCTTCGTGCTTACGCCAGACCCTTGAGAAAGTCGATGATGGCCGCGTTGGTTTCGGCCGGCCGCTCCTGCTGGATCCAGTGACCGCTGCCCTGGACGATGATGCTGCCGCGATAGTCCGGTATGTGCTCGTGTGCACGCTCGATCGCCTCGCGGCCCCAGGCAGTGGCGATGTCGAACTCGCCGCCGATGAAAAGCGCCGGCACCGTCAGCGGCTTGCCGGCCTGCGGCGCCAGTACCTGCCAGCTGGCGTCGATGTTGGCGTAATAGCTCAAGGGCCCGGTGAATCCGGAGCGCTCGAACTCGGCGGCGAGGAAATCGACGTCGGCCTCGTTGAACCAGTCCGGCATCCGCTCCGGCTTGATGAAGGCGTCGGCGAAACCACCGCCATGCGGCACGCAGAACCCGCCGTTGCGCACCGCTTCCACCGTGGTCTGACCAGCGATCATCTGCCTGACCGGCTCGGGCGCGTCGCCGGAGATCATGTAGATCAGCGCACGCAGATTGCCGCGGATGTCGCGTTCGAACTCCCTGACGACGGCGCCGCGCGCGCCGAAATAGGTCTGGTAGAAATCCTGGCCGGGCCCGGCGACGATTTCGTGATAGCGATCCGGGCTCGCTGCCTCCCCGAACGGATTACCCGGCAGCGCGATCAGGCTGCGACCGGAGAACGGTACGCTGATGCCGATCACGCCGCGAAACACCTCAGGCCGCAGCCAGGCGCTGGTCCAGGCGATCGGGGCGCCCCAGTCGTGGCCGATGACGACCGCCTGCTGCTCGCCGAGCGCGGCGACGACGCCGGCGGCATCCTCGACCAGGCGATCGATACGGTATTGCTCGGTGGCCCAGAACTTCGACGATTGACCGAAGCCGCGCTGGTCGATGGCCACGGCGCGATAGCCGGCGCGTGCCAGACCGTCAAGCTGGTGTCGCCACGAGTACCATGATTCCGGAAAGCCATGCAGCATCAGCACCAGCGGCCCCTGCCCCTGTTCGACCGCATGGATGCGCACGCCATCAATGTTCAGAAACCGAATGATTCGCTGGCACATCTTTATCAACTCCTCCTGAGCGGAGGGCGATCGTCGCACAGCGATGGCCATCCGTGACAGCCGCATGCCTGGCGGGTCAATTTGACGAAAACGCCGAGAAACAGCTCGCTTGCCGCTCTAGACTGCGCTCAGGTCGACTTCGAGGAGCAGCGTCATGGAGCAGGAAACCTGTCCATTCGACTTCAATTTCAATCCGCACACATTCAAGCCGGGCGATACCGTCAGCTATCGCGTCGCCTCACTGGGCGACTTCCCTTTTGTCGGCCGCATCGTCTCGGTGTCGGCGACGGAAATCGAGCTCGTCGATCAGGGTGATCCAGGCCCGCGCCTGCGCGCCTCGCGCCTGAGCCGGCCTGTAGTGCTGGACGAGACGCCGCTTGGACTGACGTCGGCCGACGGCTGATCGAAGCAAGGCATCAGCGAAAGGCGAGAAAGCGCGTGCAGCTGTCGCGCGCCTGGCTGCTTTCCTCCAGCCCGGCGCAGGCCGGCTGCAAGCGCGCATGCAAGCGCGCCAGCAGCGCTGACTGATGCTGCGCGCTGCCCCAGCGGCGCAGCAGGCTGTCCAGCTCCGCCAGTCGCAATCTTGTGCGCTGGTAGTACCCGCCGGGGGTCGCCGCTACCTCGTCAAGCAGCTGCACCATGGCGGCCTCGATGGTCGCGGCATCGCGAGGCTGCAGTTCGATCAGGGCCTGCACGTATAACGCTCCCCACTGCGTACGCGTGGCCGGGCCTCGCGCAGCCTCGTGCGCTTGGCGCAGCCAGTCGATCGCCGCCGCCTTGTCGCCGCGTTCGCGCGCCAGATCGGCGAGCAGCAGCATGTAGTAGTACGGCGCCAGCGAACGCGGCAGTTCGGCGCGCAGCAATTCCTCGGCTTCGCCGTGCAGCTCGGCCGCGATCAGCACCTTGGCGGCGGCATTGATCGCCGCCTGGCGCTCGTGTGCTGTCCTGGCCTCGCGATCGGCGCGCTGTACGCGCTGCCGGGCCTTGTCCCGCATGGCGATCGGCATCGCCACATCGGCGCTGTGCGAGCGCCGGAACAATCTCAGCTCGGGTAACGTCGCCGCCAGCCGGGCGGCGGTAGACAGCGTGGCGTCATCGGCGACGCGATCCATCGCAATGATCATTTCCTGCGCGACGATGCCGTAGGTGGCACTGCCCGGTGCAGTCAGCCGCGCCGTGATCGCGTCGCCCGCATCGGCCAGCACGTCGATCTCGCGGCGCACCGTGTGCGGGTTGGCCAACATGCTGCGCAGCATGCGGATCGCGATGGCGCGCTGCGCTTCATCGAGCGGCGGCGCCTGCCTGTCAGCATCGATCGCCAGCGCCAGCAGCTCGAAGTGGCGCCTTGTCGGCGCGTCCGGGCAATGCCGCGCCAGCTTTCTCAGCACGGCCGCGGTCTGCTCGCCAGCGACGACGCGCTGTTCGTCGACCTCCCAGCCATACAGCGCCAGCAGACTCCAGTCGTCGGGCTTCAGCTGTGCGGGGGAGCTTTCGACGAGCCTGAGCAGCTCGCTGACCGGCCGCGTCTGTCTGCGTGCCAGCTCCAGCGCGCGCGGCAGGGCGTGCGGATCGAAACTGCCGGACAACCGCGTCACTTCGGTGCGATCTGCGCGAAAAACGATCAAGGTCGGATAACCGACCACGCCGAAGTACTCGCCCCAGCGCTGCGCGCCCGGCGAATCACCGTCCAGGTGGACCGCGACGAAATGCTGCGCGTGGGCAAGGAAATCCGCTCGATGGAAGACCGTCGCCTCCAGCTGGTTGCACGGCGGGCACCAGGCAGCGCCCCAGTACAGCAACAGCGGCTTCTGTGTCGTTGCGGCCTCGGTGAAAGCTTCCTCGACCTCGCCCTGGCGCCATTGCAGCTGCACCGGCTGCGGCGCAGCGGTCTCGCGCCTGGAACAGGCGATCAGGCCCAGCAGCACCAGCAACATCGGCAAGGCCAGGCCTGCGACGGCAATGTGGGCCCGCGGCCCCTTGATCGGCACGGCTCCGCTTTCACCCAATGGTTTGACAGGCTCCGATGATGTGCGTCGCTGCCCGGCACGGCAAGCCGCGCTCCATGGCACGTTTTGCGCTACGCCTAGCGGGCCAGACCGCAGGGCGGCGGTCCGGCTGTGGCCGTCAAGGATGCCGGCCCCTGTACATATCGATCGAACTTTTGACAGGAGCTTTGCAAATGGATTTGCAGCACTCGTTTTTCGCCATCGCCGCGCTCGCCCTGAGTCTCGGCACCGCCCAGGCCCAGACCCCCTACCCCAGCCACGATGTGATGGCGCCTGGCAGCAATGCCGTGGGAACGCCGGACTACGGCGCGAGCGTCAAGATCAAGGGCAGCGGCGGCCCGAGCTCGCCGGACAAGAACGGTGACGGCTTCGTCGACGCCACCGAGATCGAGCCCGGCTCGCAGCTCGCCAAGCGCCTGCAGACGCGCGACGCCAATGGTGACGGCAAGCTGTCGCGCGACGAGTATTACTTCAAGTAAGTGCTGCGCCGCCTGACGCCCAGGGAGCCGGGTGGCAGCCGCGGGATGAAACAAACGGGGGTCGCCGACAGCAGTCGGCGACCGATTACCTGCCCTTTACGCCGGCGCTGCTGCGCGGCGGGCCGCACGCGACCAGGGGAGGCCCAGCCGGTAGGCCGCCACCGCCGCGCCGATCGAACTGAAATAGGGATACGGCAGTTCGAACATATAGGCGGCCAGCACGTAGACCAGAACGCTGCTGCCCAGTGCCGCGCACGCGCTCAGCGCGCCGCCGATCCGCGGTGCGCACAGCGCGAACAGCATCAGCACCAGCAAGCCAGCCGAGCCGAACCCGGATGACTGCTGGACCAGTTCGTAGACGCTGTCGCTGGCCAGCGCCAGCCCAAAGGCGACGACACCGAACAGCACCACGGCGATGCGGTTGGCGCGGATCTTTGCGCGCTCGCCCAGATCCGGGCGGATAGGGACCAGCAGGTTGTGCGCGGCCAGCGAGCCCGCGACCAGCAGCGCGCCGGACAGCGTGGACAAGATCGCCGAAACCAGCGCACCGACGAACAACAGGTACAGCGGCAACGGCAGCGCCTGCCGCGCATAGTGCGGCAGCAACTGCTCCGGATCGACGTCGGCGCCGATCACCGCAGCCGCACCAAGTCCGAGCAGCACCGGCACGATGCCGATCACGACATAGAGCCCGCTGGCGGCGATGGTGCTGCGGCGTGCCAGCGTAGCGCTGCGCGCGGCGAGCACGCGTGCGACCAGTTCGCCGGCAGCGACCGTGCTCAGCACCGGCATCAGGAAGGTCTCCAGCCATTGCAGCGGCGATTGTCCGCCGAGCGGAGCAAGCCGTTCGGACGGCACATCGCGCAAGGCCTCGGCGCCCCCATGCAGGAGAAAAACCGCGCCGAGTCCGACGATGCCGGCGATCAGCACCAGCCCCTGCACGAGATCGGTCACCGCATCGGCCCACATGCCGCCGACAGCGGTGTAGACGATCACGACCAGCGCCGCCAGCGTGATCGCAGCGACGATGCCCAGTTCACTGGCGGAGGCCAGCACCTGCCCCATCGCACGCATCTGCGCAGCCGCCCACAGCAGCGCGCTCGGGATCATCACCAGGCTGGCGAGTCGTTCGATCGCAGCGCCATAACGCTGCCGGAACAAATCCGCGAAAGTCAGCAGGCCGCGGCGCCACAGTGCCGCCGCGAACAGCAGGCCCATCAGCAGGATGCCGACGCCATAACCGAAAGGGTCCGTGGTCGCGCCGGACAGCCCGTGGCGGTAGGTCTCGGCGGCGGCACCGATACAGGTCTCGGCGCCGAACCAGGTCGCGAATACGCTGAAGGTGGCCAGCCAGGGGCCGAGCCGGCGACCGGCCAGCAGATAGTCGGCCTCGGTGCGTGGCCGTCTTGCGAACACGAACGCCACGCCAAGCTGCAGGACGATATAGAGCAGGATGCAAAGCAGAACGAGGTTCATCTGCGGGGGCTTGGTGGCACGTGGTGGCGGCCGGTTGTGCGGTTCCGCGACAATGGCGGCGACCACGCGATACCGACCGTGCCAAGCGGCAGCAGGCGCGCAAGCGGCGCGGCTTGAGCCGTTTGGAGGCAGCGCCGACAATATCGCGATGACGATCGAATGCGAAATCTACCGCTGCGCCAAGCAGGACGAGATGTATCTGTACCTGCGCAGCGGCTTGTTACCGGACAGCCTGCCCGAGGCCCTGCTGAAGCTGACCGGCCGCCTCACCAAGGTCATGCAGCTGAGCCTGACGCCGGAACGCAAGCTCGCGCGCGTCGACGCCGTGCTGGTCCGCGCCAAGCTTGTGAGCGAGGGCTTTTTCCTGCAGATGCCGCCGGCCGGGCACATAAAGGCGCACCTGAACGACGCCGACTGAGTACGCCCCCTTTACGCAAGAAAGCGGCGGCCTCATGCGAGAGCCGCCGCTTTCTTGCGTGCCGCGTCTGCGATCAGAACGAGAACTGCAGATTGAGTGAGGCGGCGTCGACCTTGCTCTCGACGCTGTCGCCTTCAAGCTCGAAGCGCTCGTACTCGGCGCGCAGGGCCAGGTTCTCCGTCAGGTTGAAGCGCACGCCGAGGCCCCAGAAGAAATCGGTGCCATCGTCGCTCGCCCGCAGCGTGCTGTTGAGCGGACCGCGCACATGGGCGTCGGTATCCCAGAACAGCGCGCCGGCCTTGGCATAGGGCTGCACGTATGGAATCGGGATGTCGACCACTGCGGCCGCCGTCCAGCCGTCGGCTTCGGCACGGGCCCCGTTGTTCTCGGCATCGCCGAAGTCGATGTACTGACCTTCTACCGAAAGCACCGGATTGAAGCGGAAGCCTGCCAATGCCTTCCACGACACGCGGTCGTCGTCGAAGTCATCGTCGTCCTCCGGAAAGTCCTGATCGACGAACTTGTTTTCAACATTGGTGTAGATCGCGCCACCGCCGATGAAGAATCCCGGCGCCGGCGTGTTTTCCTGAGCGTGTGCAGCGAGCGGCAGTGTGGAGAAACCCAGAGCAGCTACCGGCAGGATAAGAGTCCAGCGCTTCATACGTGCCTCCTTGGCGGTTCGTGAAAGTGCTCGGTGCGCATCCTTGCGAACCGGCTGACGCGAGACTCGCCCTCAGGCACTGAATCGGTACTGAACTTCGCAACGAGGCCGCTGCGCAACGCGCAAACGAAAAGAGCCGGCATCGCTGCCGGCTCATCCGAGATACTGCGTGAAGTCTGGCGTCCCCACGGGGATTCGAACCCCGGTACTTACCGTGAAAGGGTAATGTCCTAGGCCTCTAGACGATGGGGACGAGGCAAAAGAAAACTTTTGGTGGAGCTAGTCGGGATCGAACCGACGACCTCTTGCATGCCATGCAAGCGCTCTCCCAGCTGAGCTATAGCCCCACGACGCTAGGGGCGCGCATTATAGCCAATGAAAGCCGCTTGGGAAGTCTTTTTTTGCATCTATTTTTCAGTCCCCCAAAACGACCAGCAGATCACGGGTATTGATCACCGCTCCGGCCTGAACCAGCACTTCCTTGATCCTGGCATCGCGCGGTGCGGCAACCACCGTTTCCATCTTCATCGCCTCGATCGCCAGCAGCGGATCCCCCTTGCGCACCGTGTCGCCCACAGTCACCGCAACGCGCGCGACCATACCCGGCATCGGCGCGCCGATCTGGTCGGCATCGGCCTCTGCCGCCTGGCGCCGCTGCTGCTGCACGGCGCTGCTGCCGGCCTGATTGACCCGCACCGTGCGCGGCTGACCGTTGAGTTCGAAGAACAGACGCGTGATGCCTTCGGCTTCATGGTCGGCCCTGCCCTGCAGGCGGATCACCAGCGTCTTGCCCTGGTCGATGTCGACGCTGATCTCCTCGCGCTCGCGCAGCCCGTAGAAGAAGGTCGGCGTGGGCAGGCGCGAGACATCGCCGTAGCGTTTCACATGCTCGGCGAATTCCTTGTAGACCTTCGGATACATCAGGTAGGACGCAAGATCGGTATCGGATAACTCTTCGCCCAGTTCGCGCTCGGCCTCGCTGCGCGCTGCTTCCAGATCGACCGCCGGCAGGCTTTTGCCCGGTCGATCGGTCAGAGCCGGCTTGCCCTTGAGGATCTTCTGCTGCAGTGCCGGCGGCCAGCCCTCCGGCGGCCGGCCGAGGTCGCCACGCAAAAGTTGCACGACGGACTCCGGAAAGTCGATGGCATAGTCCGGATCTTCGACCTGCTCCGCCGTCAGGCTGTTGGCGACCATGAACAGCGCCATGTCGCCAACCACCTTGGAAGTGGGCGTGACCTTGACGATGTCGCCGAGCAGGCGATTGACGTCGGCATAAGCCTTGGACACTTCCGCCCAGCGGGATTCGAGCCCGAGCGAACGCGCCTGCTCGCGGAGGTTGGTGTACTGTCCGCCCGGCATCTCGTGCAGGTAGACGTCGGCCGTGCCGGAACGGATGTCCGCCTCGAAAGGCGCGTAATAGCGGCGCACCCCTTCCCAGTAGTCGGACAGCGTTTGCAGGGCGGCGCGGTCGAGTTGCGGGTCGCGCTCGGAACCGGCGAGCGCGGCGACGATCGAGCCCAGGTTGGGCTGAGAGGTCAGGCCCGACATGCTGTCCAGCGCACCGTCGACGGCGTCGCACCCGGCTTCGACGGCCGCAAGCACGCTGGCTGCGGCGATACCGCTGGTGTCGTGCGTGTGGAAATGGATCGGCAGGCCGACTTCCTGCTTGAGCGCATGCACCAGCTCGCGGGCCGCGCGCGGCTTGCAGATGCCAGCCATGTCCTTGATGCCGAGAATGTGCGCGCCGGCCTTTTCAAGCGCCTTGGCCATCGTCACGTAGTACTGCAGCTTGTACTTGGGGCGGCTATCGTCGAACAGATCGCCGGTGTAACAGATGGTGCCCTCGCAGACCGCACCGGCTTCGATCACCGCATCCATTGCCACGCGCATGTTGTCGACGGCGTTGAGCGAATCGAAGACGCGAAAGATGTCGATCCCATTCTTGGCAGCCTGCTGCACGAAGTACTGCACGACGTTGTCGGCGTAGTTGGTGTAGCCCACGGCGTTGGCCGAGCGCAGCAGCATCTGCAAGGGGATGTTCGGCACCGCCTGACGCAACTGCGCCAGCCGCTCCCAGGGATCCTCCCTGAGAAAGCGCATCGCCACGTCGAAGGTGGCGCCGCCCCAGCATTCCAGTGACAGCAGCGTCGGTGCCAGGCGCGCATAGTAGGGCGCGATCTCAACCATGTCCTTGCTGCGCATGCGCGTCGCGAACAGCGACTGATGCGCGTCGCGCATCGTCGTGTCGGTCAGCAAGACCTGCTTCTGCTCCTTGATCCACTGCGCGAAGCCGGCCGCGCCGCGGCACCGCAGCTCATCGCGCAGGCCGGCGGGCACGGCGCCGGCAAGACGGGCTGACGGCAGCAGCGGGGCGGGCAGCGGCAGATTCGGCGCCGTTCGCCCCTTCATCTCCGGATTGCCGTTGACGACGACATCGCCGATGAAGCGAAGCAGCCGGGTCGCGCGATCGCGACGCGGGGCAAACACGAACAACTCCGGAGAAGAGTCGATGAAACGCGTCGTGCACTCGCCGGACTTGAACAGCGGATGGTTGATGACGTTTTCGAGGAACGGCAGATTGGTCGACAAGCCGCGGATGCGAAACTCGCGCAGCGCGCGATCCATGCGGGCGATCGCGTCGCCGGTGGTCGGCGCCCAGGCCGTGACCTTGACCAGCAGCGAGTCGTAGTACGGCGTGACGATCGCTCCACCATAGGCGGTGCCACCGTCCAGACGAATGCCATGGCCGGCCGGGCTGCGGTAGGCCAGCAGGCGCCCGTAATCCGGCGTGAAGCCGTTCTCGGCATCTTCGGTGGTGACGCGACACTGCAGGGCGTGGCCGTGCAGCTGGACCTGATCCTGCGTTGGCAGACCCGGCACATGATCACGCGGCGGATCACCGATCCTCGCCCCTTCCGAAACGCGGATCTGGCTCTTGACGATGTCGACACCGGTCACCTCCTCGGTGACCGTATGCTCGACCTGGATGCGCGGATTGACCTCGATGAAATAGAACTCATCGGTGTCGGCATCCATCAGGAATTCGACGGTGCCGGCGTGCGAGTAATCCACCTGCCGGCACAGGCGCAGCGCGGCCTCGCACAGTGATTGGCGGCGCTCATCGGACAAGTACGGAGCCGGTGCGCGCTCGACCACCTTTTGATTGCGGCGCTGCACAGAGCAGTCGCGCTCAAACAGGTGGATCAGGTTGCCGTAGATGTCGCCAAGCACCTGGACCTCGACGTGGCGGGCGCGGCGTACCAGTTTCTCGACGTAGACCTCATCGTTGCCGAAAGCTGCCTTGGCCTCGCGTCGTGCGGTCTCCATCTGCACGGCGAGATCGGCTTCGGATTCGATCACGCGCATGCCGCGGCCACCGCCACCCCAGCTCGCCTTCATCATCACCGGATAGCCGACTGCAGCGACCAGCGGCTTGCAGGCATCGAGTTCGTATGGCAGCGCCGCCGAAGCCGGCAGCACGGGAACCTGCGCGCGCTGCGCGGCCTTACGGGCAGCGACCTTGTCACCGAGCGTGCGCAATACGGTCGGGCTCGGCCCGATGAAGATAATCCCCGCCTCTGCGCAGGCCTCAGCCAGCAGAGGATTCTCGGAGAGAAAGCCATACCCGGGATGCACAGCATCGACACCGGCCTCGCATGCGATGCGAATGATGTCGGCGATGTCCAGATAGGCAGCGATGGGCTTTTGCCCGCGACCGACCTGATAGCTTTCATCGGCTTTGAAGCGATGCAGCGCGAAACGATCCTCGTGCGCGTAGATCGCCACCGTGCGGATGCCCATTTCGGCGGCAGCGCGCATCACGCGGATCGAAATCTCGCCGCGATTGGCGACAAGGAGTTTTCCAATGGGACGGGCTGCAGTGGCCATCACATTCTTCTCTGGTTGGAGTCGCTGCATGGACGTTGAGCAGGAATCAAGCCAGTCCGGCCGGCGACGCCGTGGCGCGCGCAACCGAGCGACTGATGCTTACAGACCGGCGGCTGCAGCGAAACCGCCGGACACTGGATGATAAAACAGGGAAAGCTTGCAAATCCCTGCAAAAGTTCGCATGCGTACTTTCACAAATACTTGCAGAACTGGGACTTGCGATCAATCTTGACGAGGATGCTGGCGCCGCCATTGCCACGGCGGCTGGGCATCCGGATCGCTCCACAGGCCCAGGCGCGCCTGTTTGGCCACCGCCTGTCGCGCCGTGCAGGCTTTGCCTGGGCGCCGCCCGCACCAGGCCAGCCCCCTGTCGATCAGCATCATGCCCAGATCATCGTCGCCGACCTTCAGCCTTGCCACCACCCTTTGGTATAGGTCGACGGCCACCGAGCGCACCTCGATGCGCCGCGCGGCGCTCAGTTCCAGGAGGGCCTGACGTGCCTGCATCCCGTAGGCCTGATGCAGCTCCGGCGCATCGATGTCGGCCATGCGGATCTTCAGCAACCCGCGTCCATCACAACGCACACTGAGCGTGTCGCCGTCGTGAATCCGCAGCGCCTGCCCCTCGCATTGCCAGGCCTGCGCAGGTGCAGCGGCGAATAGGCCCGAGGCAAGACCGAGCCATAAAGCAAAGAGCCCCGCGATGCGGGGCTCTAGATGCTGCAATGGCTCGCACTCAGGCGGCCGAGCTTTCACGCTTGGCTTCACTGTTCTCGTAAACGATGAACGGCTTGGCCTCGCCGCGGACCACCGCTTCGTCGACCACCACCTTGCTGACGTTCTGCATCGATGGCAAGTCGTACATGACGTCCAGCAGCATGTTCTCCATGATCGTGCGCAGGCCGCGAGCGCCAGTCTTGCGCTCCTTGGCCTTGCGCGAGATCGCACGCAGCGCATCCTCGCGGATCTCCAGCTGCACGCCTTCCATGCTGAACAGCTTGGCGTACTGCTTGACCAGTGCGTTCTTCGGCTCTTTCAGGATCGACATCAAGGCCGGTTCATCCAGCTCCTCGAGCACCGCGCAGACCGGCAGACGCCCGATGAACTCCGGGATCATGCCGAAGCGGATGAGGTCGTCCGGCTCGACCTTGGCCATCAGCTCGTTGACATGCTTGCTGTCCTTGTCGGACTTCACTTCTGCAGAGAAGCCGATGCCGGTGCGCTCCGAACGCTGCTGGATCACCTTGTCGAGTCCCGCGAACGCGCCGCCGCAGATGAACAGGATGCCGGCCGTGTTGACCTGCAGGAACTCCTGCTGCGGATGCTTGCGGCCGCCTTGCGGCGGCACCGAGGCAATTGTGCCTTCGACGAGCTTGAGCAGGGCCTGCTGCACGCCCTCGCCCGACACGTCGCGGGTGATGCTGGGGTTCTCGGACTTGCGCGAGATCTTGTCGATTTCGTCGATGTAGACGATGCCGCGCTGCGCCTTGTCGACGTCGTAATCGCACTTCTGCAGCAAGCGCGCAATGATGTTCTCGACGTCTTCGCCGACGTAACCGGCTTCCGTCAGCGTGGTCGCATCGGCGATCGCGAACGGCACGTCGAGCAGGCGCGCCAGCGTCTCGGCCAGCAGCGTCTTGCCCGAGCCGGTAGGCCCGATCAGCAAGATGTTCGACTTGGCGATCTCGACGCCATCGGTACCTTTCAGAGACAGGCGCTTGTAGTGGTTGTAGACGGCAACCGAGAGAATCTTCTTGGCCGTGTCCTGGCCGATCACGTACTCATCCAGCACCGCGCGGATCTCGTGCGGCTTGGGCAGACCCTTGGTCTGCGGCTTGGCGTGAACTTCCTCGCGGATGATGTCGTTGCACAGGTCAACGCACTCATCGCAAATATAGACCGAGGGTCCGGCGATGAGCTTGCGCACCTCGTGCTCGCTCTTGCCGCAGAAGGAGCAGTAAAGCACCCGACCGCTGTGCGCACCGTTCCGCGTTTCATTCGTCATCTCACATCCTCATCCGGGTTCGGCTACCCGGTCACTTCTTGTATAGCACAGCGTCATTTTTCTGCAAAACCCGCCGTGCCGGGCGCCGCTCAGGCGGAGGAACTACCGCGCTGGACGAGAATGTGGTCGATCAGACCATATTCCTTGGCCGCCTCGGAGTTCATGAAGTAATCGCGTTCGACGTCACGCTCGATCTTGTCCAGCGGCTGACCGGTATGATCGGCCATCAACTTGTTGAGCTTTTCACGCAGGTAGAGGATTTCGCGAGCCTGAATCTCGATATCGCTGGCCTGCCCCTGCGCGCCGCCCGACGGCTGATGGATCATCACCCGCGCATTCGGCAGCGCATAACGCTTGCCCTTGGCACCGGCCGAGAGCAGGAAGGCGCCCATGCTTGCGGCTTGACCGATGCACATGGTCGAGACGTCGGGCTTGATGAACTTCATCGTGTCGTAGATCGACAGGCCGGACGTAATGACGCCGCCCGGCGAGTTGATATACAGGTGAATGTCCTTGTCCGGATTCTCGGATTCCAGGAACAGCAACTGCGCATTCACCAGGTTGGCCATATGATCTTCGATCGGGCCCACGATGAAGATGATGCGTTCTTTGAGCAGCCGCGAATAGATATCGAATGCACGCTCGCCGCGAGCGGTCTGCTCGATCACCATCGGTACGAGATGCTGGGCGCGGGTCACGGTATCGGTCATTGCGTAGGCTCGAAGTTTGGAGGGAAAAGGGAACCTCGCAGTTCCCTTTTCGTACAGATGGTCATGAAATCGGCCCGCTCAAGGCCGACTTTAGCCCGGATGGATCAGGCCGCGGGCTGCGCCTGCTGCGGGTTGAGCAGCTCGTCCAGGCTCAGCGTCTTGTCGGTGGGCGTCACGCCGCTGATCAGGCTCTCGACCACCTGATCTTCCAGCACCATCGCACGCAAGCCCTGGATCATCTCGGGGCGCGAACGATAGTAGGCCTTGACCTGTTCGGGCTGCTCGTAATCGGCTGCCATGTTGTCCAGCGCCGCTTCGACACGCGTGGCATCGAGCTTGATGTCGCGCGCCTTGATCACCTCGCCGATCAGCAGTCCCAGCGACACCCGCTGCTTGGCGGACTGCTCGAACAGCTGATTGGGCAGCAGTTCGGCGAGCTTGGCCGGCTCGACCTTGTTCATGTTCATCCGGGCAGCGGCTTCCTCGCGCAGACGCGGGATCTCCTGCTCGATCAGCGCGTCCGGAATATCGATCGCGTTGGCTTTCAGCAGCTGTTCCAGAGCCTGGCCCTTGAGGCGGTTGCGGATGGCCTTGTCGCGCTCCTTCTCGAGCGCCTGACGGCACTTGTCGCGCAGACCGGCAACACCGGCGGCTTCCTCGATCTGGTGCGCCTTGAGAAACTCGGCATCGATCTCCGGCAGCTTCGGCTCGCGGATTTCCTTGATGGTCACATCGAACTGCGCGGTCTTGCCGCGCAGCTCCTCGGCGCGATAGTCGGCCGGGAAGTTGACTTCCACAACGAAGCTTTCGCTGCCGTCCTTGCCGACGATGCCCGCTTCGAGATCCGGCAGGAAGCGGCCTTCACCGAGCTCGAACTGCACGTCATTGCCTTCACCGCCGGCGAAGGCAATGCCATCGATCTTGCCGAGAAAATCGATCTTCACCTGATCGCCGTTCTGGGCCGGACGGCTGACCACGTTGAACTCGCGGCGCGCCTTGCGCAGATTGTCGACCAGACGGTCGATATCCGCCTCGCCGATTTCCACGACGGGCCGCTCGATCTGCAGCGCGTCCAGCCCCTGCAGCTGGATTTCCGGATAGACCTCGAAATGCGCAACGTACTCGAAGGCCTCGCCCGGCTTCTCGGCCGTAATGTCGATCTTCGGCTGACCCGCCGGGCTGACGCCAGCCTGGTTGAGCGCCTGCGGATAAGTTTCCTGAACCAGATCGGAGATCGCTTCCATCCGCGCCGATTCGCCGTACTGCTGCTCGATGACCTTGCGCGGGGCCTTGCCCGGGCGGAAACCCGGCAGCTTGGCGCGGCTGGCAAAGCGGGTCAGGCGCTCGTCGACCGCCTTGACCACCTGCTCGGCGGGAACGCGGACGCGCATCTGCCGGCGCAATCCGCCCGGCGAATCGACTTGAACTTCCATTCTGGCACTCTGAAGGGTTTGTGAGTATTGAGAGCGTACGTAAAGCATTGGTGCGAAAGGCGAGACTCGAA
>CAMLDZ010000042.1 GCA_946478985.1 uncultured Solimonas sp.
ATGCCGAACACCGCCACCTCGAAGCGTCCCGCCATCGCCATGACGATCGCGTAGAAGCCGCCGAACAGCGTCCCGGTGGTCACCAGGTTGGGGATCAGATAGATGCCCTTGCGGCGGGGCTTGGCGGGCGGATGCGGTTCCATGGACTCGGCGCTTTGGTTGGCGGCCATCTTACTGGCAGCACCGCCCGAAAAGTAGCGCGCCGCAGCGCAGGCGCGCTTCAGAAGCGGCCGATCAGGAACACGCCGATGTTGTTGGCGTCGTACTGGTAGCCGAACTCGTCTTCGTAGTCCATGAAGGTGTAGCGCAGGCCGATATATGACCAGCCCGCCTCGATCATGAAGCCGGAAGCGTCTTCGAGCTTGAAGTTCGGCCCGATGTCGTCGCCGTGGAACTCGATCTTGTTGTGGTGAACGAAGCCGCCGCCGAGGAACCAGCCGGCATCGAAGATGTAGTCCACCGCCGCCTCGATCACAAAGCGATCCAGATACAGATCGGCGTTGTCCGCCTTGGTGGTGACGTACTTGTAGCCGAAGGTGCCGCGAAAATCCCAGTTGGACACGGTGCGGTAATGAACGCCGACGTCAAGGCTGACGCCCTGGCCGGCGTTGACGCCCTGCGATGAACCGTCCTCGAAGTAGATTCGGGCAACGTCGTCGCCGCCGAATTCCAAATCGAGCCCCAGCACCAGTCCCCAACTGCTGCGCTCCGGAGCTGGCGGCGCAGGCTGGGCGACCGGGATGGTGTCCGGATAGATCTCCGGCGGTGGCGCTTCTGCAGTAGCGACCTGCGCCATGGCCAGCGACGGCGAGCACGCCAGACCAACGACACAAACCCAGCGAGCTGCGATGCGATACGTCCCCATGTCATCCCCCGATGCACGTCCCTGTATGACTCGGAATGCTAGCGGGCCTGGCGCGGCCGCGGTTGAGCATCGGTCTGCGCCAATGAGACCTGGCTCGCAGTTGCCAGCCTGGTCCGCCGGGCAAAAAAAGAAGGCGCCTTGCGGCGCCTTCCAAAACTCCGGTGAGTCTTTGTTTTAATTGTTCGCAGAAACCTTAGTTGCGCGACTTGTCGACCAGCTTGTTCTTGCCGATCCACGGCATCATCGCGCGCAGCTTGGCGCCGGTCTGCTCGATCGGGTGCGCGGCATTGAGGCGGCGCTGCGCCGTCATCTCCGGGTAGCCGAGCTTGCCTTCGGCGACGAAGGCCTTGGCGTACTTGCCGGTCTGGATATCGGCCAGGCACTGCTTCATGGCCTTGCGCGATTCCTCGTTGATGACCTTGGGGCCGGTCACGTACTCGCCGTACTCGGCGTTGTTCGAGATCGAGTAGTTCATCGTCGCGATGCCGCCTTCGTACATCAGGTCGACGATCAGCTTGAGTTCGTGCAGGCACTCGAAGTAGGCCATTTCCGGCTCGTAGCCGGCATCGACCAGCGTCTCGAAGCCGGCCTTGACCAGTTCGACGGCGCCGCCGCAGAGCACGGCCTGCTCACCGAACAGGTCGGTTTCGCACTCGTCCTTGAAGGTCGTCTCGATGATGCCCGAGCGGCCGCCGCCGATCGCCGAGGCGTAGGACAGCGCCAGCTGCTTGGCACTGCCGCTGCTGTCCTGGTAGACGGCGATGAGGTCGGGGATGCCGCCGCCCTTGGTGTACTCGTTACGGACCGTATGACCCGGCGCTTTCGGCGCGACCATGATCACGTCGAGGTCGGCGCGCGGCACGACCTGGTTGTAATGGATCGCGAAGCCGTGCGCGAAGGCCAGGGTGGAGCCCTTCTTGATGTTCGGCTCGATCTCGTTCTTGTACAGCTCGGACTGGAACTCGTCCGGCGTCAGGATCATCACCAGATCGGCCCAGGCGCAGGCGTCGGCAACGCTCTTGACTTTGAGGCCACCGGCTTCGACCTTGACCGCGGTGGCGGAGCCCGGGCGCAGCGCCACGACGACATCGACGCCGCTGTCCTTGAGGTTCAGCGCATGGGCGTGGCCCTGCGAGCCGTAGCCAACGATCGCTACCTTCTTCGACTGGATGATCGAGAGGTCTGCGTCCTTGTCGTAGTAGACGTTGATGCTCACAGCGGGGTACTCCAGGTCAATTGCAGCTTGGGGACAACGCGCCGCGGTGCGACGCAAGAATTCGGTAACTTTCTATCCGGTGACGCCTCAGACCACCGGAACCGCCAGCACGCGCTGGCCGCGTTCCAGCGCGGCGACGCCCGAGCGGACGAGCTCCAAGACAGTGCCGATCCGGCTCACCGCCTCGATGAAGGCGTCGACTTCGGCGCCGGTGCCGGCCAGCTGCAGGATACGCACCTGCTCGCTCTCGTCCAGCAGCACGGCACGGTACGCGTGCGCGACATCGAGCAACGGACGCGAATTGCCGCCGACGTCGATCTTCGCCAGCACCAGCTCGCGTTCGACGTGCTCGCTGCTCGACAGATCGACGATCTCCACCACATCGATCAGCTTGCGGGTCTGCTTGATGATCTGCTCGATCACGGCGTCGGAGCCGCTGGTGACCAGGGTCAGGCGCGATACCGCGGCATCGTGGGTCGGCGCGACCGACAAGGAGTCGATGTTATAGCCGCGCGATGAAAACATGCCCGCCACGCGCGCCAGTGCGCCGGCTTCGTTTTGCAGCAGAATCGAGATGATATGACGCATAGGGCGCGCATCTTAGTGACTCCCCGCCCAGAAATCACGCCTGCGTTCGCGCCTGCCGGCAGGCGCCGGCGATCAGACCGCCCGCCAACCGCCGGCCGCGGGGCCTTGCGGCTATTGGGCGGGCCGGCCAAACAGGCTAATATCGCGCCCCCGTTTGCCCCGCCCGGCCGAAATGCCATGAACGCTGTCCTGAAGTCCGCCCATCCTCTCGCCGGCCGCTCGATGTCTGGGGCGGACATGCTCGTCCAGATCCTGGCCGACGAGGGCGTCGATGTGGTGTTCGGCTACAGCGGCGGCGCCATTTTGCCGAGCTACGATGCCATTTTCCGCTTCAACGCCCAGAACCCGCGCGCCGACGGCCGCGAGCCGCTGCCGCTGATCGTGCCGGCCAACGAGCAGGCTGCCGGATTCATGGCAGCCGGCTATTCGCGCGCCTCCGGCAAGGTCGGCGTCTGCATGGTGACCTCCGGCCCGGGCGCTACCAATACGGTGACGCCGGTCCGCGACTGCATGGCCGATTCGATCCCGATGGTGGTGATCTGCGGCCAGGTGCCGACCGCCGCCGTCGGCACCGACGCCTTCCAGGAGGCGCCGATCAGCTCGATCATGGGAGCCGCCGCCAAGCACGTGTTTTTGGTCACCGACGCGACCAAGCTGGAAGCCACCGTGCGCAGCGCCTTCGAGATTGCCCGCACCGGCCGTCCGGGCCCGGTGGTGATCGACATCCCCAAGGACGTGCAGAACTGGACCGGCCTGTTCAGGGGCGAAGGCACCCTGTCGCTGCCGGGCTACCGCGCGCGCCTCAAGGAGGTCTACGACAACCTCGTCACCGCTGAGCAGCAAGCCCGCTTCCTGAGCCTGCTGCGCGAGGCCAAGCGGCCGCTGATCTATGCCGGCGGCGGCGTCATCCATGGCGAGGCCTCGGCCACGCTGCGCGCCTTCGCCCAGGCGTTCGGCATTCCGGTGACGACGACGCTGATGGGCATCGGCGCGGTCGACACCACCGAGGCGCTGAGCCTGCAGATGCTGGGCATGCACGGCACCGCGTTCGCCAACTATGCGACCGACGACTGCGATTTCCTGATCGCGATCGGTGCCCGCTTCGACGATCGCGTCGCCGGCAACCCGGGCAAGTTCGCGCGCGGCGCCAAGACCATCGCGCACTTCGACATCGATCCGTCGGAGATCAACAAGGTCAAGCGCGTGCACTGGCATCATGTGGGCGAGCTCAATCGCGCGCTCAAGACGCTGCAGGACTACCTGCAGGCGCAGGGCTTCAAGCCCGATTACGGCGCCTGGCACGCGCACATCGCCGAGCTGAAGAAGACCTACGCGATGAACTACGAGCGCGGCGGCGAGCTGATCCAGCCGCATGCCGTGATCGAGGAGATCAACAAGATCACCAAGGGCGAGGCCGTGGTCGCCACCGGCGTCGGCCAGCACCAGATGTGGGCGGCGCAATACTTCGACTTCAAGCAGCCCCGTCTGTGGCTCACCTCCGGCTCGATGGGCACGATGGGCTTCGGCCTGCCGGCGGCGCTGGGCGCTGCATTCGCGCAGCCGGGCAAGGTCGTCATCGACATCGACGGCGATGCCTCGATCCGCATGAATTTCGGCGAGATCGAGACCGCCACCACCTACAACCTGCCGGTCAAGGTTGTGGTGCTCAACAACAACGGCGACGGCATGGTCAAGCAGTGGCAGCGCCTGTTCTTCGACTCGCGCTATGCCGGCTCCGACAAGACCCTGCACACCAAGGACTTCATCAAGGCCGCGCAGGCCGACGGCTACAAGTTCGCCGCCCGCGTCGAGCGCCGGCAAGACCTGGCGCGCGTCGTCGCCGAGTTCATCGCCTTCCCCGGCCCGGCGCTGCTGGAAGTGATGATCGACCCGATGGCCTCGGTCTACCCGATGGTCGGCCCCGGCCAGTCCTATGACCAGATGATCACCGGCGACTGGATTCCGTCGCGCAGCTCGGCGCCGACCGTCAAGGTCGATGCGAGCAGCACGCAGATGTTCTGAGCCGCAAGCGCTTCAAAAAAACGCCCGCTTCACGCGGGCGTTTTGCTGCTCAGGCCTTGTATTTGTAGTAATCAGGCCGCCCCGCCGTCCACATTTCCCCCCACAGTCGCCCTCCCCCGTCGATCGTCAGCACCTCGCCCGTCACGAAGCTGCCGCTGGGTGCGCTCAGATAGATGCAGCCTTCGGCGATCTCCATCGGCGTCGCCGGGCGCTTGAGCGGATTGGCCAGCGGAAACTCGGCTCGCCCTTCCGGCGGATAGACATCGAGCCCTTCGGTCGCCGTCAGGCCCGGCGCCACGCAGTTGACGCGGATCCCCAGCGGCGCCCATTCCACGGCGACCGTGCGCACGGCGCCGATCACACCGGCACGCGCCGCCACCGAATGCGCGATGCCCGGCATGCCGCGCTCGGTGACGACCACGACATTGACGATGGAGCCCGGGCCGCCATGCTCGCGCCAGTGCTTCGCCGCCCGCTGCATCACGTACCAGCTGGCGTTGAGATTGTTGTTGATGACGGCGTTCCAGCCGTTGGCCGAGTAGTCGATCGCCGGCTGCGCGAACTGGCCGCCGGCACTGCTGACCACGCCGTCGAGCCGGCCGAAGTCGCGCTCGACCCGCGCAAACAGCAGCTCGACCTGATCCGGCTCGCGGACATTGGCAAGCTGCGCGTGCACCTCGGCACCGCGCCTCCGCGCAAATGCCGCGACGCGCTCGAGCTTGTCAGCCGTGCGGCCACAGATCACGACACGCGCACCGAGCCGCGCAAACAGCAAGGCCACCGTACGGCCGATGCCGCCGCCACCGCCGGTCACCAGCAAGGTCTGCCCTGAAAAAAGATCGCCGCGATAGACTGTCGGCGCCGACCACAGCGCCGACAGTTCCGCATCCCGCTCGTCGCTGGTCTCCATCACTTGCTACGACTTCAGCAGCTCGCCAGCGATGATCATCTTGCGCACCTCGGTGGTGCCGGCGCCGATCTCCAGCAGCTTGGTCGAGCGGAACAGACGGTTGATCTCGGACTCCCAGATGTAGCCGCTGCCGCCGTGGATCTGCACGGCATCGTTGAGCACCTGATTGACGGTGTCGGCGGCGTACATCATGCCGGCCGCGGTCAGCTTGTGAATCTCGCCGCGCCCGCCCTGGCTCTCGTCGACGCCGTTGCAGGCGCGCAGCACCTGGTAGGTGAACAACCGCATCGACTCCAGGCGCACGTACATCTGCGCGATCATCGACTGCACCATCTGGAAATCGGCGATCGGCCGGCCGAACTGCTGCCGCTGCTTGGCGTAGTCGATCGACAGCTGCAGCGCACGCTCGGCGACGCCCAGGCAGATCGGCGCGATCATCGCGCGCTCCAGATCCAGACCCGACATCACGATCTTCACGCCACGATTCTCTTCGCCGACGAGGTTCTCGACCGGCACCCGGCAGTCGTCGAACACCAGCTCGGCGGTCTGCGAACCGCGAAAGCCCATCTTCACCAGCTTCTGCGCCACCTTGAAGCCCGGGAAGTCCTTTTCGACGATGAATGCCGAAATGCCGTGCTGGCCGCGGTCCTTGTCGGTCTTGGCATAGACCAGCAGCACGTCGGCGACCGGCCCGTTGGTGATGTAGATCTTGCGGCCGTTGAGGATGTAGTGCCCGTCTTCGCGGCGCGCCGTGGTGCGCATCGAACCCAGCGCGTCGGAACCGGCGCCGGGTTCGGTCAGGCCCAGTGCGCCGATCAGCGTGCCCTTGTTCAGGCCCGGCAGGTACTTCTGCTTCTGCGCTTCGTTGCCGTTGCGCAGGATGTTGTTCATGCACAGGTTCTCATGCGCGACCCAGGACAGCGCCAGCGCATGGTTCCAGCGCGAGAAGGCCTGCATGATCAGGCCGGCGCTGAAGAGGTCGAGCCCGGCGCCGCCGTACTGCTCCGGCGCGGTGACGCCGAAGTAACCGGTCGCGCCGATCTTCGGAAAGATCTCGGCCGGCCACCACTCTTCGTCATCCATTCGCTGCGCCAGCGGGTAGAACTCCTTGCGCGCAAAGCGGTCGGCGGCATCCAGGATCTCCTGCTCGGTATCGGACAGGCCCGCAAAGGTCTGCGCGAATGACGGGGCCGAGGCGGCGGCAGCATGGCTCATGCATCTCTCCTGCGCGTTCTTGTGTGTTGAGACTGCGGTCATCGCGCGGCCGTCGACCGCTTGACCTGGTGAGTTTGACTCACCAATACTAGCAAGCACCCGCCCCGATGCAAACCTCATGAGCTGTTCCTGATGGCCAAGTCCCTGCCCGACCGTCCCGCCCGCGTCGCCGCGCCGCGCCTGAGCCGTGAGCAGCGCATCGGCAAGATTCTCGAAGCTGCCCGCCAGGTCTTCTGCGAAAGAGGCTACGAACAGGCCGCAGTTGCGGAGATCGCCGCCCGCATGGGCGTCGTCGAAGGCACGGTGTTCAAATACTTCTCGACCAAGCGCGAACTGCTGCTCAAGGTGCTGGAGCATTGGTACGACGAAATCATCGGCGACGTCGCTCGCGACCTGTCCGGTGTCGCCGACCTGCGTGAACGCCTGCGCATCGTCATCCACGATCATCTTCGCGTCATCCGCGACTACCCGCTGCTGTGCCGGCTGATGTTTCGCGAGATCCGCAGCGAAGAGGACTATCACAGCTCGGCGCTGCATCAGAAGAACCGCCACTACACGCGCTTCCTCACCGAGATCATCATCGAGGGCAGCGCCAGCGGCGTGTTCCGTGCCGGCACCTCGCCGACGCTGACGCGCGATCTGGTGTTCGGCGCCATCGAGCATCTGACCTGGAACTACATCTGCGGCCGCGGCCGGCTCGATATCAAGCGCATCGCCAACACCCTGACGGCGATGGTCTGCGACGGCATCGCCATGTCTGGCCCTGCCGTTGCCACGACAGACCCTGCAAGGAACCGCGCATGAGCACGGCGCCGCAACCTCCGATCGATCCTTCCGGCTGGCCGTTCCGCTGCGTCCTGGTCGCCAATCGCGGCGAAATCGCCGTGCGCGTGCTGCGCACGGTCCAGACTCTGGGCCTGCAAGGGGTCGTCGTCTTCCACGCTGCCGACCGCAACACCGCGGCGGTGAAGATGGCGCATCGTGCAATCGAGATCACCGGCAGCACGCCGGTGGCCGCCTATCTGGACGGCGAACAGATCCTGCGCGCGGCGCGCGACGCCGGCGCCGGCGCCATCCATCCCGGCTACGGCTTCCTGTCCGAGAACGCCGGCTTTGCGCGCGCGGTCGCCGCGGCAGGCCTGATTTTCATCGGGCCGACGCCGGAACAGATCGAACTGATGGGCGACAAGGTCCGCGCCCGCAACTTCGTGCAGCGCGGCGGCTTCCCGGTCGCGCCGAGCGCGATCGAGGACGATGATCCGGCGAGCTTCAACGAACGCGCACGCAAGGTCGGCACGCCGCTGCTGATCAAGCCCTCGGCCGGCGGCGGCGGCAAGGGCATGCGCATCGTCCGCGATCTGGCGCTGCTCGACGCCGAGATCGAACGCGCGCGCTCGGAAGGCCAGCGCTATTTCGGCGATGGCCGCCTCTACGTCGAGCGCTACATCGAGAACCCGCGCCACATCGAGGTACAGGTGCTCGGCGATGCGCATGGCAACGTCGTCCATGTTTTCGAGCGGGAATGCTCGGTGCAGCGCCGCTTCCAGAAGATCGTCGAGGAAACCCCGTCGCCGGCGCTGAGCCCCGAACTGCGGCACAGGATCTGCGAGACCGCCGCCGGCATCGCCCGCTCGGCCGGCTATCGCAATGCCGGCACGGTCGAGTTCATCTTCGGGCCATCAGGTGCCCCCGGCACCGCTGGCGGTGCCGGCGATGGTGATTTTTTCTTTCTGGAGATGAACACGCGCCTGCAGGTCGAGCATCCGGTCACCGAGGAAATCACCGGCAAGGATCTGGTGCTGGAGCAGTTGCGCATCGCCGCCGGCGAGCCGCTGTGCTATACGCAGGCCGACGTCACCGCACAGGGCCACGCGATCGAGCTGCGCATCTATGCAGAAGACCCGGGCCGCGGTTATGCGCCGACCACCGGCCCGCTGCTGCATCTGGCGCCGCCGCAGGGCGAAGGCCTGCGCTGGGACAGCGGCGTGTTGCAGGGCGGTGAAGTCACCGCTGCGTTCGATCCGATGATCGCCAAGCTGATCGTCCGTGGTGCCGACCGGGCGCAGGCGATCGCGCGGGCCGAACAAGCGCTGCGCGAGACCGTGCTGCTCGGCTGCAAGACCAATATCGCCTTCCTGCGCCGCTTGATCACGGATCCGGCCTTCATCGCCGGCGATGTGCACACCGGCTTTCTCGATGCCAATCCGCAGATCGCCGCCGACCCGCCCCTGCCGGAGACCACGCTCGCCGCGCTGCTGGCCACGGCGAGTCTGGTGACGCGACCGATGCGCGACGTGGCGGACGCGGTGCCCGATCTGCACGCGGCGATCGGCGAGTGGAGAAATTAATGATGCGAGCAGCCTTGAGGGGCCCCGTGCGATGCATGGGGATCGCCGCGTCGCGTGTCGGCACACAAGACCGTCGCGCGCACTTTCATCATCCCGACGCCGCCGGAGCGGGCTGACATGCACCACGCATTCAAGCTGGGTGACGCCGAGCATGGCGTCGAGCTGTCGCGTTCGGCGTCCGGCTACCGGCTGCACCTGGGCGAGCACAGCCACGCGCTGCGCATCGACGGCAGCCTGCCGGGCCACGGCAGGCTGTCGATCGACGGCCGCGAGATCGAGGTGGTGGTCGCCGTCGACGGCGATGACATCTACATCCACATTGACGGCGAGGCCCATCAGCTGCGCTACCGCCATCCGCTAGAACGGCTGGCCGCGCAGGCGCATGGCGGTGCCGACGACGCGATCCGCGCGCCGATGCCCGGCAGCATCGTCAGCATCGCGGTGGCGGCCGGCGACGCGGTGAGCCGCGGCCAGACGCTGCTGGTGATGGAGAGCATGAAGATGGAGACGACGATCGTCGCGCCGCGCGACGGCATCGTGCAGTGCGTGCAGTACGACAAGGGCCAGACCTTCGATCGCGACGCGCTGCTGCTGAGCCTGGAGCCGCAGGCATGAAACGGATCGAATCCCGGCTCAATACCGCCTCCGCCGAATTCCAGGCCAATGCCGCGCATAACCGCGGCCTCGCCGAAAGCTTTCGCGCGCGCCAGCAGGCGGCGCGGCACGAGCGTCCGCAGCGCGACATCGAGCGCTTGCGCGCGCAGGACAAGCTGCTGGTGCGCGAGCGCATCGACCTGCTCGTCGATCCGGGCACGCCGTTTCTGGAGCTGTCGTCGCTGGCCGCCTGCGAGGCCTACGACGGCGCGGTGCCCGGCGCCGGCTGCGTCACCGGCATCGGCGTCGTCGCCGGCCGCGAGGTGCTGATCAACGCCGGCGATGCCAGTGTCAAGGGCGGCGCCTGGTATCCGCTGACGATCAAGAAGACCGTGCGCGCGCTCGACGTGGCGATCGAGAACCGCCTGCCAGTCGTGCATCTCTGCGATTCGGCCGGCGGCTTTCTGCCGCTGCAGGCCGAGTTCTTCCCGGACAAGTACGAGGCCGGGCGCATCTTCCGCAATCAGTGCCAGCTGTCCAAGCTGGGCGTGCAGCAGGTCGCCGTCGTGCTCGGCCACTGCACCGCCGGCGGCGCCTATGTGCCGGCGCTGTCCGACTACAACGTGATCGTGCGTGGCACCGGCGCGATCTTCCTCGCCGGCCCGCCGCTGGTGAAGGCGGCCACCGGCGAGAACGTAAGCGTCGACGAGCTCGGCGGCGCCGATATGCACACCACGGTGTCGGGCGTCGCCGACTATCCGGCATCCAGCGAGGAGGAAGCGATCGCGATCGCACGCGACGTGGTCGGCCAGTTCGCACAGATCGAGAAAACGCGGATCGACTGGCAGGCGCCGGAGGCGCCGTACTACGACCCGTCCGAGCTCTATGGCGTACTGCCGCGCGACATCAAGCAGGGCTTCGATATGCGCGAGGTGATCGCGCGCCTGGTCGACGGCTCGCGCCTGCACGAGTATCAGCCGGCTTACGGCAGCTCGCTGATCTGCGGCTACGCGCATCTGTGGGGCTACAAGATCGGCATCCTCGCCAACAACGGCGTGCTGTTCAACGACAGCGCGCTCAAGGGCGCGCACTTCATCCAACTGTGCAACCGCAACAAGGTGCCGCTGCTGTTCCTGCAGAACATCACCGGTTTCATGGTCGGCCGCGAGTACGAGCGCCGCGGCATCACCAAGGACGGCGCCAAGATGATCATGGCGATGTCCTGCGCCGACGTGCCCAAGTTCACCGTGATGTGCCACGGCTCCTACGGCGCCGGCAATTACGGCATGAGCGGCCGCGCCTTCGACTCGCGCTTCCTGTTCTCGTGGCCCAACAGCCAGATCGCGGTGATGGGCGCAGAACAGGCCGCCAACACGCTGGCCGAGGTCAAGATCCGCCAGCTCGCCAAGCAGAACCGGACACTGTCTGCCGACGAGATCGCGGCGATCCGTGAGCCGGTGCTGGCGGAATACCAGCGCAAGTCGAGCGCGTACTGGTCGACTTCGGAAATCTGGGACGACGGCATTCTCGACCCGGCCGACACGCGCAATGCACTCGGCATCGCGCTGTCGGCCAGCCTGCACGCGCCGATCGGCGATGCACGCTACGGCGTGTTCCGCATGTAGGCAACACCACCGGATCTTTTGACGATGACGATTCCGCAAACCCTTACCCAGACCGAGCTCGCCGCCAGCGGCGGCACTGACTACCGCGGCAAGCTGGTGGTGATCTCCGGCGGCTCGTCCGGCATCGGCCTCGGCGTCGCGCAGCATCTGGCGGCGCTCGGCGCGCAACTGGTGATTCTCGGCCGCACGCAGGACAAGCTCGACGCCGCAGTCGCCTCGATCCAGACCGCCGGCGGTCGTGCCGCGGCCTATTCGGTCGACGTGCGCGACGCCGCCAAAGTCGCCGAAGTGCTCGGCGCCTGCCGCGAGCAGTACGGCGAGATCGATGTGCTGATCGCCGCCGCCGCCGGCAACTTCTTCGTGCCGGCCGCGAAGATGTCTGCCAACGCCTTCAAGACCGTGATCGACATCGACCTGATCGGCACCTTCAACGTGTTCTCGGCGGTGCTGCCGCTGCTGCGCAAGCCGGGTGCCGCGCTGCTCGCGATCACCGCACCGCAGGCGCAGCGGGCGATGCCGCTGCAGGCGCATGCCTGCGCCGCCAAGGCCGGCATCGACATGCTGGTCAAATGCCTGGCGCTGGAATGGGGCGCGCTCGGCGTGCGTGTCAATGCGGTCTCGCCCGGCCCGATCGCCGGCACCGAAGGCCTGAGCAAGCTGTCGGCCTCGCCGGAGATCGAAAGCTTTGTCCGCGAGGCCACTGCGCTGAAGCGCTTCGGCAGCGCGCAGGACATCGCGCAGGCGATCGCCTTTCTCTGCAGTGCACAGGCCGGCTACATCACCGGCTCCATCCTCGACTGCGACGGCGGCATGCGCCTCGGCAACTTCTATTCGCCATGAACGACACTTCCGTATTGCTCACACAAGAACACGACGACGGCCGCATCGTCGTGCTGACGATGAACCGCCCGGCGACGCTCAACGCGATCGACGACGCGATGGCGCTGGCCATCCAGGCCGAGGCGCGGCGGCTCGCGCAGGACACGCGTGTCGAGGCCATCGTGCTGACCGGCGCCGGCCGCGCGTTCTCGTCCGGTGGTGATCTGGGCGGATTCAAGGCTGCGATCAGCGCCGGCGGCGGCGGCTTTGGCGAGTTGCCGGCTTTCTTCGACCGGCTGGCGACGCGCATCCATGACAGCATCGAGCTGCTGATCGGAGCCGGCCCCGTCCTGGTCGCGGCGCTCAACGGCTCGGCGACCGGCGGCGGCCTTGGCCTGGCGCTGGCTTGCGATTTCGCCTATGCCCAACCCAGCTCGACGCTGCGTCCCGGTTTCTCGCGGCTCGGCTTGTCGCCGGACAGCGGCACGACGTATCAGCTGGCGCGGCAGATCGGCTATCGCCGCGCGCTCGACTTCTTCCTGCGCGGCGAGCCGTTGAAGGCGGCCGATGCGCTGCAACTGGGCCTGCTCAATGAAATCGTCGACGCCGACGGCGAGGCCTTTGTCGCACAGGTGCTCCAGCGCACGCGCCAGCTGATCGCCTGCGGCCGTGCCGCGCGCGAGACGCGGCGCCTGCTGCGGCACAGCACGCAGGCTTCGCTGCATGAGCAGCTGGAACTCGAAAAAGCCTCGCTGATCGCGCTCGCGCAGACGCCGGACACCACGGCAGCGCTGAGAAAGGTGCTGGGGCTCTGAGCGCGGCAATGGCCTTCCGCACCCTGCTCTGCGAGGTGGATGAGCGCATCGCCACCGTCCGCCTGAACCGCCCGCAGGCATTCAATGCGATGACGCTGGAAATGGCCGGCGAGCTGCGCGAGGCGCTGGCGCAGCTGGGTGGCGATGCCGGCGTGCGCGCGATCGTCCTCACCGGCGAAGGTCGCGCGTTCAGCGCGGGCGCCGATCTGGTGACGACGCTCGGCGAGCTGCCGCGCGACGGACAGAATCGTCCGGACCTCGGCCATCTGCTGGAGCACTACTTCAATCCGCTGCTGCTGCAGATGCGCGAACTGCCGCAGCCGGTCATCGTCGCCGTCAACGGTGTCGCCGCCGGCGGCGCCTCGTCGCTGGCGCTGGCCGGCGACCTGACGATCGCCGCGCGCTCGGCCAGCTTCGCCCAGGTCTTCGTCAAGATCGGCCTGGCGCCCGACGTGGGCGGCAGCACGACCCTGGTACGCGCGCTCGGTCTGCAGCGCGCCATGGGCCTGAGCCTGCTCGGCGAGAACCTGAGCGCAGAGGACGCGCATCGCGCCGGACTGATCTGGGCGGTCGTCGACGATGCGCAGTTGCAAGACGAGGCCCGCACACTGGCGCGCCGCATCGCCGCGGCACCGCGGACCGCCGTGAGTTCGATCAAGCAGATGTTGCACGCCGCCGCCGACCAGACCCTGCGCGAGCAACTGACGCTGGAGCGCGATCTACAGCGGCGCTGCGGCCAGACCGCCGACTTCATGGAAGGCGCCACCGCCTTCATCGAGAAGCGCAAGCCGCGCTTCCAGACCTGATCACGACAGGAGTATCCCGGCCGCCGTGACGGCCTTATCAGCGGGACCAGCAGCACATAAATACGAGGAGGAAAACATGCATCTCGGGTATCTGGAGCACATGCGCAACGTCGACCTGTCGGCCGAGCGTCGCCACTTCCTGAAGGCCGGCGCGGCGATCCTGGTCGGCGGCATGGCGCCGTCGCTGGCTTTCGGCGCCGGAAAATCGGACGTCAAGGGATTCAAGGGCAAGGGCCGCATGGGCATGTCGACCGGCGAGGACTGGATCGACACCTTCTTCGACGGCGGCGCCGATGAAATCATCCATTACTACGCCGACGACTTCGTCTTCGAGGACGTCACCTTCTTCCAGACCATCAGCAGCAAGGACGAGCTGCACCGCGCCTTTCTGCCGTTCAACAACAACGGTCCGGATTCGCCGCTCGGCGTGCATCAGTTTGACATCGTCCGCTACGACGGCGGCCTGGCCGGCGATCGCCGCGGTATCGCCCGCAGCGGCGTGCCTGAGGGCTATTCGCAGGCGGAATGGGCCGAGTGGAGCCGCGACTCGCTGGCCGGCGTCAAGCTCGACTACGACGAATGGGCCGTGATGCAGTGGGTGTGGAAGGCCAAGCACAACATGGACGATTTCCTCGGCCTCAAGGGCGCCAAGGGCAAGACCACCTACGTCCGCGGCATCACCTTCCACTGCTACAAGAACCGCAAGGTGGTCCGCGATTTCACGCACTGGAACTTCCGAGGCGTCGCCGTGCAGTTGGGCGCGGTACCGCCGCCGGACCTGTTCTGGCAGAAGAAGTAGCAGCCCGCGCCGCACGGCCCACCTTTCGTCTGGCGGCGGAAGGCGGGCCCGGACGCGACGATGGCGTCGCCACAACCGACCCGAACGCATGAGGAGGAGAACCCATGCAATTCACGCAAGGCCTGCACCGCGCCGTGCAGCAGAAGCCGGACGCGATCGCGACCGTCTGCGGCGAGCGAACCCAGACGTTTCGCCAAGTCCGTGACCGTGTCGCCCGCCTCGCGGCCGCCATGCAGTCGCTGGGCATCCAACGCGGCGACGTGGTGGCGATCCACAGCCTCAACTCCGACCGCTACATCGAGTTCTACCTGGCTTGTGCCTGGCTCGGTGCGCTGGCCAACCCGATCAATTTCCGCTGGAGCGTGCCGGAGATCGTTTACTCACTGAACGATTCGCGCTGCCTGGCGCTGATCTCCGACGCCACTTTCGCCGCCCAGTCGGCAGCCATCGGCGCCGAAGTCGCCTCGCTGAAGTGCCGCTTGTTCTTCGGGGAGGGCCCCTGCCCCGAGGGCCTGCTCGATCTGGAGGCGCTGCTCCAGCGCAGCGAGCCGATCGCCGACGCCGAGCTGGGGGGCGACGAGCTGTTCGGCGTCTTCTACACCGGCGGCACCACCGGTGCACCCAAGGGCGTGCTGCTGTCTCACCTCAACATCAGCTCCTCGGGTCTGGCCCTGATGGTCGAGGGCGCTTTTGCCGGCGATGCCGTGGGCCTGCATGCGGCCCCGATGTTCCACCTCGCCGACATGATGCTGATCATCGGCCTGCTGCTGCGCGGCGGCACGCACGTGGTGCTGCCAGCCTACAAGCCCGAGCTGGCACTGGCGCTGATCCAGCAATGGCACATCAGCGATCTGCTGCTGATTCCGGCGATGCTGCAGGCCCTGGTCGATCATCCGGCCGCCCGCAGCACCGACACTTCCAGCGTGCAGCGCGTGCTGTATGGCGGCTCGCCGGCCTCCGAGGCGCTGATCGGACGCGCCGCCGCGGCGCTGCCGGGCGCCGCGTTCATGCAGGCCTACGGCATGACCGAGATGTCGGCGGTGATGACCGTGCTGCCGCCGGCCGAGCATCGCCGCGCCGGTCAGCCCGGAGCGCGGCTGCGCTCCGGCGGCCGCGCCGCCTGCCACGTGCAGATGCGCATCATCGACGGCGACGATGCCGAGCTGCCGGTCGGCGAGGTCGGCGAGATCGCGTTCCGCGGCGCCGGCATGATGCGCGGCTATCTCAACAAGCCGGACGCCACCGCCAGTGCGCTGCGCGGCGGCTGGATGCACACCGGCGACATGGGCTACCTCGACCGCGACGGCTACCTGTTCATCGTCGATCGCCTCAAGGACATGATCGTCTCGGGCGGCGAGAACGTGTACTCCACCGAAGTCGAGAACGCCATCGCCAGTCACCCGTCGGTCGCGGCCTGTGCGGTGTTCGGCATTCCCAGCACCGAATGGGGCGAAAGCGTGCATGCCGCGATCGTCCTCAAGCCGGGCGCCGCGCCGCTGAGCCAGCAGGCGCTGTACGAGCACTGCAAGCGGCTGATCGCCGGCTACAAATGTCCGCGCAGCATCGAGCTGCGGGACGCGCTGCCCCTGTCCGGCGCCGGCAAGGTTCTCAAGACCGAGCTGCGCAAACCCTATTGGCAGGGTCGCGAACGCGCCGTCAACTGAGCGCACCGCAGCGGCGGCAGCAGGCAAGGCTGGAAACAAGAAAGGCCGCTCTGGGAGCGGCCTTTCATTGTTGCTGCGGTTGGCTGGGGGACGTGGATTCGAACCACGATAGGCAGAGTCAGAGTCTGCAGTCCTACCATTAGACGATCCCCCATCCGGGACCGAAAAACCTTTCGTACCACTCGGGCTTCCCTGGGGAAACCCGGGGCGGCGAAGTATACCTTCGCCGCCCCAAAAACCAAGCCCCAAAAAGAAACTTTTAGCGCTTGGAGTACTGCGTGCCGCGACGGGCCTTGTGCAGACCGACCTTCTTACGCTCGACCTCACGCGCATCGCGCGTGACCAGGCCAGCGGCGCGCAGCGGACGACGGAACTCCTCGTCGTACTGGATCAGCGCGCGGGTGATGCCGTGACGCACCGCGCCGGCCTGGCCGTTCGGGCCACCGCCTGCAACGGTGATCTTCAGGTCGAAGCGGCCGACCGAGTCGGTGACTTCGAGCGGCTGGCGAACCAGCATGCGCGAGGTCTCGCGGCCGAAGTACTCTTCGACGGTCTTGTCGTTGATGGTGATGGCGCCGGAGCCCGGCTTCAGGAACACGCGCGCCGCAGCAGTTTTGCGACGGCCCGTGCCGTACTTGTATTCGATGTCTTTGGCCATGGGAATCTTCGCGATCAGATGGTGAGGGTCTTCGGCTGCTGCGCGGTGTGCGGATGCTCACCACCAGCGTAGACCTTCAGCTTGCGGAACTGCGCGTAGCCCAGCGGGCCGCTCGGCAGCATGCCCTTGACGGCCTTTTCGATCACGCGAGTCGGATGCTTATCGAGCATCTTCTCCAGCGTGGTCGAGCGGATGCCGCCCGGGTACTCGGTGTGGCGGTAGTAAACCTTGTCCTTCACCTTGTTGCCGGTGGTCTTCACCTTCTCGGCATTGACGATGACGATGTAATCGCCGGTATCAATGTGCGGGGTGTATTCCGGCTTGTGCTTGCCGCGCAGGCGGCGAGCCACTTCGGTGGCCAGGCGGCCGAGCGTTTTGTCCGTCGCGTCAATCACGTACCAGTCGCGCTTGACGGTCTCGGACTTTGCGAAGAGGGTCTTCATCAGTCCAATCCAATCGGTAGTTATAGTTCAGTTCGAGCCACCCACGAAGGGGCTTTACAAGCCGGCCGAACCTCAAGAAGCGCGCGAGTGTAACCACCTGCCCCCTCTGGCGCAAGCCGCGGCACGCTCGTCCGAGCCCGGCACGGCAGGTGGCGCCGTAAGCGGCGCGGCGTGGATCAGCCGAAGTTGATCTTGGCTTCCAGGTTGGTGCGCGAATCGGCGTTGACCAGCGCCTCGTCCAGCGCGATCAGGCCGTTGCGGTACAGCGCCAGCAGCGAGGTATCGAAGGTCTGCATGCCGGGGTCGGACGACTGCTCCATCGCCGCGGCGATCTCGTCGATGCGGCGATGCAGGATCAGGTCCTGCACGAATGGCGTGTTGACCATGACCTCGATGGCCGCACAGCGCCGGCCGTCGAGACGGCGTACCAGCCGCTGCGAGACGATCGCACGCAGCGACAAGGACAGATCCATGTAGAGCTGGGCGCGTAACTCGTCCGGATACAAATTCACGATGCGCTGCAGCGCCTGATAAGCATTGTTGGCATGCAGCGTCGACACCGCCAGGTGGCCGGTGTTGGCGAGCTGCAGGCAGGCGTCCATCGTCTCGCGGGTGCGGATCTCGCCGACCAGGATCACGTCCGGCGCCTCGCGCAGCGCGCTTTTGAGCGCCCGTTCGTAGCTGACGGTGTCCTGACCGACCTCGCGCTGATTGACGATGCTGCGCCGGTTCGGGTGAACGAACTCGATCGGATCCTCGATCGTCAGGATGTGGCCGGAGACCTGCTCATTGCGATGCTGCAGCATCGCCGCCAGCGTCGTGGTCTTGCCGGAGCCGGTGGCGCCGACCATCAGCACCAGGCCGCGCTTGAGCAGCGCCAGGTCCTTGAGCACCGACGGCATGCCGCCGAGTTCGTCGAGCTGCGGCACGCGCGAGCGCACGTGGCGCATCACCATGCCGAGCGCGCCGCGCTGATGGAAGACGTTGACGCGGAAACGGCCCAGACCGCCGGCCTCGGTGGCCAGATCGATCTCCAGGTGCTCGCGCAGCTGCTCGCGCTGCTCCGGCGTCAGCACGCCCTCGACCAGCTCGCGGATGAAGTCGCGCGTCAGCGGCGTCTTGCCGATCGGGAACAGCTCGCCCTCGACCTTGATCTGCGCCGGCGCATCGGCGGTAAAGAACAGGTCGGAGCCGTTTTTCTCGATGCAGAGCTTGAGGTACGGCAGGATCTTGAGCATCAGCGGCGCAAGGTCTGAGCGGCGGGGTCTTCGGCCATTCGCAGATTCTTCACCGCTTCATCGTCCATCAGGTTCTGCCGTGCCCGTGTCGACTCCAGCTTGATCTTGAGGCGCAGCTCGTTCTGCGAATCTGCATTGCGGATCGCCTCCTCGTAGCTGACCAGCCCGGCCTCGAACAGGTGGAACAGGCTTTGGTCGAAGGTGACCATGCCTTGCTCGTTGGAGCGGCTCATGACGTCCTTGAGGCCGTGCACGTTGCCCTTGAAGATCATGTCGGCGACCAGCGGCGAATTGAGCATGATCTCGATCGCCGCGGCGCGGCCGCCGGACTCCTTGCGCACCAGGCGCTGCGAGATGATCGCCCGCAGGTTGAGCGACAGATCCATCAGCAATTGCTCACGCTTCTCCTCAGGGAAGAAGTTGATGACACGATCCAGTGCCTGATTGGCCGAGTTGGCGTGCAGCGTCGCCAGCACCAGATGGCCGGTCTCGGCGAAATTGATCGCGTACTCCATGCCCTCGCGGGTGCGGATCTCGCCGATCAGGATCACGTCGGGCGCCTGCCGCAGCGTGTTGCGCAGCGCCGCCTCCCAGGAATACGAATCCGAGCCGACCTCGCGCTGCGTGATCATGCAGCCCTGATGCGGATGCACGAACTCGATCGGATCCTCGATGGTGATGATGTGGCCGCGCGAATTCTGGTTGCGGTAACCGAGCATCGCCGCCAGCGAGGTCGACTTGCCGGAGCCGGTGGCGCCGACCATCAGCACCAGCCCGCGCTTCTCCATCACGATCTTCTTGAGCTGCTCCGGCAGACCCAGATCATCGATCTGCGGAATATCGGTGTTGATGGTGCGCAGCACGCCGCCGACGCGGTTCTGCTGCACGAAGGCATTGACGCGGAAGCGGCCGATGCCGGGCGGCGCGATCGCGAAGTTGCACTCGTTGTTGGCCTCGAAATCCTTGATCTGCCGGTCGTTCATCAGCGCCCGCATGATGATCGCCGAGGCCTCCGGCGGCAGCGGCTTGTCGGTGACCGGCGTCATCTGGCCGTCGAGCTTGATCGCCGGCGGAAAGCCGGCGGTGATGAACAGATCCGAGGCGCCCTTCTGGCGCATCAGCGCGAGCAGTTGCTGGACCAGCTTGACGGCCTGTTCGCGATCCATGCCGGCCTCCTCAGACGACGGTGAAATTGCGTGGATCGGCCGAGCGCAGCCGCGCCTCTTCCAGCGTGGTGACGCCGCGCTTGACCAAATCCTTGAGGCACTGGTCGAGCGTCTGCATGCCGTCCTTCTGGCCGGTCTGGATCGACGAATACATCTGCGCGATCTTGTTCTCGCGGATCAGGTTACGGATCGCCGGCGTGCCGATCATGATCTCGTGGGCGGCGATGCGGCCGCCGCCCTTCTTCTTCAGCAGGGTCTGCGAAATCACCGCGCGCAGGCTCTCCGAGAGCATCGTCCGCACCATGTCCTTCTCGGCAGCCGGAAACACGTCGACAACACGGTCGATGGTCTTGGCGGCGGACGAGGTATGCAGCGTGCCGAACACCAGATGGCCGGTTTCCGCCGCGGTCAGCGCCAGCCGGATCGTCTCCAGATCGCGCATTTCGCCGACGAGGATGACGTCCGGATCCTCGCGCAGCGCCGAACGCAGCGCCTCGTTGAATCCGAGCGTGTCACGGTGCACTTCGCGCTGGTTGATCAGGCAGCGCTTGGATGGATGGACGAACTCGATCGGATCTTCGACCGTCAGGATGTGGCCGTACTCGTTCTCGTTGACGTGATTGACCATCGCCGCCAGCGTCGTGCTCTTGCCCGAGCCGGTCGGGCCGGTGACCAGCACGATGCCGCGCGGATACTCGGCGATCTCCTTGAAGATCGCCGGACACTTGAGATCCTCCAGGGTCTGGATCTTCGACGGGATGGTGCGGAATACCGCGCCGGCGCCGCGCATGCTGTTGAAGGCGTTGACGCGGAAGCGCGCCAACCCCGGGATCTCGAACGAGAAGTCGGTTTCGAGGAACTCGTCCCAGGCCTTGCGCTGCTTGTCGTTCATGATGTCGAACACCATGTCATGAACGGTCTTGTGCTCCAGCGGCGGCAGCTTGATGCGCTTGACGTCGCCATCGACGCGGATCATCGGCTCGATGCCGGCCGACAGATGCAGGTCCGACGCGCCCTGTTGCACGGCAAACGTCAACAGCTGCGCAATATCCATGCGTGAGAGTCCAAGGCGTTGTTTAATGTCGGCCCGCTGCGGCAACCCCGACGACGTTATCGGCTAATCCGATGCCAGGCAACATGCTCGAAATCGAATCGCGATTGCGCGCCGTGCGCACCCGCATGGCCGCGGCCTGCGCCGCCGCCGGACGTGCGCCGGACAGCGTCGCGCTGCTCGCCGTCAGCAAGGGCGCCAGCGCCGAGGCGATCCGCGCGGCACATGATGCCGGGCAGATCGCGTTCGGCGAAAGCTACGTGCAGGAGGCGCTCGACAAGCGGGCGCAGTTGCGCGATCTGCGGCTGGACTGGCACTTCATCGGTCCGCTGCAATCGAACAAGACGCGCGCGATCGCCGAGCAGTTCGACTGGGTGCATGGCGTCGACCGCCTGAAGATCGCCACGCGGCTCTCCGAGCAGCGGCCCATGCAATTGCCAGCGCTCAACGTGTGTGTGCAGGTCAACATCTCCGGCGAAGCCAGCAAATCCGGCTGCGCGCCCGAAGAGGTTCTGCCGCTGGCACAGGCTGTCGCGGCGCTGCCGAGGCTGCGGCTACGCGGCTTGATGGCGATCCCGGCGCCGACACACGACGGCGACGATGAACGCGAGCCGTTTCGCGCGCTGCGCCAGCTGCTCGATCAGCTGCGGCGACACGGACTTGAAGTCGATACACTTTCCGCCGGCATGTCGGACGACCTGGAAGCGGCGATCGCCGAAGGTTCAACGCTGATCCGCATCGGCACCGCCATCTTCGGCGCCCGCGCGCCCACACCCTGAAGCCAGACCCATCATTGCCATGAGCCAAGACCTCGCCAAGCGCCGCGCCGCCGAAGCCGCCCTCGCCTACATCGAAGCCGGCGAAGTGCTCGGCGTCGGCACCGGCTCCACCGTCAACATCTTCATCGACCTGCTCGCCGAAAAGGCACTGGTGCCGGACATCAAGGGCGCGGTGTCGTCGTCGAATGCGAGCACCGAGCGGCTCAAGAAGATCGGCATCCCGGTGCTGGATCTCAACAAGACCGGTTCGCTGTCGGTCTATATCGACGGCGCCGACGAGGCCAACAAGCACCTGCAGTTGATCAAGGGCGGCGGCGCCGCGCTGACGCGCGAGAAAATCGTCGCGGCGGCGAGCCGCAAGTTCGTCTGCGTGGCGGATGCATCCAAGCGCGTCGACGTGCTCGGCCAGTTCCCGCTGCCGGTCGAGGTGATTCCGATGGCGCAGTCCTACGTCGGCCGCCAGCTGGTCGCTCTCGGCGGCAGGCCGGTACTCAGGGAAGGCGTGATCACCGACAACGGCAACGTCATCATCGACGTGCACGGCCTGCATATCGTCGATCCGGTCAAGCTCGAAACCGAGATCAACCTGATCGTCGGTGTCGTCTGCGTGGGCCTGTTCGCGCGCCGCGGCGCCGACGTACTGCTGATCGGCACGCCGGACGGCGTCGAGACGATCAAGCGCTGAACCAGTCGCGACGGCGGCGCTGCACCCGACGCAGCCGCCGCCGCGAGCAGGCTCAGTGCACCTTGCGCGATTTTCCGGCGAGGTGCTCGGCCGATTTGTGCGGTTTGCCACTGGCGCTGCCCGGCCCGAACCGCGGCTGCGGACCGTAGGTCTTCTGCGGCTGCTCGCGTTTCTTCGACGACTTTTTCTTGTGGTCACTCATCGCGCATTGCCTCCACCGTTGGACCGGCCACGCCCGCGGCCGCCGCGGCCCCGCCCCGAACGCTGCCCGGCCGGCGCCGCGGCCGCCTGCTTCGGCCGGTTCTGATTCCTGTTGCCACCACCGCCACCGCCACCGCCACCGCCACCGCCACCGCCACCGCCACCACGACGATGCTGCCCACCGCGCGGCTGCAGGGGCGGCCGCGGCGCGTCTTCCTCGACCGGATTGATCGGCTTCGAGCCCGGCTCGAAACCATCGACGGCAAAGCTCGGCAGCTGCCGGCGCAGCAACTTCTCGATGCCCTTCAAGTCGTCGCGCTCGTCGGCGCTGACCAGCGAGTAGGCCTCGCCCGTCATGCCGGCGCGACCGGTACGGCCGATGCGGTGGACGTAATCCTCGGGCACGTTGGGCAGCTCGAAGTTGACGACATGCGGCAGCTGGTCGATGTCGAGCCCGCGCGCGGCGATGTCGGTGGCCACCAGGATGCGCAGCGCACCGGATTTGAATTCGGCCAGCGCCTTGGTGCGCGCGTTCTGGCTCTTGTTGCCGTGCAGCGCGGCCGAGCTGATGCCGGCCTTGATGAGCTTCTCGCAGAGCCGGTTGGCGCCGTGCTTGGTGCGCGTGAACACCAGCGTCTGCTGCCAGTTGAAGCCGCCGGCCAGATGGATCAGCAGCTCCGTCTTGCGGCTCTTGTCGACGAACACGACGCGCTGATCGACGCTCTGCGCCGCCGAGTTGCGCGGCGCGATGTCGATGGTCACCGGCTCGCGCAGCAGCCCTTCGGCGAGCTTGCGGATATCCGGCGAGAAGGTGGCGGAGAACATCAGGTTCTGCCGCTTCTTCGGCAGCCGCTCGATGACGCGGCGGATGTCGTGGATGAAGCCCATGTCGAGCATGCGATCGGCTTCATCGAGGATCAGGGTCTCGACCTTCGACAGATCGACCGTGCGCTGGCCGACATGGTCGAGCAGCCGGCCGGGCGTGGCGACCACGATCTCGACGCCGCGCGCCAGCGCGTCGATCTGCGGATTGATGCCGACACCGCCGAAGATCAGCACCGTGCGCAGCTGCGGCAGATGCTTGCCGTAGGTGCGCACGCTCTCCTGCACCTGTGCGGCCAGCTCGCGGGTGGGCACCAGCACCAGCGCCAGCGGCTGGCGCGGCTGTGCCCTGGCCTTGGCCGCCTGCAGCTTGTGCAGCAGCGGCAGCGTGAAGGCGGCGGTCTTGCCGGTGCCGGTCTGCGCGGCGGCCAGCAGATCGCTGCCCTGCAGGATTTCCGGGATCGCCTTGGCCTGGATCGGCGTGGGCTGCGTATAGCCTTCGGCCGAGACGGCGCGCAGCAGATCTTCAGCGAGGCCCAGGCCCGCGAAAGAGGGTGAATCGGTTGACATCTTGCAAAGCTCCCGAACGCCTGTGAGCGGCTCAAGCCACCGTACCGGTTCAGGACGCGTATTGCCTTTGGAGGAAGTGCGCGGAACGGATCCGCTGGCAGGCTCACGTTGGCTGTCTGCGCCATGATGGCGCCGTTTCCCGCACACCAACCGGAAGGCATGCACGTGAGTGGCGCGCAGTATAGCGGCGAGGCCCCATTTCACCTAATCTTGCCGGACCACGCATACGCAAATCGCGTGCCGCCCCGATCCACCAGAGGTGTCCATGAAGAAGCTGCTCGCCCTCGCCGCCTTGTCTTCGCTCGCCGCCGCGCTGCCTGCCCAGGCCGATACCTGGAAGGACCTGAAGAATTCCGCCAAGCA
>CAMLDZ010000043.1 GCA_946478985.1 uncultured Solimonas sp.
CCGCCGGCCTTGGGGTTGTTCGGCATCAGCACCAGATAGCGGCCGGCCAGCGAGATGTAAGTGGTCAGCGCTGCGCCCTTGTTGCCGCGCTCCTCCTTCTCGACCTGGACGATGATTTCCTGGCCTTCCTCGAGTTGCTCGCGCAGGTTGCCGCCGGACTTGCCGTCCTTGAAGTAGGACTTGGCGATTTCCTTGACCGGCAGAAAGCCGTGGCGGTCGGCACCGTAGTCGATGAAGCAGGCTTCCAGCGAGGGTTCGACGCGGGTGATGCGGCCCTTGTAGACGTTGCCCTTTTTCTGCTCGCGGGCAGCAGTCTCGATATCAAGGTCTTGTAGCTTCTGTCCGTCGACAATCGCCACGCGCAGCTCTTCGCGCTGCGTAGCGTTGATCAGTATGCGTTTCATCGTGATGGTCCCATGGAGCGCGCAAGGCGGCGGCGAGGGACGGGGCCGGCATAACGCGGAATTCGCGATTGCTCATGGCGTGTCCTTGCGGCGGTCGCGCGGCAAAAAGTTGTTGACGAGGCCGCAGCGCGGAAATGGCGCCACGGCTGGAATTCGGAGCGGATGCGGGGCTGTTACACTAGCGGCACGCCCTTCATCTCATTTTTCTTCCGTAACCGTCGATTCGGGAACGGAAAATTTTCGCCCGGACCGACGGATTCCATATTTTGACACAAGATCGTCCACAAGTCAGATACGTTTCGATCGGGCCTGGTGAAGATGGGCAGAGAATCGACAATTTCCTGTTGAAACAGCTGCCTGGCGTACCGAAGTCGCATGTCTACCGACTCCTGCGCTCAGGTCAGGTGCGGGTCAACGGCGGTCGCGCCAAGGCCGAGAGAAAACTCGCTTCCGGCGAGGAAGTGCGGATTCCGCCGGTGCGCGATGTCGACAAGAGCCAGGCAGTGCGTCCGCCAGACGCGGTGCTCAACCGCCTGCGCGACGCCATCATTCATGAGGACGAGCACTATCTGGCGCTGACCAAGCCGGCCGGCGTCGCGGCGCATGCCGGCAGCGGTGTGCCGTACGGCGTCATCGAGGCGGTGCGCGCCTGGAACCGCTACGAATTCGTCGAACTGGTACACCGTCTGGATCGCGACACCAGCGGCGTGCTGCTGCTCGCCAAGAGCCGTCCGGCGCTGCTGCGCGGCCAGCGCGCGCTGAAATACGGCGAGGCGGAGAAGCGCTACTTCGCGCTGCTGATCGGCCGCTGGCGCGGCGAGGACCGCGATGTCGACGCCGCGCTGGCGCGCAGCAAGCTCGCCGGCGGCGAGCGGCGCGTGCAGATCGACGAGGATGACGGCAAGCCGTCGAAATCGCGTTTTTCGCCTAAAAGCCGCTATCGTGATGCGACCTTGTGCGAAGTGCAGATCTTCTCCGGGCGCACCCACCAGATTCGCGTGCATGCGCTGGCGCTCGGCCACCCGGTGGCCGGGGACACCAAGTACGGCGAGCGCGACGACAACAAGCCGCTGCGCGAGATGGGCCTGAAGCGCATGTTCCTGCATTCGCACTTCCTCAAGCTGCCGGCGACACCGGAGTTCCGGCCGCTGCTGCTGAACTCGCCGATGCCGGATGAATTGCGCGACGTGCTCGAGCGCTTGCCCAAGCTGCGCTGAGCGTACCGTCCATGGATCGCGTCAAGCTGATCATCTTTGACTGGGATGGCACGCTCGCCGATTCGGCGGCGATGATCGTCGGCAGCATGCAGCGCGCGATCGCGCTGCTTGATCTGCCGCCGCGCGACGATCAGCAGGTTCGCGAGCTGATCGGGCTGGGGCTCGACGAGGCCTTGCAGGCGCTGTATCCGGATGCCGATGTCGTCGCCCTGCGACAACTGCTGGAAAACTACCGCCGGCAATGGCTCGGCGCGGGCGCGGGCGCGGCCGAGGCCGCCCTGTTCGCCGGCGGCTTGTCGGCATTGCAGGCCTTGCGCGGCGACGGTTTCCACCTCGCGATCGCCACCGGCAAGAGCCGTCGCGGTCTGGACCGCTCGCTCAGGCATCACGTCGAAGTGCGTGATCTGATCCGTGCCTCGCGCACCGCCGACGAGACGCGCTCCAAGCCGGACCCCTTGATGCTGACCGAGCTGCTCGCGCACGCCGGTTTGCAGGCGCATGAAGCGCTGATGGTCGGTGACACCGAGTTCGACGTGGCGATGGCAGTCTCGATCGGCATGCCGGCCGTCGGCGTGACCTGCGGCGTGCACGCGCCCGAACGCCTGCGGCAGGCCGGGGCACTGGCCTTGCTGGACCAGGTCGCTGATCTGCCGGGCTGGTTGGCCGCCGCGCGCGGCTACGGCAACTGAAAGCCGGCGCGCCGCAGCAGCGTACTGGTGGCGATCAGCGGCAGACCGATCAACGCGGTCGGATCCTCGCTGTCGATCGCTTCGAACAGGGTGATGCCGTAGCCCTCGCACTTGAAGCTGCCGGCGCAGTCGAGCGCCGGCTCGGCGGCGACATAACGCGCGATGGCGTTTTCGTCGAGCTGGCGGAACCGTACCGTGGTGATATCGAGCATTTCGAAGCGCTGACCCTGGCCCAGCAGCGCCACCGCCGTGAGGAACTGCACGCGGCGACCGGAGCAAAGCGCCAGCTGCCGACGTGCCGACGCGACATCGCCGGGCTTGCCGAGCAGCTCGCCGCCGTCGAGCGCGGCGATCTGGTCCGAGCCGAGAATCCAGGCCTGCGGATGCTGCGCGGCCAGCGCGCCGGCCTTGACGCGGGCCAGCCGCCGCACCAGCGCCGCGGCGGCTTCGCCCGGCAACGGTGTTTCGTCGGCTGCCGAGGCCTGGGCGGTGAAGGGCAGGCGCAGCCTGCCGAGCAATTCGGCGCGATAGCGCGACGCAGACGCAAGGATCAGCTCGGGTTCCACATTAATCATTGAATTCTTTGACTCTTGGCGGTCGCGTCACTATCATGCGCGACCCTTTTCGGGGCCCGATCAACAGGCTGGACGCATGCCGGTTCCGCAGACAGTCAGAGTGACGGCAGCGATGGCGCAGCGGCAAGCGTATCGCGGCGATTTGCCCTTCGACAGCATGCCGCGCTTGCGCGAAACGCTGGCGCATGGCGAAGGCGCCCTGCAGATCGATCTGCAGGCTGGCAAGGAACGCGGGCGCGAACGTCTGCGCGGCACGGTGCGCGGCGAGCTGCCACTGGTCTGCAGCCGCTGCGAGCAGGTTTTCACCTGGCCGCTGGATGTGACGCTGGACCTCTGTCTGGTCCATAGCGAAGAGGAAGAGCAGGCCGTGTTGCATGACACGGACCCGTATGTCGTGGCTGACGACAGCCTGCCGCTGCGAGAGCTCGTCGAGGACGAGACGCTGCTGGCGCTGCCGATGCTGCCGCGCTGCGAATCATGCGAAAATGCAGTACAGGCCGCGCCGACAGCTTCGGCGGACGACGCGGCAAGCCGGGGGGAAGCCCCGGCCGAAGGGCCCTTTGCGGCATTAAAGAAGCAGCTGAAAAGCAAACAGCAGTAGGGCCGTAAAGCCCGACGGAGTGCACCATGGCAGTTCAAGATTCCAAGAAGTCGCGTCAGTACCGTGGCCATCGCTACGCCCAGTGGAAGAACAAGGCGCAGGCTCCGGCCCTGTCGACCGATCCGACTTCCGGTGAGACGCACCTGCGTCATCACGTGACCGCCGACGGTTACTACCGCGGCAAGAAGGTCATCGACAAGTCGCCGGCGGCCGACACCGCCGAATAACGAGCGCGCGGGCATGCCGTTATCGGCTCCCGTTGTTCTCGCCATCGACGCCATGAGCGGCGACCACGGCCTGCAAATGGCCGTGGACGCCGCTTTACTCGTTCTGGGTGAAAAGCCTGCGCTGCAGTTGATTCTCGTCGGCGACGAGCACGAACTCGGCGTGGCGCTGTCGCGTCGCCGTCCGGCAGCCAGGGTCCGCGAGCGTATCCGCGTCGAGCACGCCAGCGAAGTCGTCGGCATGGACGAATCGCCGTCGAAGGCGTTGCGCAACAAGAAAGATTCATCGATGCGCGTCGCGATCAATCTGGTCCGCGACCGGCGCGCCCATGCGGCCGTCTCCGCCGGCAACACCGGCGCGCTGATGGCGACCGCCAAGTTCGTTCTCAAGACGCTGCCCGGCATCGACCGGCCGGCGATCATTTCACAGATCCCCTCGGTCAACGGCCACGTCCACATGCTGGATCTCGGCGCCAATGCGCAATGCACGGCCGAGCAGTTGTTTCAGTTCGCGGTGATGGGCTCGGCCTTCGTCACCGCCGTGCGCGGCGTCGAGCGGCCGCGGGTGGCCTTGCTCAACATCGGCGAGGAAGAGATCAAGGGTAACGAGGTCATCAAGCAGACGGCGCAGCAGCTGCAGACCTCGGCGCTCAACTATGTCGGCTATGTCGAAGCCGACGGCATCTTCTTCCGCGACGTCGACGTGGTGGTCTGCGACGGTTTTACCGGCAACATCGCGCTGAAGTCGGGCGAGGGCGTCGCCAAGATGATCCGCCAGTTCCTGCGCGAGGAATTCAGCCGATCCGCGCTGACCAAGTTGGCGGCGCTGGCCGCCATGCCGGTGCTCAAAGCGCTCGGCGGCCGTGTCGATCCGCGCAACTACAACGGCGCCACTTTCGTGGGCTTGAGCGGCCTGGTCGTCAAGTCGCATGGCAGCGCCGACGCGCAGGCTTTCGCCTCGGCGATCAAGGTTGCGCTGCGCGAGGTCGAGCACGAGGTGCCGACGCGGACGATGCGCCTGCTCGAAGCCACGCTGCCCCCTTCTCCCGGGCTGGCGTCGACCGGCTAGCCGCCGCGGGTTCAGCGAGGCTGGCTAGAATCCTGCGAGCTGGCGTGCTCGCCGATTCACCTCTGCCAAGTCCCATGCCCGAGTCTCAAGCATCCAATGGCCCCCTGCTGGTGGCCGACATCGGCGGCACCAACGCGCGCTTCGCGCTGGCCGAACGCCACGCCGGCGGCATCGCGCTGCAGCATCCGCTGGAACTACCGGCCGTCGAGTTCGCGAGCCCCGCTGCTGCCGCGCGCCATTACCTCGATCGGCATGCCGCTGCACTGAAACAGCTGCCAACGCGAGCCGTGTTCGCAGTGGCGTCGCCGGTTACCGCCGACCGCATCCAGTTCACCAACAGCCCGTGGAGCTTCTCGGCCGCCGCGCTGCGCGAAGAACTGCAGCTGCAACAATTTGACGTCATCAATGACTTCGCGGCGATCGGCCATGCCATCGCCGCACTGGCCGCGCAGGATCTGCGCGCGATCGGCGAGGTCGCAGCCGCGCCGATCAAGCCGGACGGTCGCTACGTGGTGCTGGGCCCCGGTACCGGTCTCGGTGTCTGCGGCCTGCTGCGCGTGCAGGGTCGTTCGGTGGTGCTCGAAACCGAGGGCGGTCATGTCGGCTTTGCGCCGACGGACGCGCGTGAACTGGAGGTGCTGCGCGTCCTGCTGCGCCGTTACCCGCGCGTTTCAGCCGAGCGCCTGCTCTCCGGACCAGGCCTGCTCAATCTGCACGGCGCGCTGTGCGAACTCGACGGCGTCACCGAGGCCGCCGACACGCCCGCAGCGGTGAGCGCATGGGCGGCGTACGATCCGCAGAGCCGCGCAGCGGAAGCCGTAGCACGCTTCGCCGAACTGCTCGGCAGCTTTGCCGGCGACATGGTGCTGGCGCACGGCGCCTGGGATGGCGTCTATCTGGCCGGCGGAATCACCGCAAAACTGCTGCCTTCGATCGAGGCCGGCGGCTTTCGTACCCGCTTCGAAAGCAAGGGCCGCTTTCAGCCGCTGTTGCAGGGCGTGCCCGTGACTGCGCTGCTGCATCCGCAGCCTGGCCTGCTGGGCGCCGCCGCTTATGGCGGCTGAGCTCAGCCGCCGAGCGCGTTAGCGATCAGACTGGCACCCATCAGCAGGGTCAGTGTCTCGAATGCGCGCTTGATGAAGCGATTGCCCTTGAGCAGGCCGAGGTGCGAGCCGAAGTAGCCGCCGGCCAGCCCGCCGATCACCAGCGCCGCGATCCAGTGCCAGGCGACCGGGCCGCTGAGGCCGGCGGTGATGGCGCCGGCGCTATTCCACGCCAGGCCGACCATCAGCATGGTGTAGGCCACGGCCCGGCGGTAGTCGAGGCCGAACCAGCTGAGGAACAGCAGCGTGGCGAATACTCCGGGACCGGACGGCACCAGGCCGGTCAGCCAGCCGACTACGAACACCATCGCGCCGCCGAGCCACAGGCCGCGGCCGCTGAGGTTGCGCGGCGCGGCGTGCAGGCCCAGCTGCGGCCGCAGGATCGAGTAGATGCCCAGGCCGATGTTGATCAGGCCGAAGACGATCTTGCCGCCGTGGTCCGGAATGCTCAGCGCCAGCTGCGTGCCGCCGATCACGCCGGGCAGGCCGAGCACGGTGCACAGCGCCAGGAAGCGCCAGTCGTGTCCGGGCTCGCGCAACTGCCGCGCCGTGGCACCGACACCGAGGGCGACCACCGCGACTTTGTGCGTGGCGATCGCTGCCGCCAGCGGCAGGCCCAGCAGCACCAGCGCCGGAAACTGCACCAGCCCGGCACCGCCGCCTGCGAGTGCGGAGAAGAAGCTCGCCAGAAAACCGACGCCGAGCAGCAGCGCCTGTTCCAGCCACTCCATACTCACTTGACGAGCTGGTTGAGGTCGAAGATCGGCACCAGGATCGCCAGCACGATCAGCAGCACGATGCCGCCCATGATTACGATCAGCGCCGGCTCGGCGATGCTGACGGTGGTGGCGACCAGCAGCTCGACCTCGCGCTCCTGGTTCTCGGCGGAGCGGTCGAGCATGTCGTCGAGGCGGCCGGACGATTCGCCGCTGGCGATCAGGTGCACGGTGATCGGCGGAAACAGCTTGCTGGCGGCCAGCGAGCGGCTCAGCGTCGCGCCTTCGCGGACCTTGATCGCGGCTTCCTCGATGGCGTCGCGCATCGGCAGATTGCTGACCACCTGCGTGCCGATCCGCATGGCGTCGAGAATCGGCACGCCGGAGCCGAAGAGGATGCCCAGCGTGCGCGTGAAGCGGCCGGTGTTGGCACCGCGCGTCAGGCGACCGATCAACGGCACGCGCAGCAGAAACGTGTGGACGCGGCGCTTGAACGGATCGGCCCGCATCAGCCGCGCGAAGATCGCTGCGCCGATCGCCAGCAGGATCAGGAGGTAGACGCCCCAGTCGCGCAGGAAATCGGACGCCGCGATCATCATCCGCGTCAGCAGCGGCAGCTTGGCGTCGAGGCTGGAGAACACGCCAACCACCTGCGGCACCACATAAGTCAACAGCGCAACCACGACGCCGATCGCGACCACCGTGAGGATGACCGGATAGATCAATGCCAGGCTGACTTTCTGCTTGAGCTGCTGGCGGCGTTCGACGTAATCGGCGAGGCGGTCGAGGATGTAATCCAGCTTGCCGGACTGCTCGCCGGCTTCGACGGTAGCGCGGTACAGCGGCGGGAACGCATTGGGAAACTGGTTCAGCGAGTGCGCCAGCGCATTGCCTTCGACCACACCGGCGCGAACGCCCAGCGCGATGCGCTTGACGCGCTTGGCTTCGCTTTGCTCGGAGACCGCAGTCAAGGCTTCGTCCAGCGGCAAGCCGGAGCGGACCAGGATCGCCAGCTGTCGCGTGAACAGCGCCAGCTCGGCGCCGCTGATGCTGCCGCCGCGCTGGAACGGCGAACTGCTGCGACGTTTGTCGGAAACTTCGTGGACGTCGACCGGTGCCAGTCCGCGCTCGCGCAGCAGCTGGCGCGCATGACGCGGCGTGTCGCCTTCGATCAGGCCTTTCTTCTGCCGGCCCCGGGCGTCCAGGGCGGTGTATTCGTAGGCGGCCAAGACTTACCTGCGGCCCAAGGCCGCGCCATCGCCCCTCGCCCGGCGAGCGGGAGAGGGCAGAACCGTTCGCAGCGCGAGCGGTGGGGTGAGGGCGCGCATCGGCATCAGTCTTCGATCGTCACGCGCAGCACCTCGCGCAGGGTCGTGTGCCCGGCGATGACCTTGTTGCGTCCAGACTGCAGGATGCCCGGGCCTTGCGTGCGCGCGTACGCCTCCAACTGCTGCTCGGAAGCGTTGTCGTGAATCATCGCTTCCAGCTTGCGGTCGACTTCGATCACCTCGTGGATGCCGCTGCGGCCGAGGTAGCCGGTGTGGCGGCACAGCGGGCAGCCGACCGGCTTGTACAGCGTCAGCGGCTGCGAAACATCGAGCGCGAGCTGTTCCTTCTCGGTATCGCTTGCCGCGTACGGCTCCTTGCAGTGCTTGCACAGCTGGCGGACCAGACGCTGTGCCATCAGGCCGACCAGCGACGACGACAGCTGGTAGGGCTCCACGCCCATGTCGCGCAGGCGGGTGACGGCGCCGACCGCGGTATTGGTGTGCAGGGTCGACAGCACCAGGTGACCGGTCTGCGAGGCCTGCACGGCGATCTCGGCGGTTTCCAGATCGCGGATTTCACCGACCATCACCACGTCCGGGTCCTGGCGCAGGATCGCGCGCAGGCCGCGCGCGAAGGTCATCTCGACCTTGGTGTTGACCTGGGTCTGACCGACGCCGTCGATGTAGTACTCGATCGGGTCTTCGACCGTCATGATGTTGCGCGTGCGGTCGTTGAGCACGCTCAGCGCCGAGTACAGGGTCGTGGTCTTGCCCGAGCCGGTGGGGCCGGTCACCAGCAGGATGCCGTAGGGGTGATGAATGATGCGCTTGAGCGCGTTGATCGATTCGTCGCTGAGGCCGAGCTGCTCCAGATCGAGCTTCTCCGCCTGCTTGTCGAGGATACGCATCACCACGCGTTCGAGATTGACGCCGGTGGGGATGGTCGACACGCGCACGTCGACCTTGCGTCCGCCAAAGGCGCGCGAGATGCGACCGTCCTGCGGCAGGCGCTTCTCGGCAATGTCGAGCTTGGCCATCACCTTGATGCGCGATACCAGCCGCGGCGCCAGCTGGCGCGGCGGCGACATCACCTCGCGCAGCACGCCGTCGACGCGGAAGCGGATCTGCAGGCGCGCCTCGAAGCTCTCGATATGGATATCCGAAGCGTTCTCGCGGATCGCCTCGACCAGCAGGCCGTTGATGAACTTGATGACCGGTGCGTCATCGTCGGACTCCAGCAGATCCTGGTTGTCCTGCAGTGCGTGCGCGAGCGCATCGAGATCGGCCTCGTCGTCCTGCAGGCGGTCCATGAGGCTGGCGGTCGCCGCCGTCTGGCCTTCATAGGTGCGCGACAGCAGCGCGTCGAACTCCGGCACCGTGACGCTGCGCAGCTTCAGCGGGCGGCCGACGAAGCGCCGCGTCTCCTGCACGGCGTCGATCGCCACGCCGGGCCGCGCGACCGCCAGCACGTGATCGCCGCAGTCCTCGGTGACAATCAGACCGTGCCGCTTGGCAAAGGTGAAAGGCGGACGCCGCAGGCTGTCCATGAATCAGTTCGTTGGTGCCGGCGTGCCGGTGACAGCACCCGGGGCTTCGGCGGGCGAGGCTGACGGCACTGCCGCATCGACGGCGCCGGCCGGCGCGGCCGGGGCAGGCGAAGGCGGCGCTGATCCGGGGGCGACCAGCGGCGGCACGAGCTTCGGCGGGCTGTCGTTGAGCACGTCGTCGTAGGGCTTGAGCAGCGGATTGCCGGCACCGCCGACCTGGTTGGCGGCGTCGATCAGCGTCTGCTGCACATTGACGTACTTCTTGCGCGAGTAATAGTCGATGTCGCTGGCCTTGCGCAGGATCGACGGGCGGATGAACAGCATCAGGTTTTTCTTGGTCTTCTTGACCGAGGTACTGCGGAACAGCGCGCCGAAGAAGGGGATGTCGGCGAGGAAGGGAATCGCGCTCTGCGAGGTCTGGATCTGGTCGTCGATCAGGCCACCGATGACGAGAATCTGGCCGTTCTCGATGCCGACCACGTTGGACAGCGTGCGCTTGTTGGTGATCAGGTTGGCGGTGCCGGCGGTGCCGGCAGCGATGCCGGAGATTTCCAGGTTGAGCTTGAGCTTGACGCTGTCGCCCTCGCTGATCTGCGGGGTCACCGACAAGGTCAGGCCGACGTCCTTGCGGTCGATGGTCTGGAACGGATTGACGCTGCCGTTGTTGCTGGAGATGCCGCTGTTGGCGTAGGAGCCGGACAGGAACGGCACTTCCTGGCCCACCGAGAACTTGGCCTCCTCGTTGTCGAGCGTGACCAGCGTCGGCGTCGACAGCACATTGGTGTTGCCATCGCCACGCAGTGCCTGCAACAGCACGCCGAAGGTGGTGTTGCCGCGCGTGCCGCCGCCCACTACGTTGATGCCCTGCGAGACCGCCGCGGCCGCCGCGGACTCGTTGCCGGACTGTGCGAACGCCGACAGCGCCGAGGTGATCGAATCGCTGAGGATGCCGGCCGCCGCGATCTTGTTGGGGTTGTAGACGCCCCAGTTGACGCCGACGTCGCGCTGCTTGTCGGCGCTGACCTCGGCAATGATGCCCTCGACCATTACCTGTGCGCGCTGGATATCGAGCTGGGCGATGACGTCACGGATCTGCCGCATGCCCTTGGGCGGCGCGGTGATGATCAGCGCGTTGGTGTCCTTGTCGGCGAGCACGCGGACGTCGCCGCTGCCGCCGCTGCTGGATGCCGCCGCTGCGGGCGCCGCGGCGCCGCCACCCTTCTGCTCGCCCTGTTTGACTTGCTGGGCATAGCCCTCAAGGATCGGCGCCAGATTCTCGGCGCTGGCGTAGCGCAGGTAGACGACCTGCGTGGAGCCGCCATCCGGCAGTTCGACGTCGAGCTGCCTGACGATGGCCCGCAGCCGCGCGCGATCAGCCTTGTCGCCGCCGATCAGGATGGCATTGCTGCGCTCGTCGGCGATCACCGTCGCCGGCTTGCTGGCCGGATCGGCCGCCTTGTCCTGCTGGGTCATCGTCGTCAGCACGCGGACCACTTCCGAAGCCGAGGCGTACTGCAGCCGCATATTCTCGATGTCGCGGTCACCGGCCTGATCGATCTGGCGGATCAGCCTGCCGACGCGTTCGACATTGGAAGCACGGTCCGAGACGATCAGGGTGTTGTTCGGCTGGTACGGCGCCAGATGTGCCCACTGCGGCATCAGCGGCCGCAACATCGGCACCAGCTGCGAGGCGCTGACGTTCTGCAGCTGGAAGACGTGGGTGACGACTTCGTCGCCGGGCAGGCGGCTGCCGTCGCTGTTGTAGGCGCCGCCTTCGGTGCGGACGTTGGCTTCCGGGATGATCTTGATCGCGCCGCCGGCCGGCACCGCCGCAAACCCGTTGACCTGCAGGACTGCCAGGAAGGTCTGGTAAAGGCTGTCGGCGCTCATCGGCGAGGCCGAGATCACCGTCACCTTGCCCTTGACGCGACCGTCGACGATGAAGTTCTTGCCGGTCACCTCGCTGACGGTGGCGATCAGCGTGCTGATCTCGGCGTCCTTGAGGTTGAGGGTGATATCGGCGCGGACCACCGGCGCAATCGCCAGGCAGAAAAGGGCCGCCAACAGGCCGAGCGCAGGCTTGCGGAGCGTCATGAATTAATTGAGCGTCACGTTGAAGGTCTGGGACTGGCCGCCGCGATCGACGGTGAGTGTCACGCTGCTGGCCTTGCCGAGTTCGGTCAGCATCTGCAGCGATTTCTGCGTGTCGTCCAATTGTATGCCATTGACCGAGGTCACCAGATCACCCGGCCGCAGGCCGATCTGGTTGAACGGCTGGCGCTCGCGGCCGGGATAGACCCGGAAGCCCTTGAGCTGGCCATTGACGTTGGCAGGCTGCACGCGGATGTATTGCGAGGCCCTGGACGGATCGGTGAGCACTTCGTCGCGGATGCGGCCGATCATCTGCGTGGTGGCGTCGCCCCCCACCGGCGTGATCGGCGTGCTCGGCGCGCCGCCCTGGCTGGGCGCGTCCTTGTTCAGGCGCAGCGTCTCCAGGGTGCCGCCGCGCGACAGCACCACGCGGTCCGCAAAGATCGCCTGCAGGCTGACGCCGCTGATGACGTCGTCGCCGATCGCGAAAGGCTTTTCCGCGCCATCGGAGCTGGCGATCAAGGCCCGTGAGCGCTCCGGCACGCTGTTGGAGAGGATGCCGAGCAGGCTCAGCGACAATCGGGTTTCCGGAGCGCTGGCGGCGCCGTTGGGATCGGCGCTGGCGCGGTAGTCGCCGAACAGGTGTGCGTCGATCGCGGCCTGGATATCGACGGCGCGTTGCGCGCCCGGCGCTGCCGCCAGCTGCGCGGGTCGCCAGCGCCCGGCATCCGGTATCGGCCACAAGGCCCACAGCAGGCGCGCCAGCAGATGGCCCAGCAACAGAACGAGCAGCAGGACGGCCGCCGACGGCAGCCGTCGACCATGGCGCTCGTACCAGCGGCCGAGCACGTGCAGGGAAGACGCTTGAATCATGCGGCATCATACCTTTGCAACATGACAGCCAACAGCCGCGGAAACACTTGCAAACGCCTTGCGTTGCCCGGCCAGGGCAGGCGGGCCGGCTGCGGCGGCACATCATCGGCCAGAGGCCGCCGACAGTCGCTTGAGTTGCCAGGTGACGCCCCAACATGGGGGTGGACGGCGCTAAACTTCGGACCATGAGCAACGACGTAAATCCTGGCACCGGCGATCCCGGTCACGGCCTCGCAGTAGAGGAAGCCAAACCGCGTCTGGCACCGCCGCCGATGTACAAGGTGGTCATGATCAATGACGACTACACGCCGATGGAGTTTGTGGTCCAGGTCTTGCAGCAGTTCTTCCGCCATTCGCGGGAGAAGTCGGTACAGATCATGCTGCAGATTCATACGGCGGGACGCGGTGTCGCCGGGGTGTTTCCGGCCGAAATCGCCGAGACCAAGACCGCTCAGGTCAATGCTTACGCCCGCCAGAACCAGCACCCCTTGCTGACGGTCATGGAGAAAGCGTAAGTGGAGCGTCAGGGCTGGTTCAGTGCCCGGCGCTACAAGAGCTGTGCTAGAGGTTTATCGACAACGCTGGTAACGCGCTCGCGCGCGGAGGTCGCTGATGCTTAGCGAGGAACTGCAAAAAGCCCTGGATGCCGCCTTCGTATCTGCGCGCATGGAAGGTCACGAGCTGTTGACGGTCGAACACCTGCTGCTCGCGCTGTTGTCGGATACGCAGGTCGCCGAGGCCCTGACCTCCAGTGGCGCGGATTCCGACAAGCTCGAAGCCGGCTTGAAGGACTACATCCGCCATCACATCCAGTCGGTCAAGGATGTGGAGAAGCACGAGGTGCAGCCGACGCTGTCGTTCCAGCGCGTGCTGCAGCGGGCGATCTACCACGTGCAGGCAGCCGGCAAGAAGCAGGTCTCCACTCTCAACGTGCTGGTCGCGATCTTCTCGGAGAAGGACACTCACGCGGTGTTCCTGCTCAACGAGCAGGGCGTGACGCGGCTCGACATCGTCAACTTCATTTCGCACGGCATCGCCAAGAACGGCGCTGCGCCCGAAAAGCCGGCCGAGCAGCAGGAGAGCGGCGAAGAGGGCGGCGACAAGGCGTCCGGCCAGAGCGCGCTGGAGCAGTACGCGGTCAACCTCAACGAGCGTGCGGCGTACGGCAAGATCGACCCCCTGATCGGACGCGATCTCGAAATCGAGCGCGTCATGCAGACCCTGTGCCGCCGCCGCAAGAACAACCCCTTGCTGGTGGGCGAAGCCGGCGTCGGCAAGACCGCGATCGCCGAGGGCCTGGCCTGGCTGATCGTCGAGGGCAAGGTCCCGGATCTGCTGAAAAACGCGGTCGTCTACAGCCTCGATCTCGGCAGCCTGATCGCCGGCACCAAGTACCGCGGCGATTTCGAGAAGCGTTTCAAGGCGGTCATCACCGAACTGCAGAAGCGGCCGGGCTCGATCGTCTTCATCGACGAGATCCACATGATCATCGGCGCCGGCGCTGCCAGCGGCGGGGTGATGGATGCGTCGAACCTGCTCAAGCCGCTGCTGGCCTCCGGCGAGCTGCGCTGCATGGGTTCGACCACCTATCAGGAATACCGCGGCATCTTCGAGAAGGATCGCGCGCTGGCGCGGCGTTTCCAGAAGATCGATGTCGGCGAGCCGAGTGTCGACGACGCCGTGAAGATTCTCGAAGGCCTGCGGGCGCGCTTCGAGGAGCATCACCAGGTCCAGTACACGCGCGGCGCGCTGCGCTCGGCGGTGGAGCTGTCGGTGCGGCACATTACCGATCGTCATCTGCCGGACAAGGCCATCGACGTGATCGACGAGGCCGCTGCACGGCTGCGCCTGCTGCCGGAGTCAAAAAAGCGCAAGACCGTGCAGGTCCGGGATATCGAAGAGACCGTCGCCAAGATCGCGCGGATTCCGCCGAAGGCCGTATCCAACAATGACCGCGACAAGCTGGCGACGCTGGAGCGCGATCTCAAGCTGGTGATCTTCGGCCAGGACAATGCGATCGAGCAGCTCACTGCCAGCATCAAGCTGTCGCGCTCGGGCCTCGGCAACCCGGACAAGCCGATCGGCAGTTTCCTGCTGGCCGGCCCCACCGGTGTCGGCAAGACCGAAGTCACCAAGCAGCTGTCGCAGCTGCTGGGCATCGAGCTGATCCGTTTCGACATGTCGGAATACATGGAGCGGCATACGGTGTCGCGCTTGATCGGTGCGCCGCCGGGCTATGTCGGTTTCGACCAGGGCGGCCTGCTGACCGAGGCGGTGATCAAGCATCCGCACTGCGTCGTGCTGCTCGACGAGATCGAGAAGGCGCATCCGGATGTCTTCAACCTGCTGCTGCAGGTCATGGACCACGGCACGCTGACGGACAACAACGGCCGCAAGGCGGATTTCCGCAATGTCATCCTGGTGATGACGACCAATGCCGGCGCCGAGGAATCGTCACGCCGCTCGGTCGGCTTCGCCGAGCAGAATCACGCCACCGACGCGATGGAGGTGATGCGCAAGATGTTCACGCCGGAGTTCCGCAACCGCCTCGACGCCATCGTGCAGTTCGCGCCGCTGGAGCGTCGCGAAATCCTGCGCGTGGTCGACAAGTTCATCCTGCAGCTGGAGGAACAGCTGTCGGCCAAGGGCGTGCAGCTGGACGTTGACGAATCGGCGCGCCTGTGGATCGCCGACCGCGGCTACGACATCAAGCTCGGCGCGCGGCCGATGGCGCGGGTGATCCAGGAGCAGCTCAAGCGTCCGCTTGCCGAGGAGCTGCTGTTCGGCAAGCTCGCCAACGGCGGTCGCGTGCACGTGCAGCTGGGCGAGAACGATCAGCTCGACTTCGAGATCGAAGGCCGCGAGAAGACCACGCAGCTGGAACCGGTCTGAATCCGGCGGCACCGCAAGCAAAAAAGCCCGCGAAAGCGGGCTTTTTTAATGGGTATCTGCTACTTGTCGCGGAACGTAATCCGCCCCTTGGTCAGGTCGTACGGCGTCAGCTCGACCTTTACCTTGTCGCCGGTCAGGATGCGGATGTAGTTCTTGCGCATGCGACCCGAGATATGCGCCACCACCACGTGGCCATTTTCCAGCTTCACGCGGAACGTGGTGTTGGGCAGCGTTTCCAGAATAACGCCCGCCATCTCGATGTGATCTTCCTTCGCCATACGCCTCTAGCCTGTTGGAGGTCGGGCATTATCAGGAAAGGCGGGGGCTACAGCAACCGCCGGGCGTCGCCAGGCCTTGTTGCACGCACTACGGCAGGTCCTGCCAGCGCGTGCCGACCAGGGCTTCGAGCGGTCGATAGCGGCGCTTGTAGTGCATCTTGCTGCTGTTCTCGACCCAGTAGCCGAGATAGACATGTGGCATCCGCAGGCGATGCGCCTCGCGCAGCTGTTCGAGGACGGCCAGTGTGCCCAGGCCGCGCTGCGGCTGTTCGGGGTCGAAGAAGGTGTAGACCGCCGACAGGGCCTGCGGCAGGTGATCGACGACGGCGACGCTGAGCAGCTCGCCGTCGCGGCGGAAGCACCAGAAGCGCACGTCGAGCCAGCTGCATTCGAGAAAGGCGTGAAACGCTTTGCGGTCCTGCGGGTCCATGCCGCCGCCGGCGTGGCGCGTCGCCAGGTAGCGCCGGTACAGCGCGTAGTGCTCGTCGCCCAGTTCGCTTTCGATGGTCAGCTGCAGATCGCGGTTGTGCTGCAGGCAGCGGCGCTGGCTGCGGTCGGCGATGAAGCGTTGGGTATCGATGCGCACCGGTACGCAGCGCTGGCAATCACGACAGTGCGGGCGATAGGTGTGATCGCCACTGCGCCGAAAGCCCAGTTCCAGCAGGCGCTGGTAGTGTGCCGGCCCCAGACCCGCTTCCGGATCGACGAAGGCGCTGCGCGCCAGCAAGCCGGGCAGGTAGCCACAGCTGTGCTCGGTACTGAGGAACAGGCGCAGAGACTGTGTCATCGCGGGCTCAGGGTGCCGGTAGATGACGCGGATCGGCCGGTACTTCGATGTCGAAGCGCCAGGCCGTGGTGGTCGCGGTCGCATGAACGGCGAGGGCGAGTCTCTGCAGGAACTGCTGTCGCGGCACCTCGACGGCTCCCAGGCTGAGCAGATGGGCGGAGCTGACCTGACAATCGATCATCTCGAACTGCCAGCGCCGCAGCTGCTGGCACAGCCAGTACAGGGCAATCTTCGAGCCATCGCTGGCGCGGGAAAACATCGACTCGCCGAAGAACACCCGGCCGAGCGCGACGCCGTAGAGGCCGCCGATCAATTCACCATCGCGCCAGACTTCGACGCTGTGGGCATTGCCGTGCGTGAACAGCTCGTGATAGGCCATGCGCATGTCATCGCCGAGCCAGGTGCCGTGACTTTTGCTGCGCGAACCGGCGCAGGCGTCGAGCACACGGTGGAAGGCGCGATCGATGCTGAGCGCGTAATCGGCGCGGCGCAGGGTCTTGCCCAGGCTGTGCGAAACGCGCATCGCATCGGGAAGCAGGATCGTGCGCGGATCGGGGCACCACCACAGGATCGGCTCGTCCGGGTTGTACCAGGGGAAAATGCCCTGCCGGTAGGCGCGCAGCAGGCGCGTCGTGGAAAGATCGCCGCCGATGGCGAGCAGCCCGTTGGGGTCGCGCATCGCCAGATGCACGGGCGGGAAGGGCTGGTGCGGATTGCGCGGGTCCAACCAGTGAAGGCGGATCGGGCTTTCCATCGTCGGCGCGGCGCTCCTCGAAAAGCTGCCCCGCTAGCATACGCGCCGCGGCGTCGAGCGGGTACGCGCGACGCCGCGCGCGGTTGCCGAGGGCGCGCGGCTCGCCGCCCCTGGCAACCGGATCTGTCAGTGGAAGGTCGGCGCTACGGTCGGCACGTCACGCAGCACCCATTGCACGACAGCGTCGTGTTCGAAGTGCGTGATCGGCTCGGACTCCGTCGGCGGACCGGCCTCGGTCATGCGGCCGTCGTCATCGAAATGAATGCGTGCGCCGGCCGTCTGCACCTTGAGTTCGCCCTTGCGCTGGTTGTCATTGAGCGTGAGCTGGAGGTAACGCAGGTCGCAGCCGGCGTACTCGGGGATACGGTTGGTGCCGGCCGCAATCAACGCAGCTTGTTCCTGCGTGAATTCACGGATTCCGCCTTCCGGCGTCAGAACGAAGTGACGAATAAGCTGGCTCATGATCGTAGTATCGGCCTCTTTTGAGGGACGCCTTCTCTATGAAGGCTGACCGGCCTGATTCAAGGGACGATCGGTCTGGCATCGCGTTGAATTGAGCATCGTTATACTGCCGGCTCCCTGACTGTTCTCTGTACATGTTCAAGGCTAAACCCCACGCGACAGACGAAGCAGCCGGCCCCGGCTGGCTGGAGCGTCTGCCGCGCGAAGCGGCGATGCTCGGCTGTCTCGGCCTCGCGCTGTTCCTGCTGGTCACCCTGGCCAGTTTCAATCCCGATGATCCCGGCTGGTCATCGTCCGGCACGGGCGGCCCCGTTCACAATCTTGCCGGTCCGATCGGCGCCTGGATTGCCGACGTGCTGCTGTCGCTGTGCGGCTATGTCGCCTTTCTGCTGCCCTGGGCGGTGCTGCTGGTCGGTGTGCGCATCTTCAGCGAGGCCGAACCCGGGGCAGCGATGCCCCGCGGCGTGCGCGTCGCTGCGTGGGCGGTCTTGCTGGTGACGCTGGCGGCGCTGGCGGCGCAGCACATCGGCGCTTCGCCGACCTGGGCGCCGCAGGGCAGCGGCGGCATCGCCGGCCGCGCGGTGATCGACGGCCTGCGCGCGGTGATCGGCGGCTTTGGCGCCAACCTGCTGCTGCTCACCCTGCTGGTCGTCGCGGCGCCGCTGGCGCTGACCTTCTCGTGGCTGGCGGTGCTCGACCGCGTCGGCAACTGGGTATTCGCACTGGCGGCGCGCGGTTTCGAGAAACGCGCGAGCGGTGCCGCCGAAGCGGCTGCAGCCGAAGCCGAGGCCGGAGCGGCGGCGCCAGTCGCCCGCGCGGAACCGCAGTTCGGTGCGCCTGCTGCTTTACCCGCGGAGTCGGCGCCGGCGCGCGAGAAGCGCAGGCGCAAGGCGCCGACACTGGCGGACAGCGACGAGGAACAGCTGGCCTTGCTGCCGGAACCGCCGGCCGCCCGCGCGGCTGCGCCCGCTGTGGCGCGCGCCAAGAGCGAGGCGGTGTCGGTGCCGGCCTTCGATGGCGACCCGCTGCCGCCGGTGACGATGCTCGATCCGCCGCGTCCATCCGGCCGCCACTACACGCCGGAGGAGCTGGAGCGGCTGTCGCGTGACGTCGAGCGGCATCTGGAATCGTTCGGCGTGCGCGCGCAGGTCGTCGCGGCGACGCCGGGCCCGGTGATCACGCGCTTCGAGATCCAGCCGGCGCCGGGCGTGAAGGGCTCGCAGATCACCAATCTGTCGCGCGATCTGGCGCGCTCCCTGTCGGTGTCCAGCGTGCGCGTGATCGAGGTCATCCAGGGCAAGTCGGTGGTCGGCCTGGAGATCCCCAACCACAAGCGCGAAATGGTCAGCTTCCGCGAGATCATCGATTCGGCCGAGTACCGCAATTCGCCGTCGCCGCTGACGCTGGCGCTGGGCAAGGACATCGCCGGCAATCCGGTGACCTTCGATCTGGCCAAGATGCCGCACCTGCTGGTTGCCGGTACCACCGGCTCGGGCAAGTCGGTGGCGATCAACGGCATGATCCTGTCGATGCTGTTCAAGGCGACGGCCGATCAGGTGCGCCTGATCTTCATCGACCCGAAGATGCTGGAGCTGTCGGTCTACGAGGGCATCCCGCACCTGCTGACACCGGTGGTCACCGACATGAAGGACGCCGCCAACGCCCTGCGCTGGTGTGTGGCCGAGATGGAACGTCGCTATCGACTGATGTCGGCGCTGGGCGTCCGCAATCTGGCCGGTCTCAACCGCAAGCTCGAAGACGCGGCCGCAGCCGGCGAGCCGATCCGCGATCCGCTGCACAACCCCAGTCAGGACCTGTTCGACCCGGACGCCGGCATTCCGCAAGCCAAACTGCTGGAGGCGCTGCCCCATATCGTCGTCGTCATCGACGAGCTTGCCGACATGATGATGGTGGTGGGCAAGAAGGTCGAAGAACTGATCGCGCGCATCGCGCAGAAGGCGCGTGCCGCCGGCATTCATCTGATCGTCGCCACGCAGCGGCCGAGCGTCGACGTCATCACCGGCCTGATCAAGGCCAATATTCCGTCGCGTCTGGCGTTCTCGGTCGGTTCGCGCATCGACTCGCGCACCATCCTCGACGAGATGGGCGCCGAAACCCTGCTGGGCCACGGCGACGGCCTGTTCCGGCCGATCGGCGCGAGCCGGCTCGATCGCGTCCACGGCGCCTTCGTCGACGATCACGAAGTGCACAAGGTCGTCGCCTATCTCAAGCAGGTCGGCGAGCCGCGCTACATCGAGGACATTTGCGCCGAGGAGGCGCCGAGCGGCCCGGCCGAGGGCAGCGGCGACGATGCCGAGGCCGATCCGCTCTACGATCAGGCGGTGGCCATGGTGCTGGAAACGCGCAAGGCCTCGGTATCCTGGGTGCAGCGCCGGCTGAAGATCGGCTACAACCGCGCCGCGCGGATGGTGGAGCAGATGGAAGCCGCCGGCATCGTCGGGCCGAGCGGTCCGGGCGGCAATCGTGAAATCCTCGCGCCGGGCGGGCGGGACTGAGGCGCGAGTCACGGCCGGTTCAGCCGTGCCGCCGACAGTGCAGACTGTGCATTTCTTCCGAAAAGAATCCTGATGAGTGACCTGCGATCGCTGTTCGCCGCCTTGAGTCTGTTGCTGGCGCTGCCGGCGGTCGCCGGCCCTGCCGACGACGCGCTGCGCCGCTTCGCCGACGGGGTGCAAACCCTGAGCGCGCGGTTCGAGCAAACCCAGCTCGACGAGCATGGCGACACCGTCGCGCGGCGCAGCGGCAGCTTCGAGCTGTCGCGGCCCGGCCGGTTCCGCTGGACCTACGACAAGCCCTACGAGCAGCTGATGGTCTGCGACGGCGACAGGATCTGGAACTACGAGCCGGATCTGGCGCAGGTGACGGTGCGGCCGGCCGATGTGGTGCTCAAGGGCACGCCGGCGGCGCTGCTGGCGCAGAAGGCTTCGCTGGGCGATGCCTTCATCGTCGAATCCGGTGGCAGGCAGGAGGGCGCCGATGTCGTGCGCCTCAAGCCCAGGGGCGATGCGCAGAACAGCGACTTTCAGTCGATAGAGCTGTGGCTGCAGAGCGGCGTGCCGGTGCGCCTGCGTTTCTTCGATGCGATCGGTGGCAATACCGAAGTGCGCTTCACGGACATCAAGACCGGCGTCAAGCTCGACGCCGGGCGCTTCCGATTCGCGCCGCCCAAGGGCACGGAAGTCATCGACAGCGAGCAGAACTGAGCGGCTCCGGCATGGCGGCGAACCCTCGGGCCGGTGTGGAACGTCGCCACGACGCATCGCAGCCGCTGGCCGAGCGGATGCGACCGCGTACGCTGGATGAAGTCTTCGGCCAGGACCATCTGCTCGGCGCCGGCGCGCCGCTGCGCGTGTTGCTGGAAGCCGGCAAAGTGCCGTCGATGGTGTTCTGGGGCCCGCCGGGCGTCGGCAAGACCACGCTGGCGCGGCTGATCGCGCAGTACACCGAGGCCGAGTTCCTGACGCTGTCGGCAGTGCTCGCCGGCGTCAAGGAGATCCGCGAGGCGGTCGCCCACGCCAAGGCGCTGCGCGAGGGTCTGGCCCCGCGCCGCACCGTACTGTTCATCGACGAGATCCACCGCTTCAACAAGAGCCAGCAGGATGCGCTGCTGCCCTTCGTCGAGGATGGAACGATCACGCTGATCGGCGCGACGACGGAGAATCCCTCGTTCGAACTCAATGCGGCGCTGCTGTCGCGGCTGCGCGTGTTCGTACTGCGCTCGCTCGACGCGGCGCCGATCCGCGAGCTGATGCTGCGCGCGCTACGCGATCCGCAGCGCGGCCTGGGTCTGGCCGAGGACACGCTGCCGGCAGCCTGGCTCGATCGCCTGGCCGACGTCGCCGACGGCGACGCGCGGCGCAGTCTGGTGTTGCTGGAGACCGCCAGCGAGCTGCTGCGCGCGCAGGGCGACGCTGCGGGTACGGCGCCCGACGACAGTCTGCTGGAACGCCTGCTCGGCAAGGGGCTGCGCCGCTTCGACAAGCAGGGCGAGAATTTCTACGACCAGATCTCGGCGCTGCACAAGTCGGTACGCGGTTCGGATCCGGATGCGGCGCTGTACTGGTTCGCGCGCATGCTCGACGGCGGTGTCGATCCCATCTACCTGGCGCGCCGCATCACGCGGATGGCAGTCGAGGACATCGGCCTGGCCGATCCGCGCGCGCAGCAGCTCTGCGTCGACGCCTGGAACATCTACGAGCGCCTGGGCAGCCCGGAAGGCGAACTGGCGCTGGCGCAGGCGCTGGTCTACCTGGCCTGCGCCCCGAAGAGCAATGCCGTCTACGCCGCCTACAACGCGGCGCGCGCGCTGGTCGAGCAGACCGGCAGCCTGGAAGTGCCGATGCACATCCGCAACGCGCCGACCAAACTCATGAAGGACCTCGGCTACGGCAGCGGCTATCGCTACGACCACGACGAGAGCGGCGCCGTCGCCGCCGGCCAGCAGTTCCTGCCGGACCGGCTGCGCGGTACCGAGCTGTACACGCCAGTGGCGCGAGGGCTGGAGATCAAGATCGGCGAGCGGCTGGCGCAGTTGCGCGCGCAGCGCGGCAAGCCGGCGGGTCCTTGACGCCGCGCATGTCGGCGCCGGCGCGAATCTTTAGAATGCGCCTTCCTTTTTGACGGCCCTGTCCCGATCCGATGCTCGATCCCAAGCGCCTGCGCGCCCAGCCCGACCTCATCGCCGCGCAACTCGCGCGCCGCGGTTTCACCTTCGACCTGAACCGCTTTCAGGCGCTGGAATCCGAGCGCCGCCAGCTGCAGGTGGAGACGGAGCAGCTGCAGGCCGAGCGCAATGCCGGCTCCAAGCGCATCGGCCAGGCCAAGGCGCAGGGGCAGGACGCCTCGCCGATCCTCGCCGACATGGAGCTGATCAAGACCCGGCTCGCCGACAACGCCGCGCGGCTGGAAAAGCTGACGACGGAATTCGACGACTTCCTCGCGCGGCTGCCGAACCTGCCGCACGAGAGCGTGCCGGACGGCCGCGACGAGAACGACAACGTCGAGCAGCGTCGCTGGGGCACGCCGCGGCCGGCGGCGGGCGCCAAGGATCACGCCGACCTCGGCGAGGCCCTGGGTCTTATGGATTTCGCGGCCGCCGCCAAGCTGACCGGTGCGCGCTTCACCGTGCTGCGCGCGGGCCTGGCGCGCATGCACCGCGCGCTGATCCAGCTGATGCTGGATACCCACACGCAGGAGCACGGCTACGAAGAGCTGTACGTGCCGTACATCGTCAACGCTGATTCGCTGCGCGGCACGGGCCAGCTGCCGAAGTTCGGCGAGGATCTGTTCGCGCTCAAGGGTGAGCAGGACTGGCGCCTGATCCCGACCGCCGAAGTCCCCGTCACCAACCTGCTGCGTGACGAAATCCTTTCGCCGGAAAACCTGCCGAAGCGCTGGGTCGCGCACACGCCGTGCTTCCGCTCGGAGGCCGGCTCGGCCGGCCGTGATACGCGCGGCATGATCCGTCAGCATCAGTTCGAGAAGGTCGAGCTGGTCCACGCGACGCTGCCGGAACAATCGATGCAGGCGCTGGAGGAGCTGACCTCGCATGCCGAGGCGATCCTGAAGAAGCTCGATCTTCCGTACCGCGTCGTCGCCCTGTGCACCGGCGACATGGGCTTTGGCGCCGCCAAGACCTACGACATCGAGGTCTGGCTGCCGAGCCAGGACAAGTACCGCGAGATTTCCTCGTGCTCCAACTGCGAGGACTTCCAGGCGCGGCGCATGCTGGCGCGCTACCGCCACCCGGAAACCAAGCGGCCGGAGCTGCTGCACACCCTCAACGGCTCGGGCCTGGCGGTTGGCCGCACGCTGGTGGCGATCATCGAGAACTACCAGCAGGCCGACGGCAGCATCGCCGTGCCGGCGGCATTGCAGCGCTATATGGGCGGTACGACGGTGATCGCGCGCGGCTGAGGCGGCACGCCGCGGTGCAACAGAAAACGGCGCGGAAGTCTCCGCGCCGTTTTTCGTTTTCGCGCTGCGAACCTCAGCGGCGGCTGCGTTCGATCTTGCTGAAGTGATCGCGCAGGCCGGCGATCGGGCCGCCCAGCTGGGTTTCGCTGGTCGGCAGCGAGGCGGTCGGATTGCTCGCCGGGATCAGCGCGCCATAGTCGATGCCGAGACCCGCGCTGCCACTGCTGCCGCTTGATCCGCTGCTGCTGCCACCGGAGCCGCTGCTGGTCTGCGCCGCGGCCAGGCCGGAGGCGGCGAGGCCCAGGGCGGCACAGCCGGCGATGAGAATCTGCTTGTTCATGTCGATGCTCCTGTCAGGCCATCAAAGGAAGCTGAAGCCGTAACCGATCGAGCCGGCGAATTCGGTGCTGCCGCCGTAACGCTCGCCGAGGTTGGTGGCGCCCAGCGTCACCGTCAGGCCATAGCTGCGGAACGGCGCGAACGAGACGGCCGCGTTGGCGAAGCGGCCGGTGTATTCGCCGATCAGCGAGATCTGCGGCGTGAAATACAGCGCGCCGGAGCCGAACAGCGCGGCGCCCTTTTCGCCCGGCTCGTTGTAAAGCTGGTCGCCGACGCCAAGGTTGAGCACCGCCGCCATCGAGCCCAGCGGCACCATCTTGCTGGCCACGGCAT
>CAMLDZ010000044.1 GCA_946478985.1 uncultured Solimonas sp.
GGCCGGTCAGCGCGACGCGCAGACGGTTGCCCGGCGGCTCGTTCATCTGGCCGTAGACCATCGCGACCTTGGAGTTGCCGAGGTTCTTCTCGTCGACGACGCCCGACTCCATCATCTCGTGATAGAAGTCGTTGCCTTCACGCGTACGCTCGCCGACGCCGGCGAACACCGACAGACCGCTGTGCGCCTTGGCGATGTTGTTGATCAGCTCCATCATGTTGACGGTCTTGCCGACGCCGGCGCCGCCGAACAGGCCGACCTTGCCGCCCTTGGCGAACGGGCAGAGCAGATCGATGACCTTGATGCCCGTTTCGAGCAGCTCGGTCGAGCCGGCCTGGTCTTCGTAGCTCGGCGCGGCGCGATGGATCGCCCAGTTCTGCTCGGCGTTGACCGGACCCACTTCGTCGATCGGCTCGCCCAGCACGTTCATGATGCGACCCAGCGTGGCCGGGCCGACCGGCACCGAGATCGCCTTGCCGGTGTTGCGCACTTCGAGGCCGCGCTTGAGGCCATCCGTCGAGCCCAGCGCGATCGTGCGGACGACGCCGTCGCCGAGCTGCTGCTGGACTTCCAGCGTCAGTTCGGTGCCGTCGATCTTGAGGGCATCGTAGATGGCCGGAATCGAGTCGCGCGGAAATTCCACGTCGATGACCGCGCCGATGACCTGAACAATCTTGCCAGTGCTCATGTGTATGACCTTCGTTTCCGATCCGCTACTGTCGCCGCAGCGTACTGCCACGGCAGATGATTTCGTTTTGCCGACGGTTAAACCGCCGCCGCGCCGCCGACGATCTCCGCCAGTTCCTTGGTGATGCTGGCCTGGCGGGCCTTGTTGTACTGCAGCTGCAGTGCGTTGATGATCTTGCCGGCGTTATCGGTCGCCGCCTTCATGGCGACCATACGCGCCGACTGCTCCGACGCGGAGTTCTCGAGCACGGTCTGGAAGACCTGCGACTCCACGTAGCGCTGCAGCACCACATCGAGCAGCTCGGCCGCGCTCGGCTCGTACAGGTAGTCCCAGCTGTCGAGCAAGCCTTCGCTGGCGACGACTTCGACCGGCAGCAACTGCTGCACTTCGGCCTTCTGCGTCATCGTGTTCACGAAGGTGTTGCCGACCACGTAGACGCGGTCGATCTTGCCTTCGAGATACGCGTCGGTCAGCACCTTGATCACGCCGACCAGCTGATCGAGATGCGGACGGTCGCCGAGCTGCGAAGCGGTCGCCAGCACATTGCCGCCGACGCGCTTGAAGAACGACACGGCCTTGTTGCCGATCAGCACGGCGTCCGCCTCGACGCCCTTCTCGCGCCACTCACGGATCGCACGGACGGTCTGGCGAAACACGTTCATGTTCAGACCGCCGCAGAGGCCGCGGTCGGTGGTGACGATCAGATACGCGACGCGCTTGACCGGCCGCTCCACCATGAACGGGTGCTTGTACTCCAGGTTCGCCTGGGCAACATGGCCCAGCGTACGCCGCAGCTTCTCGGCGTAGGGGCGAGCGGATGCCATGCGATCCTGCGCCTTGCGCATTTTCGACATCGCCACCTTTTCCATCGCCCGCGTGATCTTTTGCGTGTTTTTCACGCTTTTGATCTTGGTGCGGATTTCCTTGGCGCCGGCCATTGCTACGCTCCTGCCCCGTTACACAGCGCGAGCGCGTCGCGGACACCGCGATGTCTCGCGACGCTAGATCCCCGCTGCGCGGGGCCCCTGCACGCTGCTCGCATCTTCAGATCGCCGACTGCTGGACGTAGGTGTCCATCGCCGACTTCAGACCCGCTTCGAGCGTGTCGTTCCAGTCGCCGGTGTCGAGCTTCGACAGCAGATCCTTGTGGCTGTTGGCCAGGAACTGGTGCAGGCCTTCTTCCCAGGCCAGAACCTTGGCGACCGGAACCTTGTCGATGTAGCCCTTTTCGACGGCGTACAGCGTCGCACCCATCTGACCGACGGACAGCGGCGCGTACTGCTTCTGCTTCATCAGCTCGGTGACGCGCTGGCCGCGCTCTAGCTGCGCACGCGTCGCCGCGTCGAGGTCGGAGGCGAACTGCGCAAAGGCCGCGAGTTCACGGTACTGGGCCAGCGCCAGACGGACGCCGCCGCCGAGCTTCTTGACGATCTTGGTCTGCGCAGCACCACCGACGCGCGACACCGAGATGCCGGCGTTCATGGCCGGACGGATGCCGGCGTTGAACAGATCGGTTTCAAGGAAGATCTGGCCGTCGGTGATCGAGATCACGTTGGTCGGAACGAAGGCCGACACGTCACCGGCCTGGGTTTCGATGATCGGCAGCGCCGTCAGCGAACCCGTCTTGCCCTTGACCGCACCGCCCGTCATCTTCTCGACGTACTCCTCGTTGACGCGCGCGGCGCGCTCAAGCAGACGCGAGTGCAGATAGAACACGTCGCCGGGGAACGCTTCGCGGCCCGGCGGACGACGCAGCAGCAGCGACACCTGGCGATACGCGACAGCCTGCTTGGACAGGTCGTCGTAGATGATCAGCGCGTCTTCGCCCTTGTCACGGAAGTACTCGCCCATCGAGCAGCCCGAGTACGGCGCGATGAACTGCAGCGCCGCCGATTCGGATGCCGAGGCGGCGACGACCGTCGTGTACGACATCGCGCCGTTTTCCTCGAGCTTGCGCACGACGTTGGCGATCGAGCTGGCCTTCTGGCCGATCGCGACGTAGATGCACTTCACGCCCGAGGTCTTCTGATTGATGATCGCGTCGATCGCCAGCGCGGTCTTGCCGGTCTGACGGTCGCCGATGATCAGCTCGCGCTGGCCGCGGCCGACCGGAACCATCGAGTCGACGGCCTTGTAGCCGGTCTGCACCGGCTGACTGACCGACTTACGCGCGATGACGCCCGGCGCGATCTTTTCGATCGGCGAGCTGCCGGAAGCCTGGACCGGGCCCTTGCCGTCGATCGGCCTGCCGAGCGCGTCCACCACGCGGCCCAGCAGACCTTCACCGACCGGCACTTCGAGGATGCGGCCCGTGGTCTTGACGGTGTCGCCTTCCTTCAGGTGCTTGTAGTCGCCGAGGACCACCGCGCCGACCGAATCGCGCTCGAGGTTGAGCGCCAGACCGAAGGTGTTACCCGGGAATTCGAGCATTTCGCCCTGCAGCGCGTCCGACAGGCCGTGCACGCGGACGATACCGTCCTGCAGCGAGACGATCTGGCCGACATTGCGCGCTTCGCTGGCGGCGTCGAAGTTCTTGATGCGCGCTTTGATGAGCTCGCTGATTTCCGAAGGATTGAGTTGCATGGAACCGTTTCCGTAAATGTCGCCAGAATTAACGCTTTGGACGCAGCATTACTGCGCAAGAACCGTCTTGAGCCGATCGAGTTCGCCTGACACCGAGCCGTCGATCACCAGATCGCCTGCCCGGATCACAGCGCCCGCGATCAACGCCGGATCGGTCTTCCAACTGATCGTCACGTCGCGCTCGACGCGCTTGCGCACCGAGTCCGTCAGCGCCTGCTGCTGTGCCGGCGCCACGTCGGATGCCGAGGTGATCTCGACCTCGACGCGTCGCTCCGCTTCGGCGCGCAGGGCTTCAAACTGCTCGGCGATCGAGCCGATCGCGCTCAGGCGAGCGTTCTCGACCAGCAGTCGCACCAGCGAGATCGCCTCGCTCGGCAGCTTGTCCTGAAACGCCGCCGACAGCCCCGCCGCCAGATCCGCGCGCGACAGCGCCGGATTGCTGATCAGCCGGGCCACCGTCGCGTCACCGATCAGGGCAGACAGAGACTGCAGCGAATCGCTCCAGCCCTTGTAGTTGCCGCTGTCACGTGCCAGTTCGAAAAGCGCCTTGGCGTAGGGCCGCGCTGTCGTGCTGAAGTCCGCCATGTGCGTCGGGAGTCCTTAGACGCGAGCCGCAAGCTCGTTGAGGATATCGGCGTGCGCTTGCACGTCGATCTCGCGCTTGAGGATCTTCGATGCGCCGGCAACCGCCAGCTCACCGACCTGCTTGCGCAGTTCCTCACGGGCATGCGCAACTTCACGCGCCACGTCATCGTGCGCCTTGGCGACGATGCGGTCCGCTTCGGTCTGCGCAGTGCCCTTGGCCTGCTCGACGATCTGCGATGCCTGCTTGTTGGCAGCCGCGAGGATTTCCTGCGCCTGGACACGGGCGGCCTTGAGCGATTCCTCGCTCTTGGTCGACGCTTCCTGCAGCGCACGCGAACCACGCTCGGCGGCGGCGAGACCATCGGCGATGCGCGTACGGCGCTCTTCCATGGCCTTGACGATCGGCGGCCAGACGAACTTCATCGTGAAAATCACGAAGATGAAGAACACGATCATCTGACCGACGATGGACGGGATGCTCGCCTGCATGGCTAAGCTCCGGTTGAGTGAGACGAAGGAATCAAAATCAGCTTACTGCGCGACCGCCGACAGCAGCGGGTTCGCGAACATCAGCAGCAGACCCATGGCGACGCCGATGATCGCGACGGCGTCGAGCAGGCCGGCGATGATGAACATCTTGGTCTGCAGCATGTTGGCCAGTTCCGGCTGACGGGCAGCGCCTTCCAGGAACTTGCCGCCGAGCAGGCCGAAGCCGATGGCCGTGCCGAGCGCGGCCAGGCCGAAGATGATGCCGATGGTCAGCGCCGTGTTGGCCTGGATCTGAGCGATAAGCTCCATGGTCTACTCCTAACTCCGTGTGTTGCGTGGTGGAAAAACGTCGGTGCTGCAAGAAACCAACTTGAAACCGTGGCGTTCAGTGATGCTCGTACGCCATGCTGAGATACACGATGGTCAGCGTCATGAAAATGAAGGCCTGCAGCGTGATCACGAGGATGTGGAAGATCGCCCAGCCGAGACCGGGGACCACCTGCGCCCACCAGGGCAGCAGGGCGATGAGGATGAAGATCAGCTCACCGGCGTAGAGGTTGCCGAACAGTCGCAGTGCCAGCGACAGCGGGCGGGCGAGCGTTTCGACGAAATTGAGAATGATGTTGAACGGCATCAGCCAGGGGCCGAACGGGTGCGTCAGGAACTCCTTGGCGTAGCCGCCGACACCCTTGCCCTTGAAGCTGTAATAGAAGATCAGCAGGAATACCGAGATCGACAATGCGAAGGTCGCGCTCATGTCGGCCGACGGCACCACGCGGATGTAGGCGTGCGCGGGGTCATGGCCGAGCGCCGAGTGCCCGAGCGCCCACAGCTGCGGCACCAGATCCACCGGCAGCAGGTCCATCAGGTTCCACAGGAACACCCAGACGAAGATCGTCAGCGCCAGCGGCGCAACGAAGGCGCGGTTGCCGTGGAACGAATCCTTGACGGAGTTGTCAACGAAGTCGACGAGGATTTCGACGAAGTTCTGCAGTTTGCCCGGGACGCCGTTGGTGGCGCGCACGGCGGCGATACGGAACAGCGTCAGGAAAACCAGACCCAGCAGGGTCGAGATGACGAGGGTGTCGAGATGCCAAGCGGAAGTGGTGATGAAGCCCGTATCGTCGCCACTCGCCCAATGACGCAGGTGGTGAGTAACGTATTCGGCAGGAGAGTGACCCGCTTCAGCCATCGCTTGATTCCCAAAGAAGCGCGAACCAGTAAACCGACAGTGTCAGACAAAACGTGACGACCACCGGCACAAACACATCTGCAAACAACCGCACCGCGACTGCGAACAACACCACGGCGAGGACCAGCTTCCTCACCTGGGCTTTGTAAAAATTCATGACTGCATGCTGGGCGTCCTGGGGGGACGCCGAAAACGTCTTAAGCCCGGCGTAAAAGGTCAGTAATGCACCAATTCCGCCACCAGCCAAAGCCGCAAGCCCTTCCCTGGAACCTTCCAGAAGCGCCCAGAAAGCCGCGCTGGCCAACGCGATCAGCAACTGATAGCGCGCCATGCGCGTCGCGGTCTTCATCTTGAGGGCCGGCTTGGTGCGGTGCACCAATCAATCGCAGAGAGTATAGCGGCTGCCCAATTGGCTCGGCAAGAGAAGTTAAAAATTTTGTCAGCTTCGACCAAGCTGAGCCGTCAGGCCTTCAGCCGGGCCAGCAAACGCTCCAGCTCCGCCGCGCTGCGGAAGCTGATGCTGATGCGGCCACGGCCGGAGTCGGTCTGCTGCAGCTTGACCGGCAGACCGATCGACTGGGCCAGCTCCTGCTCCAGCGCCGGCGCGCGCGCCTTGGCAGGCCGCGGGCGCTGGCTCTGCTCGGCCTGCACCAGCGCCTCGACCTGACGGACCGACAACTGCTTGTCGACGGCAAGCGTGGCCAGCGATACCTGGCGCGCGCCATCGACGCCGAGCAGGACCTTCGCATGCCCTAGGCTCAGGCGACCGTCGCGTACATGCCGCTGCACCGAGGCGTCCAGCTCGTTGAGTCGCAACAGATTGCTGATATGGGTGCGCGATCGGCCGACCGCGCTGGCCAACGCCTCGTGGGTGAGGCCGCAATCGTCCACGAGCTTCTGCAGCGCCTCGGCCTCTTCGAGCGGATTGAGATCGGCGCGCTGGATATTCTCGACCAGAGCCACCGCCATCGCACTGCGCTCGTCGAGCGTCTTGATGATCGCCGGCACGGCCTTCAGGCCAGCCAGCTGCGCGGCGCGCCAGCGCCGTTCTCCGGCCACGATCTCGTAACGGTCGGCGCCCGCCGAACGCACCACCAGCGGCTGCACGATGCCTTGCGCGCGAATCGACTCGGCCAGCGCCGCCAGCGCCTCGTCGTCGAAGTGACGGCGCGGCTGGTGCTTGCCGGGCTGCAGGCGCTCGACGGCAAGCTCGCGCAACTCGTCACCGGCTTCGGCTTCCGACGCCTGCGCGACGCTGCTGAGCAGCACATCCAGGCCACGACCCAGTCCGCGTTTCTTGACAGTCACCACTGATTCTCCGGCGAGCCGCGCAGCGCGGCGGTCGTTCTGCTGAAGCTCATGCCGGCAGGCGCAGCTGGCCGCCATCGTGGCGGCGCAGCACCTCGCCGGCGAGCGCCAGATAGGCCTTGGCGCCCGATGAATTGGGGTCGTAGAGCATTACCGGCAGGCCGTGGCTCGGCGCCTCGGCGAGGCGCACGTTGCGCGGTACCAGCGTGCGATAGACCTTGTCGCCGAAATGCTGGGTCAACTGGCCGGAGACGTCATTGGCCAGGTTGTTGCGCGGATCGAACATGGTCCGCAGCAGGCCTTCGATTTCCAGTTTCGGATTGATGACGCGCTTGATCTTCTGCACCGTGTCCATCAGCGCGGTGAGGCCCTCCAGCGCGTAGTACTCGCACTGCATCGGGATCAGCACGCCGTCGGCCGCAACCAGGGCGTTGACGGTCAACTTCGACAGCGCCGGCGGGCAGTCGAGGATCACGTAGTCGAAATCGTCCGCAACTTCCGCCAGCGCTGCGCGCAAGGCGAAGTCGCCGACCGGCATGTCGCGCAGCTTGATCTCGGCCTCGGTCATGTCGGCATTGCCCGGCAGCACCGAAAGCCCCAGCTCGGGCAGATGCTGGATCGCGCTGCGGATGGGTATCTGCTCCAGCAGCACGTCGCGGGCGCTGTGCGTCAGCGCACTCTTGTCGACGCCGACGCCCATCGTCGCGTTGCCCTGCGCATCCAGATCGACGAGCAGCACACGGCGCTTGGTCGCTGCCAGCGAGGCCGCCAGATTGATCGAGGTCGTGGTCTTGCCGACACCACCCTTCTGGTTGGCAATGGCGATGACATAACTCATGGTTTGGGCCCTGCGACAACAGCGTGGCGGTCTTCGCGCAGTCCCGGCACGGACAGGGCTCGGATCTCCCGGACCTCGACGGCGGCCGCGGCGGCCGCCAGCTCGGCTTCATCTAGTTTGCCTTTCATGGCGACCCACACTCCACCGGGCGCCAGCAGCGGCCGTGTCAGCGAGACGAAATCAGCGAGCGAAGCGAAGGCGCGGCTGGTGATCGCGGCGTACGGCGCCGGCGGCGTCCAGGCCTCGACGCGCGCCTCGGCAACTTCGACATTGGCCAACGGCAGCGCGCGCTGCAGATGACGCAGGAAGCGCGCCTTCTTGCCGTTGCTGTCGAGCAGCGTCAGTCGCCAGTCGGGCCGCGCGATCGCCAGCATGATGCCCGGCATGCCGCCGCCGCTGCCGACATCGAGCACGCGCGCTCCATCGCCGGCATAGGCCGCGATCACCGGGAGCAGCGCCAGCGAGTCGAGCAGATGGCGCGTCACCATCTCGCTCGGCGTGCGGATCGCTGTCAGGTTGTAGGCGGAGTTCCATTTGCTCAGCTCGTCGAGATAGGCGAGCAATTGCTTGCGGGCGGCGACATCCAGCGCCAGCCCCAGCGCCTCGAGGCCGCGTGCCAGCTGTGCGTCCAGACCGACGCTCACGACGCCTCCCCCGGCGCCGCGATGGAAGCAGCCGGCACGGGCAACTGGAGGGAGACGGCGACAGCGCGCATGGACGTCAGGGCAGCGAAGCGGCCGCGCAGTATACCCGCGCCGGCCGGTGTGCCCGGCCCGGGCCGCTTTCCGCCGGCTTCAGCGGCGCAGCGAGCCGAGCAGGCCGCGCAACAATTGCCGGCCGATTTCGCGGCCAATCGACGACCCGGCACTGCGCGCCGCGCTCTTCAAGGTCGCCTCGACCACGGTCTCGCGCGGCCGCGCCGGCCGCGCCCTGCCGCTTCTCGTCGCCGCCGGGGTCTCGCCGCGATCCCACCAGCCGGCACCGCCACCGGCACCCGGCGCAGCGGGCTCCGCACGCTCGGCCAGCTTCTCATAGGCCGATTGGCGATCCACCGCGGTGTCGTAACGGCCGGCCAGCGGACTGCGCGCCATCACCTGGCGACGCTCGTCGGCGCTGAGCGCGCCGATCCGCGAGCGCGGCGGTGCAATCAGGGTCCGCTCGACCACGCCCGGCACCCCGTTGTCACCGAGCAGGGAAACCAGGGCCTCGCCGATGCCGAGTTGCTGGATCACCGCCGCGACATCAAGAGCAGGATTGACCCTGAAGGTCTCGGCCGCTGCCTTGACCGCCTTCTGATCGCGCGGCGTGAACGCGCGCAGCGCGTGCTGGATCCGATTGCCGAGCTGGCCGAGCACCGCATCGGGCAGATCCAGCGGATTCTGCGTGACAAAGTAAACACCGACGCCTTTGGAACGAATCAGCCGCACCACCTGCTCGACCTTGTCCACCAGCGCCTTCGGCGCATCCTTGAACAGCAGGTGTGCCTCGTCGAAGAAGAACACCAGCTTGGGCTGGTCGATGTCACCGGCCTCCGGCAGCTGCTCGAACAGCTCGGCGAGCAGCCACAGCAGGAACATCGCGTACAGCCGCGGCTTCTGGTACAGCACGTCGGCGGCCAGGACATTGACGATGCCGCGCCCGCTCAGATCGGTGCGCATGAAGTCCGCCAGCTGCAGCGCGGGCTCGCCGAAGAAATGCTCGGCGCCATCGGCCTCCAGCTGCAGCAGCGCGCGCTGGATCGCCGCGACCGAGGCGCCGCCGATCAGGCCGTAGTCGCTGCCGAGCGACTTGGCATTGGCGCCGACATGGGCCAGCGTGGCACGCAGGTCCTTGAGATCGAGCAGCAGCAAACCCTGGTCGTCGGCGTAGCGGAACACCAGCGCCAGCACCGCTTCCTGCACCTCGGACAGATCCAGCAGTCGCGCCAGCAGCAGCGGCCCCATGTCGGAGACGGTCGTGCGCACCGGGTGGCCGCTGCTGCCGAAGATGTCCCAGAACACCGTCGGACAGGCGGCGGGGCCGTAGCCCTGGATACCGATCCGCGCGGCACGCTCGACGAGCTTGGGCTTGGCCTCGCCGGCGGCGGCGATGCCGGACAGATCGCCCTTGATGTCGGCGGCGAATACCGGCACGCCGATCGCCGAGTAGCCTTCGGCCAGCAGCTGCAGCGTCACCGTCTTGCCGGTGCCCGTCGCGCCGGCGATCAAACCGTGCCGGTTGCCGTAGGCAGCGAGCAGGCGCTGCGGGCCATCGCCCTTGCCGACCCAGATCGATGCCGCATCTGCTGCGCTCATGCCTGCCCCCTGTTGAAGAGGGCTTATCTTCCGCCAAGCGAGGCGAACGCGACAGCCACAGTCTTCACCTGGCGGCGATCAGGCCACGCGCGCCATCAGGCCGGCTCTCTCGATCGACTCGCCCGCTTCGGCCGAGAACCTGCCGAGCAGATAGTCCTTGCTGAAGTCGTCGGTGAGGATGACGTCGTAGCGGACTTCGTCGTAGGCGCGGGCCTGTTCGACTTCGGCCGTCGTCAGCTTCTGCTGGCGCAGCGCGTCGGCGAGCCGCTCGGCGACCGTATCGCCGACGATCTCGCCCTTGTTGGCGAGCCTGAAGTACTTGAGGTAGGCGGCTTCCGTTTTCTGCGCCACCGTCCACGCATGCTCCATGCGACCGATCGGGTCGTGCACGCCGCCGTTCTTGAACACCAGCCAGCTCAGGCGCTCGCGCAGATCGCTGGCCTCGAGCAACAGATCGGCAACATGCGCATTGTTGCGGTCCGTTACCGGCCGGTACGGGTTGCCGAGTGGAAACACCACCAGGCGCAGCAGCCAGCGAGCCGGCGCCACCGGGAAATTGCGGATGAAGCCGCCGAAGGCCTGGCCGATCTCGTACAGGCAGTTGTCGAGCGCCCAGCGCGCATGGGCGATCTCGGCATCGCTCTTCGAACCCTCCTCGTAATAGCGGATCACGCAGGCGGCGATGTACAGCTGCGACAGCACGTCGCCAAGCCGCGCCGACAGGCGCTCCATGAATTTGAGCTTGCCGCCCAGTACGCCCATCGTCAGGTCGGAAGTGAACGACAGGGCCGCCGACATCCGTTCGAGCTGGCGGAAATACGGCGCCATCGCGCCCTCGACCGGCGCGCCCGCCAGCCGTGCGCCGCTCAGGCCCAGCGTGAACGCCCGCACCGCACGATTGATCGCCGTGCCGACGTGGGCGAACAGCAGCTTGTCGAACTTGTGCAGATCGTTCTCGCGCGCCGCCTCCATTTCCTGGAACACAAACTGGTGGCAGCGGATCGCGCCCTGGCCGTAGATCATCAGATTGCGCGTCAGGATATTCGCGCCTTCCACCGTGATCGCCACCGGCGTGGTCTTGTAAGCCGTGGCGATGAAGTTGCGCGGCCCTTGCTGGATGCCCTTGCCGCCGAGCACGTCCATGCCGTCGTTGATGATCTTCCGCATCAGCTCGGTCATGTGGTACTTGGCGATTGCCGTCGCCACGCTCGGCGCGCAGTGATCGACCGCCGATGCGGTCAGCATGCGCATCGCTTCCAGCGTGTAGGCATAGCCGGCGATGCGGCCGGTGGCCTCCTGCACGCCCTCGAACTTGCCGACCGAAACCTTGAACTGGCGGCGGAAGCGCGAGTAGACCCCGGTCATCCGATAGGCCACCTGGCCGCCGGCGGTCGCCAGCGCCGGCAGCGAGATGCCACGACCGGCCGACAGGCACTCCGACAGCATGCGCCAGCCTTTGCCGGCCATTTGCGGACCGCCGATGATGGCGTCCAGCGGCACGAAGACGTCGCGGCCGTGGATCGTACCGTTCATGAACGCCGAGCCGGGGTAATGGCGGCGACCGATGTGCACGTCCGGGTGCGAGGCCGGCACCAGCGCGCAGGTGATGCCGTAGTCGATCCTGCTCTTGTCGCCCAGCAGGCCATCCGGATCGCGCAGCTTGAAGGCCAGGCCGATCACCGTCGCCACCGGCGCCAAGGTGATGTACCGCTTCGAAAAAGTGAGTGTTATTCCGAGGACGCGCTGACCCTCGTGCTCGCCATAGCCGACAACACCGAGATCCGGCATCGCCGTCGCATCCGAACCAACTTCCGGACCGGTCAGGCCGAAGCAGGGAATCTGGCTGCCGTCGATCAGGCCCGGCAACCATTTCTGGCGCTGCGCGTCGGTGCCGTAATGCATCAGCAGCTCGCCCGGGCCCAGCGAGTTCGGCACCATCACCGTCACCGCCAGGGTGATCGACTTGCTGGCCAGCTTGGTCACCACTGCCGACTGCGCCGCCGCCGAGAAGCCCAGCCCGCCGAACTCCTTCTTGATCAGCATCGAGAAGAACTTGTGCCTGGCAATGTATTCCCAGGCCTCCCGCGGCAGATCCTTCTGCTCGTACTCGATCTTCCAGTCGTCGCAGAGCTTGCACAGCTCCTCGCACTCGCGATCGAGAAAGCGGCGCTCCTCCGTCGTCAGCCGCGTGTACTGGAAGCTCAACAGCTTCTGCCAGTCCGGCCGGCCGCGGAACAGCTCGGCCTCGAACCAGACGTCGCCTGCTTCGAGCACCTCGCGCTCGGTCGACGACATTTCCGGCAGCACGCGCTTGAAGAAGGCGAAGGCACCGCGGCTGATCAGCGCGCGCCGCAGCGGCACGACGTTGAGCACGGCGGCGGCCGCCACGAACGGCAGCGCAAGGCCCAGCAGCAGCGGCGGCGCCCAGGCAGCGGCCAGCGCCAGCGCGCCGAGCGCCACCGCCGCGCCCAGCGTCCACAACCACAGGGGGGGGCCGACGAAAGCCAGGACCCAGGCCATCAGCACGGCCATCGCCACGATCATTGCCGTCATCGTCATGCTCCAGCTGTACGCAGCGTCTCGGACGGCTGCGGGATCAGGGTCTGAATCATCAGCTTCACGTAATCGCCGTATGCGGAGCCGCCGGGCATCAGCTCCGGCGTGTCGCGCGAGATCTGCAGGTTGCCCATGTAGGTCGCATACGCGAAGCGTGCCCAATGTCTCGCCAGCGCCGTGCCATAGCCCAGCGCGCGATAGCAATCGAACAGGTACTGCAGCCGTTGTTCGGAAACGCGCCGCACGAACATCTGCACCATCGGCCTGTCCTGCGCTGCCGCGATCGCCAGATACAGGCGGCCGGCGCGGTAGCTCGAGTTGGCCGCCTTGAACAGCTTGACGATGCGCTGATACGGATCGGACTCCGGGCCCGCACGCGCCAGGATGTCGACGGTCTCCGCCTTCTCCCAGCGCTGCAGCGCGGCCCGCAACAAGGCCTCGCGATTGCTGAAGTGCCAGTAGAAGCTGCCCTTGGTGACTCCCAGCTGACGCGCCAGCGGCTCGATCGCGACGGCATCGAAACCGTCGCTCGCAATCACCTCGAGCGCGGCTTCCGCCCAGGCTTCGGCGGTCAAGCTGGAACGGATCTGCGTCGCCATGAGCGGTCGCGTACCTCGATGCGGAGTTCGGGCCATCAAAACATACGGATGCGTATGGAACAAGACAGATGCGACCGGCGGCAGTGGCTGCGGTGCCAGTCGGCCGCGCGCGGGCGCCGGGGTTCAGCATTGATTCATTGCCGGCACCCAACATCGCCCGCACAGGGAGTTAACGCGGGATCGGGAGAACCAGTTACCGCGAGCTTTCTGTTCGTCCTTCCATACCCACTCAGAAGGAATAGCAGAATGAAAATGCGATTCGCTTTAGCTGGTATCGCGATGGCGGCGGCAGCGCCATTCGCACATGCCGAGGAGGTGCCGTACTTCGGACTTCAAGGCACGTATCTCTTCCCCGATTCGGCCCGCAACAACGAAGACGGCCTCGGCGGAACGATGCTGTTCGGCTTCCCGGTGACGCAGTACTTCGCACCGGAAATCAATCTGTACGGCCTGCGCGCCGAACATGACGGCGCGCCGGGCTCCGACAAGCAATGGGGTGGCGGGCTCGACTTCGCCGTCTATCCGTTCGGTCGCGGCTGGGTCTCGCCATTTCTGCTGCTCGGCGGCGGCGCGCAGTACGAGGACCGCGACATCAACAGCGGCACCAATGGCTTTGCCAATGCCGGTGGCGGCTTCCTGATCAACCTCAACCAGAGCGGAAGTGCGGCGATCCGCATCGACGCCAAGCGCTACTGGATCTGGGACGACGAGGTCGAGGCCGGGCGCGACTACGTGATGGATACGCGCATCAATGCCGGTGTGCAGCTGGCGTTCGGCCGCAACGAGCCGCCTCCGCCGCCACCTCCCCCGCCGCCGCCGGCCGACAGCGACGGCGATGGCGTGCCGGATCCGCTCGACCAGTGCCCGAACACGCCACGCGGCGTGCCGGTCGATACCAAGGGCTGCCCGTTGCCGCCGCCACCACCCCCGCCGCCGAAGGACAGCGACGGCGACGGCGTGCTCGACAACGTCGACGCCTGCCCGAACACGCCGGCCGGCATGCGTGTCGACTCGCGCGGCTGCGCGATCAAGGCGGCCACCGTGGTGCTGCGCGACATCAACTTCGAGTTCAATTCCTCGAAGCTGTCGGGCACTTCGCAGGATTCGCTCGACAAGATCGTCGAAGGCCTGCGCGGTCAGCCGTCGATGAACCTGATCATCGAGGGCCATACCGACGCGGTCGGCACCGATGCGTACAACCTGAAGCTCTCGCAATTGCGCGCCGCTTCGGCTCGCAGCTACCTGATCTCCAAGGGCATCGACGCCTCGCGACTGCAGACCCGGGGCTACGGTGAAAGCCGGCCGGTGGCGTCCAACAAGGATCCCGAGGGCCGCGCGCAGAACCGCCGCGTCGAGTTCAAAGTGACCAAGGAGTAAGCGCCGCCATTGCTGTCATTAAAGAAGCCCCGGCGATGCAGATCGCCGGGGCTTTTTCTCGCAGAGCCTGCAACGAAAACGCCGCCCGAAGGCGGCGTCCGGCAAGGCGCGAAGCGGCTGCGCGCCGCGCCTAACTGATGCCTTACTTGGCGTCTTCCTTGGGCTCGCCGATCGACAGCAGCTCGACCTCGAAAACCAGCGTCTGGTTCGGGCCCATCTTCACGCCGGCGCCGCGCTCGCCGTAGGCGAGGCTCGACGGAATGTAGAACTTGTACTTGCTGCCCGGCGTCATCAGCTGCACGCCTTCGGTCCAGCCCGGGATGAAGCCGTTGAGCGGCATCGTCAGCGCCTGGCCGCGCTTGTAGGAGTTGTCGAACTCCTCGCCGTTGAGCAGGGTGCCGACGTAGTTGACGGTGACGGTATCCGACGCCTTCGGGTGCTCGCCCTTGCCCTCGGTGATCACTTCGTACTGCAGACCCGAGGCCGTGGTCTTCACGCCTTCGCGCTTGGCGTTCTCGGCGAGGAACTTCTCGCCCTCTTCCTTGTTCTTGACCGCCTGGTCTTCGCGCTGCTTGAGCAGGCGCTCGCGCATGCGCTGGTCGACCGTGTTCTTGATCTGGTCGCGGGCGGCGTCGTCCAGCTTCGGGTCCTTGCCGCCGACGGCGTCGTCGAGGCCGGCCTTGAGCGCGGCCAGGTCGGTGTCTTCCTTCAGCGGCTCCAGCTGCTTGCCGAGGTCGTAACCCAGGGCATAGCCGAACTTCTGCGCATCGGATTCAAGACCGGCACCGGCGTCGGCCGACGAGTCCTGCTTGGGCGCGCAGGCGGAAACGAGGCTCGCCGCAGCGACGGCGATGGCGAGCAGACGGAGCGAAGGGATCATGAAGGTTCCAGATATGAAAAGAGGGCTTTGAGCCCCGGTGGGCTCGGATTATAGCGGCGGCCATTCGGACCGTGGATCAGGCCAAAGGTTCGTGCGGCGGCGGTGGATCCGACGGCGACGCTGCCGTAGTCGCCAGGGCGCGGGCGGTCTGGCGGCGGCGCGACAGCAACTGCAACAGCATCTGCCGCGTCTCGTCGGACAGCAGCTCCTGCGAGCGCTCGGCGATGCGGTCGATACGCGCGTCGACGACCAGGGTCTTGTCGGCGGCGACGCTGACCAGACCGATCTCGATCATCGTGTTGAGATAGTTGCGGAACAGCGTCTTGTCGAAGAACTCCGGCGCGTCGCGGCCGGTCAGGATGGCGATTCGCTCGGCCAGCAGCCGGCAGTCCTCCTCGACCGTCTCGCGGCGCAGGCTGCCGCCCTGGCGGCGGCGCTCGTCGGCCAGCAGCAGCGCGGTCATGCAGTAGCGCTCCTGCGTCTCGCCGAGCACGCGGCCGAGCATCGCCAGCGTCGAGTACGCCGGCTGGTTGGCGTCCGGTCGGCGCAGGCGATCGTTCTCGCGCGACAGCAGCCCGAGCCCGAGCATCACCTCGATCCAGCCCTTGGCCACGGCCTCGACTTCCTCGGGCTGCCAGCGCAGGAAGAATTCGTTGCGCAGGAACGGATACAACGCCCGCACACCCATCACCACCGCGTCGTCGGACAGCAGCAGGCGGGTGCGGAACAGATTGGCGATCAGCGAGGGGATCGCGAACAGGTGCTGGATGTTGTTGCGGTTGTAGGTCAGCGCCACCGCATCACGCGCCGACACGCCGTACAGCTCGCCCCAGGCATGCGGCACCTTGGCGATGCGGCCGATCGGCGCGCTGGTCTCGACGATCTCGCGCGGCGACGTCTCCGGTACGAACAGGTGCTCGCTGTAGGGCTGCCCCTTGAGCAGGCCGATCAGATGGCCGATCTGCTCGACCAGCTCATCGGCCGAGACCACGCGCTGCGGCGATGACAGCAGGGCCACCGCCGTCAGGCTCGCCGGGTTGGCCACGGCGGCGGCGTTGATGCGGCGGCTGTGATCGAGTGCCAGCCGGGTGACGAAGCCCTTGAAGTTGTCCGGCAGGGCCTCATCGTCGGCAGCCAGCGCCTCGCGCCAGCCCGGCATGTGCTGTTCGGCGTAGTCCTGCAGGATGATCGGCTCGCCGAAGTTGATGTAGGTCTTGCCGTAGGACTTGTTGAGGATCTTGCCGGCCTTGAGCAGGCCTTCGGCAGACTCCTTGGTCTTGCCCGCGCCGCGCAGCTCCTTGGTATAGCTGCTCACTTCCCAGACACGGTCGTAGCCGATGTAGACCGGCACCATCGCCACGCGCCGCGCGCTCTGCCGCAGGCCGGCCTCCACCACCATCGACATCAGGCCGGTCTTCGGCGCCAGCAGGCGGCCGGTGCGGCTGCGCCCGCCTTCAGGGAAGAACTCGATCGCGTAGCCGCGACGGATCAGCGCGTCCACATAGGCGCGGAATACCGCGGTGTAGATCGCATCCCCGGAAAAGCTGCGGCGCAGATAGAAGGCGCCACAGCGACGCAGCAGGCCGCCGATCGGCCAGAAGTTGAGGTTGACGCCGGCTGCGATGTGCGGCGGCACCACGCCGGCGTGGTACAGCGAGTAACTCACCAGCAGGTAGTCGGCGTGCGAGCGGTGCGAGGGCATGTAGACCAGCTCGTACTGCTGCGCCAGCTGGCGCATCCGCTCCAGGCCGCGCACCTCGATGCCGGAGAACACCCGCTTGAAGACGAAATGGTTGAGAAAGCGCTCGAGGAAATTGATGCTGGTGGTCGAGTAGTTGGCGGCCACTTCCTCGGCGCACTTGCGCGCGTAGCGCCTGGCCTTGTCGGCCGTCATGCCGTTCTTGCCGGCAGCGCGGGCGATGGCCCGCTGCACGCCCGGCGCGGCGAGCAGGCCGTCGATCACCACGCCGCGGCGCAGCAGCGTCGGCCCCAGCGCCGCCGTGCGCGCACGCAGGAAGTGGAAGTGCAGCACGCGGGTCAGTTTGCGGATCGTCACCGCGCTGTCCGGCGAGCGGTCGACGTATTCGCGGAACGAGAACGGCAGGCCGAACTGCGCCAGCACATTGCGGCCGTTGAACAGCATGATGAAGAACTTGCGCACGCGGCCGGCCTGCACGCTGTCGGCAAACAGCAGCTTCCACAGGCTGGTCTCCTTGCCCGGATCACGCCCCCAGAAGATCGACACCGGCACCAGCTGCGCGTCGAAATCGCGGGTGGCGATGCCCAGCTCGATCAGGCGCGTCAGCTCGGTGGCGCGCTCGCGCGTCTCCAGTACCGCGTCCATATAGACGACGCCGGCGCGCTCGACGGTCGGAAAGTTGGAACCGGTGCGGTTGGGCCGCGGCAGCACCAGGTCCTTGCAGATCCGCTCCAGCACGAACATGTCGACCCAGGAGCGCTGCGCCAGGATGTAGACGACGGGCTTGGTCGGGTCGACCTTCAGGGCCTCGCGCAGCGCCTGCGGCGCGGTGCGATAGCGGACCAGACCGTAGAACGGCCGGAACAGCCACCACACCAGTGCGTAAAGGGCGCTGTTGAACAGGGCGCGCATGCATCTCCTTGGCCGCGATCGAGCCGCGACCGGGCAAGCTCGGCCAGCCGCGAGCCGGACGCCTGCGCGCCGCCCCCGTCTGCCCCTTGCCCTGTAGCGCCCCGTGTAACCGCGTTTTATCGAGTTAGATGGAAGAAAGGCGCGACCGCGCGCAGTCGGGGCTGCGCCATTGCGGCTCCACGGCTTTCATTCCTTGTGCAAAAAGTTTACCGCAGGACCCCACCTGCGATATGACGGGCGATGGCGCGGGGCTTGCGGGGCGGCTGGTGGATTCACCGGATGCCCATTGCCGCGAGCATCGGCATAGTGCCGGCGACCACCATACGCACTCGCGCCACCACGCGCGCGGCACGGCAGAAGACAAAGGGGCCCTTGATGAGCGAACGACAATGGCTGGGCCACCCGCGTGGCCTCGCAACGCTGTTCTTCACCGAAATGTGGGAGCGCTTCACCTACTACGGGATGCGCGCGATCCTGGTCTTCTTCCTGACCGCTGCGGCGGTCGGCGCCAACCCGGGACTGGCGGTCTCGCGCGAGGAGGCCGGCGCCATCTACGGCCTCTACACCGGCGCGGTCTATCTGTTCTCGCTGCCCGGCGGCTGGATCGCCGATCGCCTGATCGGTGCGCGCCGCGCCGTGTTCTGGGGCGGACTGCTGATCGCCGCCGGCAACTTCACGCTGGCGATCCCCGGGCCGGCGCCGCTGTTCTTCATGGGCCTGGCGATCATCGTCATCGGCGTCGGCCTGCTCAAGCCCAATGTCTCGGCGCTGGTCGGCACGCTTTATGAAACCAGCGCCGACGCCAGGCGCGACGCGGGCTTCTCGATCTTCTACATGGGCATCAACCTCGGCGCGGCGATCGCCCCGTTCGTGGTCGGCACGGTCGGCGAGAACTGGTCGTGGCGGCTGGGCTTTGCGGCTGCCGGCCTGTTCATGCTCGGCGGCGTGCTGCAGTACAAGCTCACCGAGCGCCACCTGGGCAGCGGCGGCCTGACGCCGGCGACGAGCCCGGCCGAGCGCCGCCGCGCCTGGCGCTGGCTGGCGCTGGCGTTCAGCGGCCTGATCGCGGTCGCCGCCGTGCTCGCCAGCGGCCTGCTGGCGGTGACGCCCTCGGATCTGGCCAAGGCCGCAGGCGTCGCCATGGCGGCGGTGGCGATCGGCTTCTTCGGCTACATGCTGCTGTTCGCCGAGCTGACGCGCGCCGAGCGCGGCCGCGTGGCGGTGATCGCCGTGCTGTTCCTGAGTTCGGCGGCATTCTGGGCCGGCTTCGAGCAGGCGGCCACGTCGCTCAACCTGTTCGCGCAGGACTACACCGATCGCGGCCTGTTCGGCGCCAGCTTCACCAGCGGTGAGCATCCGGCCTCGTGGTATCAGGCCGCCAATCCGGTCTACATCATCCTGTTCGCGCCGTTCTTCGCGGCGCTGTGGGTAAGGCTGGGCGCGCGCAACCTCAATCCCTCGGCGCCGGCCAAGTTCGGCCTTGGCCTGCTGCAGATGGGCCTGGGTTTCGTGGTGGTGATGCTGGCCGCAGAGCTGGTGGTCAAGAGCGGCGACAAGGTGGCACCGGTGTGGCTGCTGCTGACCTACCTGCTGCATACCACCGGTGAGCTGTGCGTAGCGCCGGTCGGCATGTCGACGGTCACGCGGCTGTCGCCGCCGCGCTACGTCGGCCAGCTGATGGGCACCTGGTTCCTCGGCCTGGCGGTCGGCAACCTGGCCGCCGGCCTGATCGGCGGCCATGTCAGCAGCGGCGCCGTCGCCGACATGCCGGGGCAGTTCCTGCACGTGGCGCTGCTCGGTCTGGTCGGCGGCGGCATCATGCTGGCGCTGGCACGGCCGATCGCCAGGCTGATGCAGTTGCCGGAGGACAAACCATGAGGGAGACGAGCATGCGCACCTGGATCCTGCTCGGCGCCGCGACACTGCTGCTCGGCGCCTGCACCAAGAAGCCGGCCGAACCAGCGCCGGCACCCGCCGTCACCGCGGCCGAAGCCGATGCCTTCATCCAGGGCGTCAACGACGACTACAGGGTCAAGATTCCCTACTTCAGCGCCGCGCAATGGGCGCAGCAGACCTACATCACCGACGACACCCAGCTGCTGTCGTCGCGCGCCAACGACGAGTTCCTCGAATACGTCGGCCGCAAGCTCGACGAGGCCAAGCGCTTCAACGGCCTGGAGCTGGCGCCGGCCACCGCGCGCGGCATGCTGCTGCTGAAACTGTCGACCGCCAACCCGGCACCGAAGGACGCCGCCGAACGCGCCGAGCTGACGCGCGTGCTGGCCAAGATGGACGCCAACTACGGCGCCGCCAAATGGTGCCGCGGCAAGGACGACTGCCTGTCGCTGGGCGAGATCGAGAAGATCATCGACGACCCGGCGCAGACGCCGGAAGCGCGTGCCGCCGCCTGGGCCGGCTGGCACGAAACGGCGCGGCCGATCAAGGCTGACTACGAAACCTTCGTGCGGCTCGGCAATGCCGGCGCACGCGAGCTGGGCTTCGCCAATCTCGGCGAGATGTGGCGCGCCGGCTATGACATGAGCCCCGTCGAGTTCGAGGCCACCGTCGAGAAGCTGTGGACGCAGCTGCAGCCGCTCTACGAAGCCCTGCATTGCCAGGTGCGCGCCAAGCTCAATGCCCAGTACGGCGACGCCGTGGTGCCCAAGGACGGCCTGATCCCGGCACATCTGCTCGGCAACATGTGGGCGCAGCAGTGGAGCAACATCTATCCGCTGGTCGAGCCCTACCCGGCGAACAGCAAGAGCGCCACCAACGAAGTCAGCGCGGCGCTGAAGAAAAAGCGCAACGCCATCTACGCCCAGCTCTTCGGCGAGCTGAAGAGCCAGCCGACGACGCTGGAACTGGCCGAGCTGTCACACAAGGCGGATGCGCAGTTCGCGATCGAGACCACGAAGATCGCCGAAGATTTCTACACCTCGATCGGCATGCCGCTGCTGCCCGCCTCGTTCTACGACAAATCGATGCTGGTCAAGCCGCGCGATCGCGACGTGGTCTGCCATGCCTCGGCCTGGGACATGAACATGCAGGGCGACGTGCGCATCAAGATGTGCATCGAGCCCAAGGAGGACGACCTCACGACGATTCACCACGAGCTCGGCCACATCTACTACGACCTGATGTACAACCCGCTGCCGCCGCTGTTCCAGGCCGCCGCGCACGACGGCTTCCACGAGGCGATCGGCGACACCATCACGCTGTCGCTGACCGCCGAGCATCTGCACAAGATCGGCCTGGCGCCGGCACCCAAGCAGGACCCGCAGGCGCTGATCAACGAACAGATGAAGCTGGCGCTCGACAAGATCACCTTCCTGCCCTGGGGCAAGCTGGTCGACCAGTGGCGCTGGAAGGTCTTTGCCGGCGACATCACGCCGGCGCAGTACAACGACGGCTGGTGGCAGCTGCGCCAGCGTTATCAGGGCGTCAGCAGCCCGCTGCCGCGCGGCGCCGATGACTTCGATCCGGGCGCCAAGTACCACATCCCCGGCAACACGCCGTACACGCGCTACTTCCTCGCCTTCGTGCTGCAGTTCCAGTTCCAGAAGGCGCTGTGCAAGGCCGCCGGCTTCGACGGCCCGCTGTATGCCTGCGACATCTATGGCAACAAGGACGCCGGCAAGAAGTACATGGAGATGCTGCAGGCCGGCGCCAGCCAGCCTTGGCAGGACACGCTGGAGAAACTCGCCGGCACGCGCGAGATGGATGCCTCGGCGCTGATCGAATACTTCGCGCCGCTGATGGGCTACCTCAAGGAGAAAAACGCCGGCCTCAGCTGTGGCTGGCCGGGCGAGAAGCAAGAAGCGGCAGGCTGAGCCGGCGCCTCCCTCACCCCAACCCCTCTCCCGCAAGCGGGAGAGGGGCTCTCATGACCCGCCGCACGATTCCCTCTCCCGCTTGCGGGAGAGGGACAGGGGATGAGGGCCGGCGAACGGCGGCAAGCCCCGACGCTGCACTACACTCGCCCTGCACATGGACGCGCGCGCCATCCTCCAGCAGTCCCCGCTGTTCGCCGGCCTCAGCGAGGACGCGGTCGAGGCGCTGGCGCGCCACGCGCGGCTGGTCGAAGTGGCCAGCGGCGGACTGGTCTTCACGCGCGGCTCGCCGCCGGACCACATCTATATCGTCGCCACCGGCCGCCTGCGCGCGCGGCTGTTCGACGGCCGCATCGCCGGCAGCATCCCGCGCCTGGAGCCGACCGGCGAGATCAGCGCCGTGCTCGGCGAGCCACGCAGCGCCGACGTCTACGCGGTGCGCGACAGCGTGCTGGTACAACTTCCGGTCGCCGAATTGCTGGAGACCTTGCAGCAGTTCCCCTCGGCGCTGCTGCGGCTGACGCGGATCATCGCCCAGCGGCTGCGCCAGAACGTGCACGCGCAGACACTCGACAGTGCCCGCCAGGGCAGCAGTCTGGCGATCATTCCGGCAACACCATCGGCTCCGGCACGGCGTGTCGCCGAGCAGTTGTGCAAGGGCTTGTCGCGCTACAGCGAACCGCAGCTGCTGGACAGCGCCGCCGTCGACGCCGCGCTCGGCGGCGGCGCCAGCCTGACGACGACCGCGGACGCCGGCGGCAATGCGCGGATCGCCGAATATCTCAATGCGCTGGAGACGCTGCTCACGCATCTGGTCTATCTCGCCAATCCGCAGGCCGATCCCTGGGCGCGGCGCTGCATGGCGCAGGCCGACCGCATCCTGCTGGTGGTCGAAGCCGGCACGCCGGCGCAGGACAACGCCATGCTCGACGCCGTCCGGCGCAGCGGCTCGCGCGCGCCGATCGACCTGATCGTGGTCCGCCCGGAAGGGGCCGACGCCGATACCGTGCTGGACTGGCGCTATCGCGCCCAGGCCGGCGCGCATTTCTATGTGCGCCCGGATCACGAGCAGGACTACGCGAGCCTGGCGCGCCAGCTCAGCGGCCGCGGCATCGGCGTGGTGCTCGGCGGCGGCGGTGCGCGCGGCTTCGCGCATATCGGCCTGCTGCGCGCACTGCGCGAACTGCGGATGCCGGTCGATGTGATCGGCGGCAGCAGCATGGGCGCGTTCTTCGCGGCGCTGGTCGCCTGCGGGCTCGACCCGGATGCGCTGCGCCGCATCGCCCGCGATACCTTCGTCGCCAACAATTATCTCAACGACTTCGTGCTGCCCTCGGTGTCGCTGATCCGCGGCCGCAAGTTCGTCCGTCGCCTGCACGAGATCTTCGGCGAGCGGACCATCGAAGACCTGCGCATGCCCTTCTTCTGCGTGTCGACCAATCTCACGCGCGGCAAGGCCACCGTGCACGATCGCGGGCCGCTGTACCTGTGGACGGCGACCAGCATGGCGGTGCCGGGCGTGGCGCCGCCGGTGGTCTACAACGGCGAGCTGTATGCCGACGGCGCCGTCATCAACAGCCTGCCGACCGATGTCATGCAGTCGCTCGAACGCGGTCCGATCATCGCTTCCGACGTCAGCACCGAAGGCGGCATCGCTGCGCCCGGCGTCGACGGCCCCGACCCGGAGGGCCTGATGCGCCTCAAGGGCGAGGACGCGCCGCGGCTGTTCTCGATCCTGTTCCGCACCGCGACGCTGACCAGCGAAAGCGGCACCGCGCAACGCGCCGCGCGTGCCGACTGCTATCTGCGCATGCCGGTCAGCCGCATCGGCATGTTCGACTGGAAGCGCATGGACGAGATCATCGATCGCGGCTACCAGCATGCCCTGCAGCAGCTGACGCCGCTGCGCGATCACCTGCTGGCCTGAAGCCGCCCGGGAGCTGTCGCCTAGGGCCTGTTAACGCTATGGCC
>CAMLDZ010000045.1 GCA_946478985.1 uncultured Solimonas sp.
TGCTGGAGCTGCTGTGGCGCTGGCAGCGCGGCGAACTGCGCGTCGACATCCCGGTAGTGATCTCCAATCACGACGATCTGCGCGAGTCGGTCGAGCGCTTCGGCGTGCGCTTCGAGCACGTGCCGATCGATGCGGCGACGCACGCGCAGGCCGAGGCGAAGATGCTGGCGCTGCTCGCCGAGGGCGGCGCCGATTTCATCGTGCTGGCGCGCTACATGAGGATCCTGTCCGCCGAGTTCGTCGCGCAGTACCCGGCGCGCATCATCAACATCCATCACAGCTTCCTGCCGGCCTTCGTCGGCGCCGACCCCTATCAGCAGGCCTACACCCGCGGCGTCAAGCTGATCGGCGCCACCGCGCACTACGTCACCAGCGATCTAGATCAGGGGCCGATCATCGATCAGGACACCGGCCGCGTTTCGCACCGTCATGAAGTGCCGGATCTGCGCCGCCTGGGCCGTGATCTGGAACGCCAGGTGCTGGCCCGCGCGGTCAGCTGGCATACCGAAGACCGCGTCATCGTCGACGGCAACAAGACCATCGTCTTCGCCTGAGGCGGCACGGCCGCGTCAGCGGCCGGCAAGCCGGTCGCGTGCGATCATCGAGCGTCGGCGTCGCGCCGACGCCACCGAGGCTCGCCCGACGACATGCTGATCATTCACTGCGCCGATCGCGACGAAGCCGTGCACTGGCAGCCGTCGCAGCCGCTGCCCGAACGAGGCCTGTGGTTCGATCTGTGTCGCCCCACCGACGAGGAACGCGCCTGCATCGAGCGGATGACCGGCTTGCCGCTGCCGGACCGCGAGGCACTGGGCGCGCTGGGGCTGGCGCAGCGCAACCGCGACGACGAACGCGTGCTGCATCTGCAGATCCTGCTGGCCGACGCCGGGCAGACCGATTCGCCACTGGGCTTGGCGCTCGGCGAGAAATTTCTGATCAGCCTGCGCTACGCCGATTCGGCCGTCGTCGATGCTGCCGCCGCGCAATGGCGCCGGCCGGGCCGCAGCGCCACCGCGGCGTCGGCGTTCGCGATGCTGATGGAAGAGGCGATCAACCACGTCGCCGGCGAGATGCAGAAGATCGCAGGCGATCTGGCCCGGCTGTCGGCGGAGGTGTTCTCGGATACGCGGCGGCGCACGCCGGCGCTGCACCAGCTGATGGTCCGCACCGGGCGTCTGGAAGGACGGCTGGCGCGCTTCCGGCCGTTCCTGCTCGGATTCGCGCGCAGCATCGGCTTCGTCAACGGCCGGGCCCCGGACTGGCTATCGAAGGCGGAGCGTTCGCGGCTACAGGTCATCGGCAACGATTTGCGCACCCTGGAGGAGTTCGATGACCAGCTGACCGAGAAGCTGCAGTTCCTGCTCGACGCCATCCTCGGCTTCATCAGCACCGCGCAGAACATGGTGATGAAGCTGCTGACGGTGGCCTCGGTGGCCACCATCCCGCCGATCATCCTGGCCGGTATCTGGGGGATGAACTTCCAGCACATGCCCGAGCTCGAGCAGCCCTGGGCCTACCCGGCGGCGCTCGCGCTGCTGCTGCTGAGCATGCTGCTGCCGCTGGCCTGGTTCAGGGCCCGCGGCTGGATGAGCCGCGACTAGCGGCTGGCGGCGCGACGGCGGGCTGGGGCGGCCTTGGCGGTCTTGCGGGCGGCGGGCTTGGCGACGGCCTTTTTGGCGCTACCGGCCTTGACGCTACCGGCCTTGACGCTGCCCGCAGCCACCTGCCTGACCTTGCGGTTGCCGCTGTACCAGGCCACCGACCACTTCAGCATCGGCCGCATCGCCACCAGCAGGGCCTTGCCATGCTCGGACAGCTGGTAGCCTTCGCCGTTGACATGCAGCACCAGCCCGACCTCGCGCAGTTCGGCCAGGCGCTGGTTGAGCACGCTGGGCGAGACCTCGCTGCAGGCCTCCTGGAGCTGGCGGAAGGTCAGCGCGAGATCGCGCAGCTCCCAGATTATGCGTAGCACCCAGCGGCGGTGAAAGATGTCGATCGCTGCATTGATCGCTGCTTTCGCGCGGGCGGTTTCGGTGTCCTGTGCTTTCGGCATGGCGTCTCGTTTTTAACGGCACGGTGGTGGCCGGGTGCTGAAGCCCGCATTGTAGCCCCCTTGCCGCCGTAGGGTATTTCCACCGCCGCCGCCGGTCTATGGCCCTGCAGCCATCCGCCCGGCGGGTGGAAAAGCCTTGTACGTCGACTTCTATTTCCGTAGCATCTGCGCGCCGCGCCATCGTCGGTTGCAGGAGGGCGAAGCCCATGGATGCAGGGAATCACAGCGGGGTGCCGCCGCCGGAAAACCGCGTTCCGGAGCCGCGGGCACTGCCTCGCATGGCGGCGATGCTGCCTGCCGCACTGGCCAGCCTGCGGCGCAGGCCCGAGGCGGGCGCGCAGCAGCCGCTGCGTGCCTCGTTCCGGCTGGCCGGGGTGGCGCCGGCGGCGGTCGCCCGTTATCGCCGGCTGGTCGGAGAGGGCTGCGACGGACTGCCGCTGACTTATTTCTACCTGCTGGCGCAGCGGGCGCAACTGGCGGTGATGGTCGCCGACGGCTACCCGTACGCGGTGCCCGGCATGGTCCATGTCGGCAACGCACTGCGCCGGCACCAGCCGCCGCAGGCGGACCGGCCCTATTCGGTCGGCGTCGCCGTCGATTTCCGTACCGACGAGCAGCAGCGCGAATGGGCGGCCTTCGAGGTGGCGTTCGAGCAGAACGGCCGGCTGGTCGCCAGCTGCCATAGCGACTATCTGGCGCGCCGTCCGCCGCAGCGGCGAGCGGCGGCCGCAGGCGAGAGCGGGGTGCTGCCGGGGCCCGACGGCGGCCGGCAAGACTGGACGTTCGACGCACGCGCCGGCTGGCGCTACGCGGGCGTGTCCGGCGACTACAACCCGATTCACCTGTCCGGCTGGATGGCGCGGCTGTTCGGCTTCCGCCGGCCGATCGTGCAGGGCATGTATGCACAGGCGCGCGCCGCTGCGGTCATCGAAAGGGACGCGCAGCGACCGCTGACCGAGATCTCCGTGCGATTCCGCCGCCCGCTGAGCCTGCCGGGCCGCGCCTTGCTGAGCTGGGATCGCGACGGCGCGCAGGGTCGCTTCGCGCTGCAGTCGCCGGACGGCGGCACCCTGCATCTGTACGGCCGCTACGAAACGGCCTGAGCGTTCAAGCGGTCGCGCTGCCGGGGCGCAAGCCGGCCAGCACCTCCGGCCACAGCCGCGACAGCGCCGGACGGAACAGGTCGATGTGGCCGATGCGCTTGAGGCCATAGCCTGCCGGTTCCAGCCGCCGCCGATGCTGCGGCGCGCGGGTGAAAAGCCGGAGCAGATCGTCGACGTTGGCGCGTGTGGCGATCGGATCGTCGCTGGCGGTGAGCGACACGATCGGCGCGCGGAACTCGTCGTAGTAATGCTCGCGGATCTCGCGCTCGAAGCCGTTGAGCACGTAGCCGGGCCGCAGGCACCAGCGCGCCCACTGCCGGGCAATGCCCGGAGGAAGATCCTCACCCCAGCCGATGCGCTTGGCGGGCGCGTAGCCGAACAGCCGGCTGGTCAGCGGGATGTACAGCGCCAGTAGCAGGCGCGCGGCCCAGCGGGTCGGCCGGCGGATGCCGCCGACATAGCCGGACGAGGCGGCGACCTGGACCACGCCGGAGAGCAGGCCATGATTGGGCATCAGCCCGATCAGCTGGCCGCCGACGCTATGCCCGACCAGGAACAGCGGCAAGCCCGGATGTCGCTGCGCCAGTGCGTCGAGCGCCGTCGGCATGTCGTGCTCGCCCCAGTCCTGCTTGCGGGCGCGGCTGTGGCGCGGATGCGCACCGCGCAGCGAGTCGCCGATGCCGCGATAGTCGAACGTCAGCACGGCATACCCCTGCTCGGCCAGCCAGCCGGCGAAGGCGGCATAGAAGCGCTGACGCACGCCGGTGGCGCCGCAGATCAGCACCGCCGCGTGCGGGTTGGCGGTGGCGTAGTGACAAGCTGCCAGCGAGTGGCCGTCGCGCGTCTGCAGCGGCAGGCGGGTCGGGGAGGTTGCCATCGCTGATCCTTGCTGCGAAAAACGCAGCTTGAAGAAGAAGGGATCAATACTCCGCCAGCTCTGCCATGTCGAAATTGGCCTTGGCGACACCGCACTCCGGGCAGTTCCAGTCGTCGGGCACATCGGCCCAGGCGGTGCCGGCGGGGATGCCGTCGTCGGGCAGGCCCAGCGCCTCGTCATAAGTCCAGCCGCAGATGGTGCATTGCCATTTCTTCATGGGGATGCTCGCTTCAGGTTGAGGATGGGGCCGGCCGACGACACGGCGGCCGCGGTGATGGTGAAGTAGCTCAGCGTCAGTGCGCCGACGCGTGCATGCCGGCCGCGCAGCAGGGCCGGCAGTGTCGCCGGCATGCCGCCGCGCAGCGCGCCGACGTGCAGGCTGCCGTCGGCGGCGGCGACGATGTCGGCGTCGCGCAGGCCGATCGGCCCGTGCAGCGGGAACAGGCACTTGAACAGGCTTTCCTTGGCGCTGAGCAGCACGATCGCATGCGCAGCACGCTGCGCCGCCGGCATTTCCTGCAGGGCTTGCAGCTCGGCGGCGCTGCAGCTGCGACGGATCAGCCGCTCGCTGAGCGCGCCGCGGCATTCGGCGTCGATCCCGATGGCCTGGACGCTGGTCCGCGGCGCTGCAACGGCTGCACAGTAGCCTTGGGTATGCGTGATGCTGCCGGAGAACCCGGGCGGCCACAGCGGCTCTCGATGATTGCCGCGCGGCAGTGCCGGCACATCGATGCCGAAACCTTGTAGCGCCTGCCGTGCGCAGGCGCGGCCGTTGATGAAGTCGGTGCGGCGCGTGGCGGCGAAGCCGCGGCACAGGCGGCGCGCCGCGTCGCTGGCCAGCGGATGCGCGCGCGCATCCGCCCAGTCGCTGCAAGCCGCTTGCGGCGGCAAGCTGGCCCAGAAGCTGCGCAGCGACGGGTACTGCCGGTCTGGCATCAGATGCTGATCCGCCGCAGCAGGATGTCGCGATACATCAGGAAATCGCAGATCAGGCTGTAAAAAGGGTAGCGGAAGGTCGCTGGCCTGTTCTTCTCGAACACGAAATGGCCGAACCAGGCAAAGCCGTAGCCGCTCAGCGGCACGGCGATCAGCCAGCGCCAGTCGGCGCTGAGGATCGCCACGGCGAGCGCCAGCAGCAATCCCGTGGTGCCGATGAAATGCAGACGGCGATTGCGTCGCGAGCGATGCTGCGAGCGATAGAACGGATAGAACTCGGCCAGCGAGCGGAAGCTCGGGGCTTCTATGCGCGCCGTGCGGCTGCGGGACTCCATGTGCGGGTCTCCTGGGTCGTGATCGCGAGCTGGGTGTCCAGCCATTGCGCCAGCTGCGGCCACAGCCGCTTGCCGGTCGCCGGGTTGAAATAGCCGAAGTGGCCGATGGCGCGGCCGCCCGCGTCGGCGGCCTCGAGGTGCAGGCGCTGGCCACGGGCATTGCGGTACAGCGCGGCCAGTGCGTCGACCGCCGCGCGCGGCGCCAGTGCCGTGTCGTCATGCGTGCTGATGAACAGTGCCGGCGCGCGCAGCCGGGCAAAGCCGTCGGCATGGCCGCTGCGCGGATGTGCCGCGTAGCCACGGCGGCGACACCAGCGCGCCCATTCGCGGGCGACGCCTGCCGGCAGCGTGCACAAGCCGTAGCGCTGGCCGGGAAAGTAGCCGAGCACGGCCGTCAGCAACGGAATCGCCAGATGGAACTGCAGCCAGGCGCGCCGCCGCGCCGCGCCGGTCCACAGCCGCCAGTCGCCGGACTGCGAGCAGATCGTGATCAGCGCATCGAGGTTCGTCTGGCCCTTGAGCAAGCCGGGCAGCTGGCCGCCGACCGAATGCCCGATACAGACCAGCGGCCGCTCGGGCACGCGTGCGCGCATGTGCAGCGCCGCGGCGGCGAAGTCGCGGCGGCCCCAGTCGCTGAGCCGTGCGTCGTTGCGGCGCAAGGCGGCAACGTCCTGGATGCCGTTGCCGTAGTAGTCGTAGCAGAGCACGCAGTAGCCCTGCCGCGCGAGAAAGCTGGCGAAGCCTCGATAGAAGGCGCGCGGAACACCGAGCGCCGAGTTGATGACGATGGCCGCGCGTGCGGTGTCGGCGTCGCCATAGACGGTCGCTGGCAGCGCGACACCGTCGCCGCAATGGATGGCGGTGACACAGCTGGCGGGGGGCGCGGCGGCGGGCAGTGTGGTCATGAGCGCAATAGCTCCAGGTTCTGCACGCGCATCGGCCGGCGCGTGGCGGGGTCGAGAAAGCTCAGCCAGACGCGGCCGACGATGGCGGCGTGCTCGGGCTGTGCCGGCGCGGCGATGGTCTGCACGAACTCGGCGCTGTAATGCTTGGTGCCGGCCAGCTCGGTGCTGACCAGCACTTCTGACAGGAACACCTCGCGGCGGTATTGCACATCGATACGGATCACCACCGGCAGGCAGCCGTAGGCGTCCGCGCTGCCGTCGGCGCCGCGCCGCGCATAGGCCCAGTCGTAGCGGCCCAGCTCGAACAGCTCGATCGCCCGGGCATGGTTGAGGTGGCCCCAGGCATCGATGTCGCCCGGGCGCAGGTGATGCGCCTTGGCGATCCGGGCGAGGCTGCGATCGTCGTACATGGCTCAATCAACCAGCGCGTCGACGGCCTCGGCCGCGGCGGTCTGGTAGTGGCCGTCCAGATAGCGCTGCCGTGTCAGACGGCGCTGCACCTTGCCGCTGGTGGACTTCGGCACGCCGCCGGGCGCGCAGAGGACGATATCGTCGGCATTCAGTCCGCAATCCGCCTGAATGCGCTGGCGGATCTGCTCGGCAATGTCGTCGGCGCTGGCGCCCTCGGCAGCGCTGCGCTTGAACTCGGCAACGATGACGATGCGCTCGGTGCTGTCGCCGGGCACCGAGAAAGCCGCGACTGCGCCGCTGCGGATGCCGGCCACGCGTTCGGCGCTCCATTCGAGGTCCTGCGGATAATGGTTGCGGCCATTGACGATGATCAGGTCCTTGATGCGGCCGGATACGAACAGCTCGCCGTCGTCGAGAAAGCCCAGGTCTCCGGTGCGCAGCCAGCCATCGACGAAAGTCTGCGCGCTGGCCTGCGGCCGCTCGTAGTAGCCGGCGGCGACCGACGGCCCGCGCACGGCGATCTCGCCGACAGCGCGCTCCGGCAGCGGGCGGCCGGCGCTATCGATGATGGCGATCTCGTGGCCGGGAAAGCTGCGGCCGCAGCCGACCAGCCGCAGGGTGCGCGCCGCGCCGCCGTCGCGAGGAAGGCGCGCGCTGCGCGTGTTCTCGTAGGCCGCGCGGTCGATCGCCACGGTGCGGAACGGCCGCAGCGGCGAATCGAAGGCCACCGCCAGCGTCGCCTCGGCCATGCCGTAGCTCGGCATCACCGCCGACGGCGACAGGCCGTGCGCGGCGAAGGTCCGGCAGAAGGTCTCCAGCGTCTCCGGATTGATCGGCTCGGCGCCGCAACCAAGTACGCGCAGGCTGCGCAGATCCAGCGGCCGCGGCCGCTTGAGGAAGTGGCGGACCGCCAGTGCGAAGGCGAAGTTGGGACCGAAGCTGATCGTGCCGCGGTAGCGGCTGATGGTATCGAGCCAGACGTTGGGGTTCTTGATGAACGCGTAGGTCGACAGGTAGACCATTTCGGTCGGATAGACCAGCGGCGCGATCAGCTTGCCGATCAGGCCCATGTCGTGGAACAGCGGCAGCCAGCTGACCCCGATATCACCGGCGCCGATGCCGATGCCGTCGACCATGATCGCGCGGCTGTTGGCGGCGACGTTGCGATGTGAGACCACGACACCCTTCGGATCGCCGGTCGAGCCGGAGGTGAACTGCAGGAAGCAGGTGTCGTCCAGCGTCGCCGATATGGTCGGCGCCACCGCTCTGCTGTTGGCGATGACGGTCTCGTACGACAGCACGCCGACCGGTGCGGCGAGCGCCTCCAGCGACGCCAGCAAGGCCTGCGGCGCCACCAGCGCGCGCGCACCGCAGGTTTCGAGCAGTCCGCGGAGCTTGTCCAGATAGCTGCCGCCGCGCTGCGTCGGCGGCGGCGGGCTCAGCGGCACCAGTACCAGCCCGGCGAGGGCGCCGGCGAGGAACACCGCGACGAAGTCGGCAGCGTCGGCGGCGATCAGTGCCAGCCGCTCGCCGCGGCGCAGGCCGAGCGCGGCGAGGTGCTGCTGGATGCCCCCGGCGCAGGCGAACAGCTCTTCATAACGGCGGTACAGTCCGTCACCGCTACCGTTCAGATAGCGGTGGCCTTTGCCGGCGTATTCGGCGTGGCGGTCCAGGCAGTCGAGCAGGCTGGGGAGCGTGTCCATGGCGGGATGTCCTATGCGGCCTTCAGCGCTGGATCGCTGGTGGCTGCACGGCCTTCAGTACGATCGGCGCTGACCGCCTGATGGAAGGGATCTTCGTCGCGCGCCACGCGAGTCGCCACGTACGGCTTGGCCAGCGGCTTGAACGCCGCGAAGAAGCCGCGGTTGATGCTCGGCTGCAGCGCCGCATAGCTGCCGTTCTCGGTAAGGATGCGATGCACCTTCGGCAGCCGGTAGCAGGGAATGCCGGGGTAGGCGTGGTGCTCCAGGTGGTAGTTGGCTCCGAAGAACAGCACCGTCATCAGCGGCGAGGTGCGGCTCCAGGCGTTGCCGAACGGCCGGCTGTCGAGGCCGGCGTGGTCGATGTAGATCTGGCAGGCGCCGATGAAGTTGACGGCGAGCGTCGGCAGCGCCACGCAGAACAGGCCGGCGCGCCAGTCGTATGCGAACACCGCGGCGTAGAAGGCGAGCCAGAGCGCGGCGAACACGAAGTTGGCACGCGCGAACAACACCTGATCGCGGTGCGGATAGGCCATCTTGTACTTGAAATGCGTGGGCTGGCCTCGCGCCAGGTTCAAGGTGTATTTGAAGTACAGCGTGTTGTAGACCAGCCGCGAAAACAGCAGGCGCTTCCACCAGGTGTCGAGATGGCGCACCGGTGCGATGTCTGGATCGTCTTCCTGGTTGGTGTAGCGGTGATGGTTCCAGTGGCTGACCGCGAAGCCGAGCTCGAAGTAGGTCAGTACCGCCGACGCACTGAAGATGCCCAGCAGGGCGCTGGCCTTGCGGTTGCGCAGCAGGCTGCCGTGCATGCCCTCGTGGCCGACGAAGCCCATCATGTTGAGGCCGTAGGCGGACAGCACGGTCAGCAGCGCGATCGCCGGAATCTGCAGCCACAGCGGCAACTCGGCGGTCGCGATGCGATAGCTGCCCAGCGCCGGCACGCTGAACAGCAGCAGCGCGTAAAGGCAGTAGGCAGCGGCCCACAAATGCGAGGGCCGGTACAGCGAGCGGTCCAGCAGCGGACGGGAGAGGTTGTTCATCGGCAGGCTCCATGAAGGCGGCAGGCCGCGCGCCGCCGCGGGCGCGCGGGGTCCGGGGTGTCGAGCTCCCGCTCAGGCGACCTTGGCGATGCTGCGCAGCTCGCGGCGCCGCTTGGCGGCCAGCATGTCGCGCCGGGTCATGCCGATGAACTTCAGCGTCGGCATGATTCCGCGCTCCATGAACAGCTGCTTGGAAATCGCCACGCCGTCGACGTTGAGGCGCTGTTCGAACTCCGGGACCAGCGAGGCGCCCGGCATCTCGAAGTGCGAGATCACGTGCGCAAGATCTTCTGCGGTGCCTTCCGGGTCTTCCTGGAACTCGAAGCGCATGAACTTGCGGTAGAAGCTCGCATGCGCGGCTTCGTCGCGGCCGACCAGTTCGAACACCCGCGCCAGCGTCTCGTTGCCGTCGCGGCGATGCTGCTCGCGCTGGCTGGCATAGATCAGGTAGGTGGCGATCTCCTGCAGTGCACCGTAGCAGGCCATCTCGCGATTGCTCGAGAACGGCATCTGCCACTCGGTCTCCAGGACCTTTTCCTCGTAGTCCATGTACTGGTCGAGCGTGCGCAGCCCCGAGCGCAGCAGGTACTCGCGGAACGCCAGCGCGTGCTTGGACTCCTCATAGCCCCAGCAAAGGTGGAACCAGGCCTGACCGAAGATGTCACGGCTGATGTTGAGGCCGTTCTTGGTGTAGTCCGGGATGAACAGCTCGACGCCGCAGAAGGTTTCGAGGCAAACGGCGGTGTTCTCGTCGGCCGCGCTGCGATCGTTGACGATACGCTCGCGTCCGCCGCTGCGTTCCAGTAGATCCCAGGGGATGTCGTTCATCGGGTTCCAGCGCCGATGCTTTTCGGCGTGCTCGAAGAACTCCATGTAGTCGCGGTACATCTGCTCGCGGCGCCGGCGCTTCGGCGACGCGGTCTGCAAGGCCGTGATGCTCATGGCTAGGCCTCCTGACGGGCCGCGGTGTGCTTGCGGATCAGCTGCGCCAGGTCGCCCATGCCGTGGATCTTGACCAGCTCGCTGTCGTGGAACTGGATGTCCAGCTCCTCCTCGATGAAGCCGGTCATCTCCAGTGCCGAGACCGACTCGATGCCCAGTTCGTCGATCGTCGATTCCAGCTGCAGCTGCCCCGCCGCCTCGCTGCGCTCCGGCTTGGCGAACGCGAAGGCCTTGCGCAACAGGCTGACGATCTCCGTGTCGTTGATGCCAGCAGTTACCGTTTCCATGGTGCCATCTCCAATGTGATGTTGAGCCGCAAAGCTCCTCCCTCATCGCACACATGCGCCACGCGATCGGTGCCGCGCGGTCTGCCTTTGTCCATCTCAGCGATCGAGCCGGCGCAGCGAGAACTGCGCCAGCGATTGATAGCCTTCCTCGAACGCCATCACGCAGGCGCCCAGGTAACGGTCGTACTCGTCGAACACTGCATCGCCCCAGTTCTCGCGAATCTGCGCTTCGTTGCGGCGCAGCCGTGCCAGCCATTCGGTGGTGGTCCTGGCGTAGTGCTCGCGGCGCGTGTTGAGCTGGACGATCTCCCAGTACGGCAGCACCGACTCGAAGATGGCTTCCAGCCGCGGCGATATCGCGCCAGGGAAGATCGTCGACGTGACCCAGCCGATCTCCTTGAGCGCCTTGCCGCGCGGCATGCGTCCGCCGATCACCGTCTGCAGGCCGAACCAGGCGCCCGGCTTGGTCCACTCCCAGGCGCGGCGGAAGTAATTGCGGTAGATATCCAGATGCTCGCCGCGGCGCGTCTGCTGCGGCGTCGCCACGTGCTCGAACATGCCGATGCTGATCACGCCGTCGAAGCTGTTGCGGGCCGGCTCGTAGTGGCGGTAGTCGACGTACTCGACCGCACTGTTGGGGATCTTGCGGGCAAGAATTTCCTCGTACTGGTCCTTCGACAGCGTGATGCCGACCGCTTCGCCGACTTTCTCGTTGCGCGACAGATGATCGAGGTTGGCGCCCCAGCCGCAGCCGATGTCGAGCACACGCTGGCCGGGCGCAACATGCGCACAGCGGCTCAGGAACTGATGCTTGTTGTTCTGCGCCTGCTCCAGCGTCTCGTCGCCATTGAGAAACAGCGCACAGGTATAGGCCATCGACTGGTCCAGCCAAAGCCGGAAGAAGTCGTTGTTGACGCCGTAGGTGATATCGATCTCGTCGCGTGAAGACATCGCAAGGCTCCTGTCGGGAAAGTTCAGTGAATGCGGCAAGCGGATTCAGGACGGCATGGACTCGGCCGGCGTTGCGGCCGCTGGCGCGGCGCTTGCGGCATCGCGGCGCAGATCGCGGATCTGGCCGAAGGCCTCGACACCGCGGCGTTCGATCGCACGCTTCTGCAGCAGCGCGGTGTCGGCAGAGTAGGTGCCGAACAGCTTGTCGAGCAGCATGCAGGAGAAGCCGTAGTTGACCTTGAAGCGCGCGTGGTGGAGCGCGTGGCTGGTCGCCGAGCCCATGCTCAGATGATTCGACAGCAGGGCGCCGAGCCTGGAGGTCTCGACATTGCTGTGGCCGTGCAGGCTGATGATGAAGTGAAAGGCATAGTAGGCGGCAATGCCGGCCAGGCCCACCGGCATCAGCCACGAGGCGGCGGCCATGAAGCTGAGCCAGCCGGCGGTGTAGAAGACCCACTTCTCGACCCATGACATCGAGATCGATGACAGCGGCGTGACCACGCGCGACAGGTGATGCGAACGATGCAGGCGATACAGGAAATCGTGCTCGTGCATCCAGCGGTGCGTGAAGTAGTAGAGCACCTCGACCCAGACGTAGAACACCGCGAACGTCAGCAGTGTGGTCGTCCAGCTGTCCGGCGCCAGCCGGATCAGGCCGAGACGGATCAGCGCGTAAAGGAAGATGGCGTCGCTGAATACGTGCCAGGACGAGAGGATTTCGCGCCGGCGCTGCCCGGTATCGGTGCCGATGCGGAAGACGCGGTGCTCGTGCACCGCGCCGATGCGGGTGATCGCCTCCCAGCCGAAGCCCAGTGCGAGCTTGCCGAGTCCCAGCCAGGCCAGCGTCCACCACAGCGCTGCGCCGAACTGCGGCGAAGGGAACAGCCACTGTCCAAGGTTGTGCAAAGCCGCGCTGCTGTAGTCCATGGTGGAGGCCCGGTTGGTCTGGCGGTTTCGAATCCTGAATTAGGAAGTCGAGAGCTACACAATGAATAGCATGGTGATCGTGTCAGTATTTGTGACAGTCCTCACGATGATGGATGTTGAGACGGTAGATCGGAAAATGTCCTACATGAGTATTTTGAAAACTACGAAAGTAGAAGCGTCAACGAAACTGAGACGGAGCAATACCGGTGCCAGCGCGGGGTGGGAAATTTCCGACATCGCTTGTGCGATGCTGGCGGGCCGACTGTCGCCGGCAGCCGCTTTCGTGACGCGATCGACAATCGGCCTCGGCGACGGACGCCGGGCATTGCGTCATCGCGGTGCGTGATGCAAAAAAGAAACCCCGGCGCTTCTGGCGAAGGCCGGGGTCGGATGCAGCGGCGGCGTCTGGCGCGGACTTATTCCCAGCCGATCTTTTCCTTGACGTCGGCAGCATGCTGTTCGAGCAGGCTTTCGTAGCGCTTCTCGACTTCGTTGCGCTTGACCTTCATCGTCGGCGTGACCAGGCCGCTGTCGATCGTCCAGCTGTCCTTGACGATCAGGATCTTGGCGATCTGCTCGTGCGGTTCCAGCTCCTGGTTGACGGCGTTCATGTCAGCCAGCAGCTGCTGCTCGACTTCGGTGCGCGGCTTGGCCAGCGCATCGGGCGTCAGCGACACGACCATGATCGGCTGCTTGAGATTGGCGCCCACGAAGCAGAGCTGGTCGATGTCGGTGTTGCGTGCCATCGCGCCCTCGATCGGCGCAGGTGCAACATACTTGCCCTTCTGCGTCTTGAACAAGTCCTTCACGCGGCCGGTGATGAACAGGTAGCCATCCTCGTCGATGCGGCCCTGATCGCCGGTCTTCAGCCAGCCGTCGGCGGTGAACAGCTCCCGCGTCTTCTCGGGGTCCTTGTAGTAGCCGGGTGTCACCGCGCCGTGCTTGAACTGGATCTCGTCGTTGTCGCCGATGCGCATGTCGGCGCCGGGCTGTGCACGGCCCACCGAGCCCCAGCGGTTGGCCTTGGGCAGGTTCACCGTCGCGTAGATATTGTTCTCGGTCATGCCGTAGCCCTGCAGCACGGTAATGCCGAGCTTGTCGAACCACTGCATCAGCGGTATCGGCATCGGCGCCGCGCCGGCGATCACGTAGTGCGCGTTCTGCAGGCCGACGCCGGCCTTGATCTTCTTCTTGATCAGCCCCGACAGCAGCGGGATCTTCAGCAGCAGATCGAGTTTCTTCTGTGGCAGCTTCTTGAGGATACCGGCCTGGAAGCGGCCGTAGACCAGCGGCACGCCGAAGAAGCGCGTCGGCGCCACTTGCGGCAGCTGTTCGGCGAGCTTGTCGATGCTCTCCAGGAAGTAGACCTCGGCGCCGTAGTAGATCGAGCCGAGTTCCACGGCGCCGCGTTCGAAGGCATGTGCCAGCGGCAGGTAGCAGAAGAAGCGTTCCTGGCCGTGCGCCGGCATCGCCTTGACCATGCCGCCGGCGGCGAACAGCACGTTGCCGAGCGTGATGATCACCGCCTTCGGCAGGCCGGTGGTGCCGGAGGTATAGACCAGCGTCCAGGTCGCGTCCGGCGGCGACGGCTGATAGCCGGAGAACGGCTCGCTGGCGCGGACCAGGTCGTCCCACTGCAACTCGCAGGGCGTCACGCCCGGGTACGGGAAGGCGATCTTGGTGATGCCGGCCGGCACGGCCTTCATGAAGTCGTCCGGGTCCGGCATCGGGCCGACGAACAGCGCCTTGGTCTCGCTATGCTCCAGGATATAGCGCACCGATTCGCTGGCCTGCTTGGGATACAGGCCGACGCTGACATAGCCGGCCATCGCGATCGCCAGGTCGGCGAGGAACCAGTGCGCGGTGTTGCGGCCCGAAATGGCGATCCGCGAGCCCGGCGGGTAGCCGAGCTTGCGCAACGCCGTGGCCATGCTGCGCACCTGCGCCTCGCATTCGGCAAAGCTGTACTGCTTGACGCCATTGCCGAGCGGCTGGAACAGCCAGGCCTTGTTCGGCTGGTCCTTGGCCCACTGCAGCAGCATCTCCACCGGGTTCTTCAGAGACATGACAGCTCCTGAATGTTCTTATGTCCTGAGGGCAGCGTACCGATCTGCGGCGTCAGGAAAATGGCTGTACAGACCGCCGCTTACGGCGTTGCTGCGGCGCTGTGCGATGACGCCGGACCCCGCCCGGGCCAGCCGCCGGGCGCCGCCGCCGGCCTGGCGCCGATTGTAGCGAGCTTGCGCCGGCAGGCGCCGGCTTCCGACAATGTGTTTCCGAGCGCAGCGAGGCAGCGGCATGAGCCATGACGTCATCATCGTCGGCGGCGGTCACAATGGCCTGGTCTGTGCCGCCTACCTGGCGCGCGCCGGCAGAAAGGTGCTGGTGCTGGAGCGCCGCGACATCGTCGGCGGCGCCGCCGTGTCCGAGGAGATCGCGCCGGGCTATCGCGCCTCCACCGCCTCCTACCTGATCTCGCTGCTGCTGCCGCAGATCGAACGCGAGCTGGAGCTGGCGCGGTACGGCTACAAGGTGCTGCCGCGCAATCCCTCGTCGTTCACGCCGCTGCCGGACGGGCGCAGTCTGCTGATGGGGCCGGACGCCGCGCTCAACCGTCGCGAGATCGCCAAATTCTCCGCACGCGATGCCGAGGCCTACCCGCGCTACGAAGCCTGGCTGACGCGTGTCGCCGAGGCCCTGGAGCCGGCGCTCGAGGACATTGCACCGGAACTGCTGCCGCTGCCGGCCGGCATCCGCCGCCGCGGCTTCGTCGACCGGCTGCGCAACCTGCGCCGGCTGCTGCGCTTCCACCGCGCGCTCAAGACGCTCGGCGACGATCTGCCGACCGCGCTGGAACTGCTGACCGGTCCGGCCACGCCGATCCTCGAGCGCTGGTTCGAATCCGAGGCGCTGAAGGCAACGCTCGCTACCGACGCGATCATTGGCGCATTCGCGCCGCCGTCGGCGCCGGGCACCGGCTATGTGCTGCTGCATCACGTGATGGGCGTGGCCGGCGGCGCGCGCGGCGTCTGGGGCTATGTCGAGGGCGGCATGGGCGCACTCAGCAACGCGCTGCGGCGCAGCGCCGAAAGTGCGGGCGTGACGGTGCGCACCGGCGCCGAGGTCGCGGCGATCGAAGTCAGCGGTGGCCGTGCGAGCGGCGTGCGGCTCGCCAGCGGCGAGCGCATCGCCGCACGATGCATCGCCTCCAATGCCACGCCGGCAGTGACCTTCCTGCAGTTGCTCGACGCCGGCGTGCTGCCGGACGCCTTCCGCGCCGCGGCGGCGCGCATCGACTACGCCAGCGCGGTGATGAAGATCAATCTGGCGCTGTCGGAGCTGCCCGACTTCAGTGCCGCGCCGCTGGCCCGCGGCGTCGGCCCGCAGCATCGCGGCACCATCCATATCAGCCCCTCGCTCGACTACATCGAGCGCGCCTACGAGGACGCGCGGCGCGGCGCGCCGTCGCAGGCGCCGGTCGTCGAGATGACCTTGCCGACCTCGGTGGATACCACGCTGGCGCCGGCCGGCCATCACATCGCGCAGCTGTTCGTGCAGTACGCACCGTACAAGCTCGCCGACGATCACTGGGACCAGATCGGCGATGCTTTCGCCGAGCGCTGCATCGACGCGGTCACGCAGTACGCGCCGAACTTCCGCGCCTCGGTATTGCATCGCCAGCTGCTGTCGCCGCTGGAGCTGGAGCGCCGTTTCAATCTGACCGGCGGCAACATCTTCCATGGGGCGATGTCGCTGCATCAGCTGTTCGGCTTCCGCCCGGTGCCGGGCTGGGGCGATTACCGCACGCCGCTGCCGGGCCTGTACCTGTGCGGCGCCGGCGCGCACCCGGGCGGCGGCGTCAGCGGCGCGCCGGGGCGCAATGCCGCGCGCATCCTGCTGGAGGATCTCTGATGCCGATCTCGCTGCTCGTCGACCACGTGTTCGCCGGCAAGGTGCAGCCGATGCCGAACGATGGCCGCCCGACCGGTATCTTCAAGCTGCCGGTGGCGGGGCCGATGCGCATCGAGCGCGACGGACTGGTCGATGACCAGCAGGCCGATCGCCGCGTCCATGGCGGGCCGGAAAAGGCCGTGCATCATTTTCCGCAGGATCACTTTCGCCGCTTCATCTCGTATTTTCGCGAGGACGCCGCCAAGTTCGTGCCCGGCTGCATGGGCGAGAACGTCTCCACGCTGGGCTGGACCGAGAACGAGGTCTGCATCGGCGACGTGTTCCGCCTCGGCAGCGCGCGCGTGCAGCTCAGCCAGCCGCGTTCGCCATGCTGGAAGATCGAGGCCAGGCACGACGTCGAAGGCCTGATGCAGTGCATGGATGAGCAGGGCGTGTCCGGCTGGTACTACCGCGTGCTGGAGCCCGGCGTGCTGCAGGCCGGCGACACGATCGAGCTGCTGGCGCGCAATGCCGAACCGGTGACGCTGCGCGAATACTGGAACCTCAAGAACGCGCGCCGCCCGGACCTGGATCGCGTGCGCGTGCTGATCGCCACGCCCGGCCTCAACGCCGAGCTGCGCCAGCGCTGGCAGGCGCGGCTGGACTGGCTGGAAAGGAACGGCTGAACCGCGCTGTGCTCAGAGCAGTTCGCGGACGATCACCAGCACGCCGAGGGCGATCAGGATCACGCCCATCGCGCGGTCGATGCGCTGCGCCTGCCGGCGCAGACCGTGGCGCAGGCCGGCGTGCGACAGCAGCAGCGCCAGCGCCGCAAACCAGGCGAAGGTCGCCAGTGGCAGCCAGATCGCGATCGCCAGTTGCAGGCCGGGCGGCAGCGGCGCGGTGGCGATGCTGCTGAACAGCGCGACGAAGAACAGTGTCGCTTTCGGATTCAGCACATTGGTCGCAAGCCCCAGCAGGAAGTCGGCGCGTCCGCCGCGCGCCACCTCCGCGTTCGCGGCGTCCTGCTCGGGCAGCGGCTGCGCGCGCAGGGCGCCGGCACCCATCCAGATCAGGAAGGCGGCGCCGGCCAGCGCGATGACGTGGATCGCCATCGGCAGCTGCTGCATCAGCCACTGCAGTCCGAACAGGCCGTAGGCGAGGTGGAAGACGATGCCGCTGCCGATGCCGGCGGCGGTCTGGACCCCGGCGGCGCGGCCATGCGCGAGTGCCTGGCGCATCACCACCGCGAAGTCGGGGCCGGGGCTGGCGACGCCGAGTGCGTGTGCCACCACCACGCCGGCGAACAGCGCCAGCCCGGTCTCAGTCGCCATGCGCGTCGCGCTGGCCGCAATCACCGTCCCAGCCGGGCCAGGGGCCGTCCGGCTGCGCGGGACGCTCGATCGTCGTGTGTTCGATGTCGTAGATGCGCATGCCGCGCGCCTCGTAGTTGGCCAGCGCTGCCGGGCCGTCGAGCGAACAGGTGTGCACCCAGACGCGCTGCGCCGCGAAAGCCCAGGCGCGCTCCAGCGCCAGCGTCAGCAGGTGGCCGCCGAGGCCACGACCACAGAATTCGCGCATCACGCCGAAGTAGGCGATCTCCACGTCACCGCCATCCTGCTGCTCCAGCTCGACGTAACCGGCCGGCGTGCCGCGTGCGTACAGCACCCAGGTCTGCAGCTGCGGTCGGTCGAGCCAGTGCAGCCATTGCGCGTAGCTCCAGCGCAGGCGGTCGCGCCAGAACCAGTGGCCGCCGACCGCGGTGTAGAGGAAGCGGTTGAGCATCGGCAGCGGCGCTTCTGCCTGCATCAGCAGCGGCACCGGCTGCGGCACGCGCGCGCGGCGCAACTCGGCGGGCGAGCGCTGCTCCAGATACCAGATCGTCAGTTGATCCTGCATCGGCCGATGCTGCGGCAAGCCCGATCCTCGCGCAAACAAAAATGCGGCGGCCGCATCGCGCGGCCGCCGCATTCGGTCCAGCAAGGCGGCGATCAGTAGCCGGCTTCGTTCGGGTCGACCTGCACTTCCAGCACGCGCTGCTCGGAGGTGTAGGCGCTGGAGTTGGAGAAGATCACGCGGCCCTGGCCCTTGTAATGGCCGATCGTGCGGTAGGAGTCATTGCCCTTGAAGTTGAACGGGATGAACGCCTTGCCGGTGACGTGCGAGTTGCTGGAGGTCGGCGGGCCGGAGATCGCGTAGGCCTGCTGCAGCGACATGCCGGGCTTGAGCTCGGTGATCGGCTTGAACGCGCCGCCGTCCGCCGGCGCGGCGGCTGCCGTCGCGCTGCCGGCCGTGGCGCTGGCGCCCGCGTTCAGCGAAACGCCGCCCTGCGCGTACTGCGGGCCTTCGGCGCTGCCCAGGCTGCTGGCGGCTTTCTCGCAATGCTTTTCGAGCTTGCGGTTGCCGCTGTCGCCAAGCTGCTTGACCACCGTGTAGTAGCGGCGATTGCCGGTCGCGGCCAGGCCTTTGCAACCCCAGGCGATGGCGTCGGCGAACGCGTCGCCCTTGGGCGCGCTCTGCAGCATCGCTTCGGCGAGGGCGTCGGTGACTTCCAGCGGCGCGGCGCCGGAGGCCTGGATGTTCTGCGCGGCCGCGCGCAGGCCGCCGGGGCTGCCGGAGCGGATCTGTTCGAGGTTGTACTGGTCGCCGGCGCTGAGCGCGGCCTGCGCGCTGCCGAACGACATGACACTGATGGCCGCAAAGGCCAGGACGGCATGCTTCATGGTGATCCCCCTGTGACGAAAACCGGTGGTCGGTGCGCGACGGTTCGCTGTGCTTCCTGCGAACCGGCCTCCGACGAGACGGCGGCAGTCTAGCGAGGCCGCACAGCCGGCGATACCGCCGGCTGTGACCCTGATCTCAGAGGGGGACGCCCGCAGCGGCGATCAGTGGCGGAAGTGGCGCACGCCGGTGAACACCATCGCCATGCCGGCCTCGTCGGCGGCGGCGATCACTTCGGCGTCGCGCATCGAACCGCCCGGCTGGATCACCGCGGTGATGCCGGCGCGCGCGGCGGCGTCGATGCCGTCGCGGAACGGGAAGAACGCGTCGGACGCCATCACCGAGCCCGGCACTTCGAGCTTCTCGTCGGCGGCCTTGATGCCGGCGATCTTGGCCGAGTAGACGCGGCTCATCTGGCCGGCACCGACGCCGATCGTCATGCGGTCCTTCACATAGACGATGGCGTTGGACTTCACGAACTTGGCGACCTTCCAGGCGAACACCAGATCGTGGATCTCGGCCTCGGTCGGCTCGCGCTTGCTGACGACCTTGAGCTGATCGAGCGTGATCACCGCGGCGTCGACATCCTGCACGAGCAGGCCGCCGGCGACGCGCTTGTAGTCCAGCGCCTTGGCCGGATTCGCCGGGAAGTCACCGGTTTCGAGCAGGCGCACGTTCTGCTTGGCGGCCACCGCGGCGCGCGCGGCGGCGCTGATGCGCGGCGCGATGATCACTTCGACGAACTGGCGCTCGACGATCAGCTTGGCGGTGTCGCCGTCCAGCTCGCGGTTGAAGGCGATGATGCCGCCGAAGGCCGAGGTCGGATCGGTGCGGAAGGCGCGCTCGTAAGCCTCAAAGATGCCCGATTCATTGACGGCGACGCCGCAGGGATTGGCGTGCTTGACGATCACGCAGGCCGGCTTGGTGAAGCTCTTGACGCATTCCAGCGCGGCGTCGGCATCGGCGATGTTGTTGTAGCTCAGCTCCTTGCCCTGCAGCTGCGTGGCGGCGCTGATGGTGCCGACGGCGGCGTTGCGCTCGCGATAGAACGCGGCGCTCTGGTGCGGGTTCTCGCCGTAGCGCAGGTCCTGCACCTTGTCGAACTGCAGGCCAAACACCGGCGCGAATGCCGCCTTGCTGCCGTCTTCCTGCACGCTCGACAGATAACCGGACACCGCGGCGTCGTAACGCGAAGTCAGCGCGTAGGTCTTCACCGCCAGGCGCGTGCGTGTGGCCTGCGTGATGCCGCCGGCGTCGATCTCGGCCAGCACGCCGGCGTAGTCGGCCGGGTCGGTCAGCACCGCGACCCAGGCGTGGTTCTTCGCCGCGGCGCGCAGCATCGCCGGACCGCCGATGTCGATGTTCTCGATGGCGTCTTCCAGCGAGCAGTCCGGCCTGGCGATCGTTGCCTCGAACGGATAGAGATTGACGACCAGCAGGTCGATCGGCGCGATGCCGTGCTGGTCCATCACGCTGCCGTCGATGTCGCGGCGGCCGAGCAGGCCGCCGTGGATCTTCGGGTGCAGCGTCTTGACGCGGCCGTCCATGATCTCCGGAAAACCGGTGTGCGCGGAGACTTCCACCGCCGGCAGGCCGGAATCCTTGAGCAGCTTGTAGGTGCCGCCGGTCGACAGCAGCTCGATCTTGCGCGCGTGCAGCTCGCGGGCGAATTCGACGATGCCGGATTTGTCGGAGACGGACAGCAGCGCGCGGCGGACGGGCGTATTCATCGCTTCGTACCTGGAGGATTCGTTGAAACCGGTGACGGGGGCTTCGCTGAGTGATCAGCGTGGCGGATGGAGGCTGCGCGGGCGCGGCTTACGACGCGTCCGGCTTGATCTTGTGCTGCTTGAGCTTCTTGCGCAGCGTCGCGCGGTTGAGGCCCAGCATCTCGGCGGCGCGCGACTGGTTGCCGTGGCAGTAGCGCAGCGTGGCCTTCAACAGCGGCGGTTCGACCTGATCGAGGAACAGGTCGTAGAGATTTTTCGGCGCATGCCCGTTCAGGGTCCGGAAGAAATCGTCCAGGCTGTCCGATACGGAGTGCCCGAGCGGTTTGATGTCCGAAGACCGCAGCGATGACATACGTGGAGTCTCCAGGCCGTCAGCACCTTCGCTGGCGACCCTTCCTGAAAATGGGGGGCGGCAATGATACTCCCGACACCGGCCGGGCAAAAGCTCGAATGTGACAATGTGGTCAGTTTTTACCAGCCAGCATCTCGTCGATCAGCGCCTGCCAGGTCGGATTCGGCGTCCACACCGCCGTCACGTCCGGCCAGGCCTTGTCGCGCGGCACTGCCTGCTGCAGCACGCGGTACAAAAAGGTGAAGACCGAGGCACGCATGTTCAGCGCGCAATGCACCAGCGTCTTGCGCGTCGCCAGCGCGTCCATCGCCGCGAAAAAGTGTTCGACGTCGGCGCGGCCCGGCGCATCCCAGTCGACCGGGATCGCCACGTAGCTGATGCCCAGTTCGCTGCAGCGCTGCGCCTCGTCGGCCAGATAGTTGGGCGAGGTCGGCATGGCCAGGTTGACGATCGCCTCGACGCCGGCCTGCTTGAGCGTGGCGAACTGCTCCGGCCACGGCTGGCCGGCGGTGATCAGCCCGGCGTCGATGCGCCGCTGCGCGATCAGCGCCGGCATCCGGCAGCGCGCCGCAAGGCGCGTCCAGCCGTCCTTGTTGGCATCGGCGTCGAAGTCGAACCAGGGATCGTAGGCGCCGCGCACGTCCTCGGCCTGGCGGTCGAGCAGGCCGGCCAGCACGATGCGGCCGCCGCGGCGGATCGAGCTGGCCAGACGCGGCGCCAGCGCGATCAGCGGATTGGCGAGGATGTTGGCGCAGATGATGTCGGCCGGCAGCGGCGCGAAGTCCTCGCTGAGCATCACCTCCAGCCGCTCGGCGACGCCATTGACCTCGGCGTTGTAACGCGACGCGGTCAGCGCCTGCGGATCGATGTCGACGCCCACCGCGCGCTCGGCGCCGAGCAGCAGCGCTGCGATCGCCAGCACGCCGGAACCGCAGCCGTAGTCGAGGACGGTCTTGCCGGCCAGCTCGCCGGCTTCGGCAAGCTCCGCCAGCCACTGCAGGCACAGCGCCGTGGTCGGATGCGTGCCGGTGCCGAAGGCCAGGCCCGGGTCGAGCTTCATGATCAGCGCGTCTGCCTGCGTGACCTCATGCAGCTTCTCGTGCGGCACCACCCAGAAGCGCGTGCCGAACTGCAGCGGCGGGCAGTCCTTGAGCCAGACGCGCACCCAGTCCTGATCCTCGATCAGCTCGGTCTCGAAGCGCAGCGTCTCGCCGTCCGGCAGCAGCTCGCGCAGGCTGGCCTGCACCGGCGCCAGGTCGGTGTTCTCCACGAACAGGCCGAGCGCGACGGTGTTGTTCCACAGCGGCGTCTCGCCCGGCGCCGGCTCCAGCACCGGATCGTCCTGCGCATCGACGAAGCTGACCGCCGCGGCTTCGTGCGCCAGCAGCACTTCTTCGGCGAATTCGGGGTGGCGCGTGTGTACGCGCAGTTGCAGCCAGGCCATGGGACGAGCCGGTGAGCGGATGGGGCGGCGATTTTACGCGCGCCGCGGTGGCGCGTATTTCCCTCACCCCCAACCCCTCGCCCGCAAGCGGGAGAGGGGCCTTTTACTGGATGCGCTTGACCACGGTCTCGATGGCACCGCGCGCCAGCTGCAGCGACAGCGCGTCGCCCGGCGAAACTTGCGCGGCGTCGGTCAGCGCGCGGCCCTGCGCGTCGAGGGCGATCGCGTAGCCGCGGTCCAGCACGGCGCGCGGGTTGAGGCTGGTCAGCGCCGTGTCGGCGGCGATCTGCCGCTGCGTCAGCTGTGCGAGCTGGTGGCGCAGGGCATCGCCGGCGCGCGCCTGCAGGCGCTCCAGCCGGTGCGTGTCCAGCGCCAGCCGGCGAGTGGGTGCGTGAGCGGACAGGCGCGCGTCGAGATGATCGAGATGGCGATGCTCCTGCATCAGACGCTGCGCCTGCGCGCGTTGCAGGCGCGCGGCGCTGTCGTCGAGCCGTGCCGCGCGCTCCTGCAGGCGCCGGCCCGGGTGCTGCGCATGCAGGCGTCGCTGCGCCTCGTCGCTGCGCTGCGCGAGCAGGCGCAGCTGGCGCTCGACCAGCGACGCCAGACGTTCCTCGCGGCGCGCCAGCGCAGCCAGCCATTCGCCGATGTCCGGCGCGACGCGCTCGGCGGCGGCAGTCGGCGTCGGTGCGCGCAGGTCGGCGGCGAAGTCGGCGATGGTGACGTCGACCTCGTGGCCGACGCCGCTGATCACCGGCACCGCGCAGGCGCGGATCGCGCGGGCGACGCGCTCGTCGTTGAACGCCCACAGGTCTTCCAGCGAACCGCCGCCGCGGGCCAGCAGGATGACGTCAACCGGCGCGAGCCTGGGCAGCTCGGCCAGTGCGCGGGCGATCTTCGGCGGTGCCTCGGCGCCCTGCACCGGCACCGGGTAGAGGTAGACCGGCGCCAGCGGATAGCGCC
>CAMLDZ010000046.1 GCA_946478985.1 uncultured Solimonas sp.
TCCCTGCGTGCCTCCGGTCGCTCCGTCGACCAGCTTCGTCCGATCTCCATCGTCCGCAACTTCACCAAGCATGCGGAAGGCTCGGTGCTGATCAGCTTCGGCGACACCCGCGTGCTGTGCACGGCCAGCGTCGAGGAGCGGGGTCCGGCCTGGAAGAAGGACGGCGGCTGGGTCACCGCCGAGTACGGCATGCTGCCGCGCGCCACCCATGACCGCAGCCGCCGCGAGGCCGCGCAAGGCAAGCAGTCCGGCCGCACCCAGGAGATCCAGCGGCTGATCGGCCGCTCGCTGCGCGCCTGCGTCAATCTCGACGCGCTGGGCTCGTACACGGTGACGATCGACTGCGATGTGCTGCAGGCCGACGGCGGCACGCGCTGCGCGGCGATCACCGGCGGTTACGTGGCGCTGGCCGATGCGCTGGCCAAGCTGAAGAAGTCCGGCAAGATCAAGAAGGACCCGCTGTTCGGCCAGGTCGCCGCCGTCTCGGTCGGCCTGCACAACGGCAAGCCGGTGCTCGACCTCGACTACTCGGAAGACTCCGACTGCGAGTGCGACATGAACGTGGTGATGAACGAGGCCGGCCAGTTCATCGAGGTGCAGGGCACCGCCGAAGGCCACGCCTTCCGCCGCGACGAACTCGACGCGCTGCTCGACCTCGCCGGCAAGGGCATCGGCGAGCTGCTCGAAGCGCAGCGCGCCGCGCTGCAGGGCTGAACCCGTGCAAATCCGGCCGTTCCGGCTGGATGAGGCGGCGGCGCTCATCGCGCTGTGGCATGACGCCGGCCTGACGCGGCCGTGGAACGATCCGCAGCGCGACATCCAGCGCAAGCTGGCACAGCAGGCCGAAGGCTTTCTCGTCGCCGTTGATGATGCACAGCGCATCGTCGGCAGCGTGATGGCCGGTTACGACGGCCATCGCGGCTGGGTCAACTATCTGGCGGTGGCCCGCGAGGCGCGGCATCGCGGCATCGGCCGCGCCCTGATGCAGGCCGCCGAAGCGTATCTGCGTGATCTCGGCGCCCCCAAGCTCAACCTGCAGCTGCGCGAGGACAATCACGCCGCGGCGGCTTTCTACGAGCGCATCGGCTATCGCAGCGAGCAGCTGCACAGCTACGGCAAGCGCCTGGTCGACGACGGCCCGCGTGAAGCAACGCCCGTGGCGGATCGCGGCATGCTGGTGCTCGCCAGCCGCAACCAGAAGAAGCTCGCCGAGATGCAGGCGCTGCTCGCACCGCGCGGCTACACGCTGCGCCTGGTCAGCGAGTTCAGCGACGAGGAGCCCGAGGAAACCGGCGCGAGCTTCGTCGAGAACGCGCTGATCAAGGCCCGCCACGCGGCGCGCGTGTCCGGTCTGCCGGCGCTCGCCGACGACTCGGGACTGGAAGTCGCCGCGCTGGGCGGCGCCCCCGGCGTGCGCTCGGCGCGCTACGCCGGCGAGCCCTCCGATGACGCCGCCAACAACACCAGACTGCTCGCGGCGCTGGCCGGGGTGCCGGAGGCGCAACGCGGCGCACGCTTCGTCAGCGTGCTGGCCCGGCTCGCGCATGCCGACGATCCGGTGCCGCTGCTCGCGCAGGGTTTCTGGCCCGGCCGCATCCTGCAGGCGCCGCGCGGCGAGGGCGGCTTCGGCTACGACCCGCTGTTCTTCGTGCCGGAGCTGGCGCGCAGCGCCGCCGAACTGCCGGCTGAACTGAAGAATCGCGTCTCGCACCGCGCGCGCGCCATGCAAAGCCTGCTCGCGCAGCTGTGAGCCCGATGCCGCTGTGAGTGCAAGCCTGCCGCCGCTGTCGCTGTACCTGCATTTCCCCTGGTGCGTGCGCAAATGCCCGTACTGCGACTTCAACTCGCATGCGGTGCGCGGCGAACTGCCGGAAGACGCCTATGTGGCCGCGCTGCTGCGCGATCTCGACTTCGAGCTGGCCGACGCAGCGGAGCCGCGGCCGCTGGCCAGCATCTTCATGGGCGGCGGCACGCCGAGCCTGTTCTCCGACCTGGCGATCGGCCGCGTGCTCGACGGCGTGCGCAAACGCCTGGCGTTCGCCGATGACATCGAGATCACCATGGAGGCCAATCCCGGCACCGCCGAGGCCGCCCACTTCCGCGGCTATGTCGATGCCGGCGTCAACCGCCTGTCGATCGGCGTGCAGAGCTTCGACGATACGCAACTCAGGAAGCTTGGCCGCATCCATGACCGCGGCGAAGTCTTCGCCGCCTACGACAAGGCGCGCTCGGCCGGCCTGGCCAACATCAACCTCGACCTGATGTTCGCGCTGCCGCAGCAGACGCCGGCGCAGGCCGAGGCCGATCTGCGCGCGGCGCTGGCGCTGCAGCCGGAACACCTGTCGTACTACCAGCTGACGCTGGAGCCGAACACCGAGTTCGCGGCGCGCCCGCCGCCACTGCCGGACGACGACACCGCCTGGGAGATCCAGGCCCAGGGCCAGGCGCTGCTCGCCGCGCACGGCTACGCGCAATACGAAGTGTCCGCCTACGCGCAGCCCGGGCGCCGCGCCGCGCACAATCTCAACTACTGGCAGTTCGGCGATTACCTGGGCATCGGTGCCGGCGCGCACGGCAAGCGCAGCACGCGCGGCGAAGCGCTGACGGTGCGCCGCCGCGCGCGGCACAAGCTGCCGAAAACTTATCTGGCGCAAGCCGGCGCCGCCGCGGCGCTGCAGGAGGATCGCGGCGTCGGGACGGACGAGCTGCCGTTCGAGTTCCTGATGAACGCGCTGCGCCTGAATGATGGTTTCGCGATCGCCGACTACGCGGCGCGCACCGGCCTGGACTGGGCCGCACTGGCGCCGGCGCAGGCCGCGCGCGCGCGCGGCCTGATCGCCGACGATGGCGTGCGGGTGCGGCCGACCGAGCTCGGCCACCGCCATCTCAATGCGCTGCTGTCCATGTTTCTTTAAGGAAGCAAGCCTATGCTCGAAGACGTCAGCGTCACCTGCCCGGCCTGCTGGGAAACCATCACCCTGGAGATCGACCTGTCCGGCGGTGACGCCGAGTACACCGAGGACTGCTCCGTCTGCTGCCGGCCGATGCGGGTGCGTGTCGTGCTCAATGAGGATGGCGAGTCCTGTCAGGTCCATGTCGACGCCGAGAACGATTGAACCCGCAATGACCGACCCGAACCAAATCCCCGCCTTCGAGATCCCGACCACGCCGGCGCCGCAGGCAGTCCGCTATGTCGGCTTCTGGGCCCGCGCTTTTGCCAGCGTGGTCGACTCGATCGTGCTGCTGGTGGTGCTGGTGCCGGCGGCGCTGCTGATGGAATTGCTGGGTCTGGGCATCGGCGAGGACGATCCGGGTTCGCAGGTGCTGGTGCAGATCCTGGTCGGTGCCGTGGTCATCGCCTTCTGGCTGGCACGCAAGGCCACGCCCGGCAAGATGATCATCGACGCCGTCATCGTCGACGCCGCCACTCTCGGCCAGCCCAGCTGGCGCCGCTATCTGGCGCGCTACCTCGGCTACTTCTTCTCGGCGCTGCCGCTGGGCCTGGGTTTCATCTGGGCGGCGTTCGATGCACGCAAGCAGGGCTGGCACGACAAGCTCGCCGGCACGGTGGTGATCCGCCGCCCGCAATAGCCTGGCTTGCGGCCGCGGCGGCGCTTCATTAAACTTCGCGCCCTTTCGCGTTTCGCGATCGCCAGATTTTTACGTATAGGCAGGATTTTCAATGAGAGACGGCATCCACCCCGAGTACCGTACGGTCGCGTTCAAGGACGGCGGCGCGGATCACGTGTTCTTCATCCGCTCGACGGTCAAGACCAAGGACAGCATCGAGATCGACGGCCAGAAGTACCCGCTGGTCAGCCTCGATACCTCCAGCCTCTCGCACCCGTTCTACACGGGCAAGCAGAAGGTGGTGGACACTGGCGGTCGCGTGGGCAAGTTCAACGCCCGCTACGGCAAGAAGTAAGCCTTACCGGGTTTGCTCCGTCAAAAGGCCGCGCTCGTCGCGGCCTTTTGCGTTTCCGGCAAGCCCTCCTGCGGTACCGCCCTCAACGTCGCGGGCGTCCTCGAATGTGGCAATTCGAGCCAGCTTCGCCTGACATCGGCGCATTTTTTGCGGATGTTCAGGGCACCTCGGCGGAAGTCTGGTTTAAAATGCCGAGAGGCCTCGGACCTTACCCTCTGATCCTGCCGTTAGATTCCGCTGGCGCACATAAAAACCAGGGCGCCATGCAGGTCGGCTGCGACAGGGTGACGCCGGACTTGCCGTCCCTTACTAGAACCCAGCTTTTGAGATAGAGGTCAGCTAATGAGCACGCCTAGCTTCAGTCTGGTCAACAACACCTCCGGCGAGAAGACGGATCTGCCGTCGATCGGCGGCACCCTCGGCCCGGTCGGCCTCGATGTCGGCAAGGTTTACGACAAGCTGGACGTGTTCACCTACGACCCGGGCTTCTCGTCGACCTGCTCGACGAAGTCGGCGATCACCTACATCGACGGCGACCAGGGCGTGCTGCTGTATCGCGGCTACCCGGTCGCCCAGCTGGCCGAGCATTGCTCGTTCATCGAAGTGGCCTATCTGGTGCTCAACGGCGAGCTGCCGAACGCGCAGCAGCTGCAGGATTTCGACCAGAGCATCCGCAAGCACACGATGATCAATGAGGGGCTGAAGAGCTTCTTCAACGGCTTCCACTACGACGCGCATCCGATGGCGATGCTGACCGGCGTCGTCGGCTCGCTGTCGGGCTTCTACCACGACACCACCAACAACAAGGATCCGCGTCACCGCGAGATCTTCGCGCATCGCATGATCGCCAAGATTCCGACGATCGCGGCGGCGGCCTACAAGAAGTACTACGGCCAGCCGTTCATGTACCCGCAGAACCATCTCGACTACTGCAGCAACCTGCTGCACATGATGTTCGCGGTGCCGGCCGAGCCGTATCACGTCGATCCGGTCGCCGCCAAGGCGCTGGACGTGCTGTTCATCCTGCACGCCGACCACGAGCAGAACGCCTCGACCTCGACGGTGCGCATGGCCGGCAGCACCGGCACCAATCCGTACGCCGCGATCGCCTCGGGCATCGCCGCGCTGTGGGGCCCCTCGCACGGCGGCGCCAACGAGGCGGTGCTGACGATGCTCGAAGAGATCGGCGACGTGAAGAACGTGGCGCCGTTCATGCAGAAGGTGAAGGACAAGGTCGAAGGCGTGCGCCTGATGGGCTTTGGCCATCGCGTCTACAAGAACTTCGACCCGCGCGCGACGATCATCCGCGAGCAGTGCCACAAGGTGCTCAAGCACCTGGGCAAGGAAAACGATCCGCAGCTCGAACTGGCGATGAAGCTCGAAGAGATCGCGCTGTCCGACGATTACTTCAAGCAGCGCAAGCTCTACCCGAACGTCGACTTCTACTCGGGCATCATCTACAAGGCGCTCGGCATCCCGGTGAACATGTTCACGCCGATGTTCGCGGTCGCCCGCACCGTCGGCTGGGTTGCGCACTGGGTGGAGATGATCTCCGATCCGTCGATGCGCATCGCCCGTCCGCGCCAGGTCTACACCGGCGCCGCCGAGCGCAACGTCGCGGCGCTCGACAAGCGCTGAGGCCTGCACCGGCTGCAAACAAAAAGCCCTCCGTCACGGAGGGCTTTTTCGTTACGGCGCGCTTGTCGGGCTTGCCCCCGGCGCTTCGGCCGCGGCTCCCTCAGCTTTCGACCGCCCGCACCAGCGCCAGCAGCGCCGCCAGACGCTCGTCGCGCTCCGCCTCGGTGGCAGCGGTGACGGTGGCGTGACCGACCTTGCGCTGCGGCTTGGGCGTCTTGCCGTAGTGATGGATATGCACACCCGGCAGTGCGGCCAGATCTGCATTGGCCGGCGCGTCGCCGATGAAGTTGACCATCACCGGGTAGCCGCGCACGGCGGTCGCGCCCAGCGGCAGCCCGGCGATGGCGCGCAGGTGGTTCTCGAACTGCGAGCAGATCGCGCCCTCGATGGTCCAGTGCCCGGAGTTGTGCACGCGCGGCGCGATCTCGTTGGCAAACAGCTTGCCGCCGGCGACGAAGAACTCGAAGGCCAGCACGCCGACATAACCGAGGTGTTCGACGACGCGGCGCACATAGGTTTCCGCTTCCGCCTGCAGCGGATCGGCGGCGCGCGGCGCCGATACGCGCAGGATGCCGTCGCGATGCGTGTTCTCGACGATCGGGTAGAAGCGAAGCTCGCCGTCCTTGCCGCGCACCGCCAGGCAGGACACCTCGCGCTCGAACGGCACGAAGGCTTCGAGGATCAGCGGCTGGCCACCGAGCCTGGCCCAGGCCGTGTCGAGATCGGCCGGCTCGCGCAGCACCGCCTGGCCTTTGCCGTCGTAACCGAGCCGCCGCGTCTTGAGCACCGCCGGCAGGCCGATGTTGCGCACCGCCAGCTGCAGCGCCTCGCGCGTTGCCACCGGCATGTAGCGCGGCACTGGAATCTGCAGCTTGTCGAACAAGGTCTTCTCGGACAGGCGATCCTGGCCGACGGTCAGCGCCAGCGGCGCCGGCAGCAGCGGAATGCGCGAGCCGACGAACTCGGCGGTCTTCGCCGGCACGTTCTCGAATTCGTAGGTGGCGACGTCGACGCTGACGCAGAACTCGGAAAGCGCGCGCTCGTCCTCGTAGTCGGCGTGGATGTGCTCGCCCAGTGGCGCGGCGCAGGCTTCCGTCGCCGGATCGAGGAAGACGAAGTCAAAGTCGAGGGGGTAGCCGGCCAGGGCCAGCATGCGCCCGAGCTGGCCCGCACCAAGGATGCCGATCTTCATGCGGGGAGCTTCAGCGGTTCGTCGTTGAGCACTTTGGCGGTCTGGGCGGCGCGGAACGCCGCCAGCTTCTTGGCCAGCTTGGCGTCATGCGTGGCGAGGATCGCCGCCGCGAGCAGCGCCGCGTTGGTGGCGCCCGCCGGGCCGATCGCCAGCGTGCCGACCGGGATGCCGGCCGGCATCTGCACGATCGACAGCAGCGAATCCAGGCCCTTGAGCGCCTTGGACTGCACCGGCACGCCCAGCACCGGCAGCGTGGTCTTGGCGGCGCACATGCCGGGCAGATGCGCAGCGCCGCCGGCGCCGGCGATGATCACCTTGATGCCGCGGCCGGGCGCGGTTTCGGCGTATTCGAACAACAGATCCGGGGTGCGATGCGCGGAGACCACGCGCGCCTCATAGGCGACGCCGAGATCCTTGAGGGTCTGGGCTGCGGGCGCCATCGTCTCCCAATCGGAGCGCGAACCCATGATGATGCCGACAACGGGAGATTTTGGACTGGCCACTTTCGCGCCCTGAACACGCGGGGAGAAAGTGCAGAATTATCGCATTGTGCGCCGACAACCGCACTGCGCCGGCATCCGGCATGGCGGAACGCCCGGCCGGCCCGGACGGCGCGCAGAGGGAATGAGCCTAAATCTTCAGAAAAACTACTTTGTTCGATAAAAAGAAACGGCCGATCACTCGGCCGCTTCCTATCGGCAGCGACGGCGGCAGCGCCACGCGCCGCGGCCGCTCAGCGCTCCTGCAGATCGAACTCGACCGCGGCGGTGGCGCTGTACTTGATCTCGCCGCCGGAGAAGCCGATCTCCTCGTTGCCGCTCATGTCGGCCGCAGCTTCGGCGCGCATGGCCATGGCCTTGACCATCGGCACCGGCGGCGGCGTGTAGTCGTTGACGCGCAGGCTGCGCACCGCGCCGAGCTTCATGCCCAGCGTTTCTGCCAGCAGCCTGGCCTTGTCCCGCGCATCGATCGCGGCCTTGGCCAAGGCTTCCTTCATCAGGTCCTTGCTCTTGCTTGATTCCAGAACCGGTGCGCTGACGTGATTGACGCCGACCTTGGTGGCACGCAGGACGAAGTCGCCGAGCTTGTCGAGATCGCTGACGACGATGTCGATATCGCGGCGCGCGCGGTAGCCCACCAGCTTGTTGCGCCGTGTCTTCTCGTCCCAGACGTATTCCGGGTTGATGTTGATGCCGGCGGTGGAAATCTGTTCGTCCTTGGCGCCCAGCGACTTGGCCTCGGCCAGATAGGCGCGGACGATGCGGTTGACCTCGGCCTCGGCGGCTTTCAGATCGACATTGAGCGCGTCGGCCGCCAGGTTCAGGCGCGCGCGGTCCGGCCGCGTGCTGACTTCGCCCTGGCCGTTGACGGCGACGACACGGCGCGGCTCCTCGGCGGCCTGCGCCATCGAGCAGGCAAGCAGCAGGGGAACCAGCAGGGCGGCGGCAAGCTTCTTCATCCAAGTCTCCTTAAAACGGTGGCCGATCATAGCCGCGGCGGCTGAACGCAAACCGATAGGGCGTCACGCCCGGTGGCGACGATGAGACTGGTTTAAAATGCGCGTCTTCGCACCGGCTCCCGGTCGGGCGTTCCAGGCGCGATCCAGGCGCGATCCAGGCGATTAATGAGCGCAGTCAACGAAACCGTCACGCTGAGCCGTGACGTCATCGGCATCCTGATTCCCCAGGGCACCAAGGTCGAGCTGCCGGAGGGCGCGCGCGCACAGATCACGCAGGCGCTCGGCGGCTCGTTCACCGTGCATTGCGAAGGCCATCTGTTCCGCATCGACGGCAAGGACGCCGATGCGATCGGGCAGCAGGTGGCGGCGGCACCGGAGATTGCCGCCGATGCCAGCGACGAGGACATCGAAAGCGCCGTCTGGGACCAGCTGAAGACCTGCTACGACCCGGAGATCCCGGTCGACATCGTCGAGCTGGGCCTGATCTACGAATGCCGCGTCGAAACCCTGGGCCCCGCGCAGCGGCGTGCGACGGTACGCATGACGCTGACCGCGCCCGGCTGCGGCATGGGCGATATCCTGGTCAGCGACATCAAGAGCAAGATCGCGCTGATTCCGACGATCACCGAAAGCGATGTCGAACTGGTGTTCGATCCGCCGTGGAACCAGTCGATGATGTCGGAAGCAGCCAAGCTCGCGACCGGCATGTATTAAGCTGCCTCCCCGTCGACGCGACGAGACATCTACGAGGAACGCTCGATGTCGGACACGGTCACCCGCGGCATCCGCATCATCGTCAGGCCGCGCTTCGTTCCCGAACAGTCGGAACCGGCCAATGGCCAGTACCTGTTCGCGTATCACATCACCATCCGCAACGAGGGCGAGCAGACGGTGCAGCTGCTGTCGCGGCACTGGGTCATCACCAACGGCGAGGGCGTGTCGGAGGACGTGCGCGGTCCCGGCGTGGTGGGCTACCAGCCGGTGCTGGCGCCCAACGAGGAGTTCCAGTACACCAGCGGCTGCCCGCTGACGACCCCGGTCGGCACCATGCACGGCGAGTTCAACATGATCGTCGTCGACAGCCGCGAGACCTTCGACGCGATCATCCAGCCGTTCCGCCTCGCCGTCCCCACCGTGCTGAACTGAGGCTGGGCAGCGCCATGGCCATGCAAGACAGCATCCTGCACAACCCGCGCTGCAGCAAGAGCCGCGAGGCCCTGCAGCTGCTGCGCGAGCGCGGCATCGAGCTGCCGGTGGTCGAATACCTGCAGAAGCCGCTGTCGAAAGCGCAGTTGCGCGAGCTGAGCCGGCTGCTCGGCCTCAGGCCGATGGATTTCGTGCGCAGCAAGGAAGCCCTGTTCAGTGAGCTGGGCCTGTCCCGGGACAATGGTTATAGCGATGAGCAATGGCTGGACGTGCTGGCCAGCCACCCCAAGCTGATGGAACGGCCGATCGTCGTCTATCGCGGCAAGGCGGTCGTCGCCCGTCCGGCCGAGCGGCTGCTGGAACTGCTGCCGGGCTAGGGCCTGTCGACGTTCATCTGGCAGTAGGTTTGCCGTGCTACGGTCAGCGGCGGTTTTCCGCAGTTCGCCGGTATCAGCCAACTTCTGTGCTCATTTGAGCTGATCGAGCCGTCATTGGCCTCGATGTTGCGTGCAGAAAGCCCGAGCCGAATGCTCGAACCGCAATGGCGCGGTTGCGCCTTTGCCCATCCCATGCATGCCAGGGAGGCACTCACCATGCATCGCGCCCCTTTCCTTTGCAGCCTCCTGGCCGGCCTCGCCGCCAGTGCCAGCGCGCACGCGCAGACCTATGCCCAGCCGATGCAGGTGGCGATGGTCACCCAGCCCTCGCTGGAAGCCCGGCTGGAAGCCCTGATCGCCGCCAATCGCCAGCTCACCGCGCAGGTGGGCGAACTGCAGCAACAGCTGGCCAGCTACCAGGCCCAGGCCGCCCCGCCGCAGGCGGCGACGCCCGACACCATTTACGTCAACACCAAGGCCAACTCGCAGCAGCAGTACGAGAACTGGTTCGGGCTGGCGATCGGCGACCGCTGGCGGCTTCAGGAAGACACGCCGCTGCGCCTGCTGGAACCCAATGACAGCAAGCTGGCCTATCGCGTGCTGCCGGCCGGCACCGTCGTCACCATCATCGGCGCGCCGCGCGGCACCACCGGCATTTACGCCATCGCCGTCGACAGCAAGACCTCCGGCTGGGCGAGCTTGCGCAGTCTCTACTGAGCGTTCTCACGCAAAAACGCCCGCCGGCCCTTGACCGGGCCGACGGGCGTCGCGGCACCGCTCAGAAGCGGTAGACGAAACCGAGCGCGAGCACCGGCCAGAACTTGAAGTCCTTGGTGTCGTCCTCGATGTCGCTGACTTCCTGCTGCAGATCGTCCATGAACTGGGCGACGCGCGGATCATTGCTCGACTCGATGTCGAAGCCTTCCGCCCCGTTCGGGTCGCAAGCACCGTTGGTGGAATCGCAGACGCGGCCGGTGGCGTCGAGGCTGACGTTCGGCGCCTTGGTGAACATCACGCCCATGTCGAAGCTGACGCCGAAGCCGGTGCCATTGGTCGTGCCGCCCCAGCCGATGCCCAGATACGGCGCCGCGCTGCCCAGGTCGGCCTTGCCCTTCATGCTCAGATCGCCGGTATAGGTGCTCTCACCGACGTCATAGTCGTCCTGGCCTTTCGATTTCAGCTTCAGCTCCGGCGCGCCGCCGTAGACACCGGCACTGATGCGGAAGCCGCCAGCGAACGGCTTGATGTCGATCAGGCCGACCGGTGCACTGATCTTCAGCTTGGCCTTGTACTCGGTGCCGTCGTCGTCATAGGTGTCGCTGTAGCTGCCGAAATCGTAGGCGGCGCGCAGATCGATGAAGCGATTGAGGCCAAAGCGATATTCGACGCCGAAGCCCGTGGTGCCGACATGCGCGCCCACCGTGCCCATCGACATCGACCGCCCCTGCGTCTCGGTCGAGGTTTCCGCAGCCGTTTCCTGCGCCTGCGCCACGCCACACCAGCCGATGCCCGCCGCCATCGCCAGCATCGCAAGCTGGCGAGCACCCACCCTGTTCACGCTTTCCCGCATATCCCTCTCCTGATCGATGGCCGTCATCACGGCCGCCCCATGCAGCGATTTGCCGGTCGGCTCGTCGGTGCATCCCCGATCATTATGTAAGCCAAATCCGAGCCGACCCCGAAAATCGGAAGGACGTAGGGCTCGAGGCGAGGAACGGAGCGTTCAGGAGCGGCGCCGCGCCCCCGTTCGCCGTCGCGGCTGCGTCTTGCGGGCCGACGACTTGGCACTGCCCGCCGCCGGACTGCGCTTGTTGGAGGCGATGCTCTGCTGCAGCAGTGCCATGAAATCGACCACCTTGTCGGAGCGCGGCGCCTCCGTATCGAGTCCGGCCTTGCGCGAGACCTTGGCACCCTTTCGGCGCAGGCGCGCCCGAATGGCGCGGCTGAGCTTTTCGCGGAATTCATCGCGGTAGGCGTCCGGCTTGAACGGCTCGCTCATCGATTCGACCAGCTGCCGGGCCATCGCCAGTTCCTTGTCGCTGACGCGCGTGGTCTTGGCGCCGGCCGACGGAAAGCTGTACTCGTCGAGCGGTACCAGCTCCTGCGGATAACGCAGCACGATCAGTTGCAAGGCCGCATCGACCGGGCGCAATAGCGCCAGATGCTCGCGCGAGCGGATCACCACGCGTGCCAGCGCGACGCGATCGAGCTTCTTCAGGGTCTCGCGCAGCAGCACATAACCCTTGGCGGCGCCCTGCTGCTTCTTGCCGCTCGGCGGCACCAGGTAATACGGCCGCTCGTAGTATTCGGGGCCCACCGCGTCCGGCGCGATGAAGCTTTCGATATCCACCGACTCGCTGCTGTCCGGCGCCGCGCTCTTGAAGTCCTCGTCCTCCAGGACCACGTAGCTGCCCTTCTCGTACTCGAAGGCCTTGGCGATGTCCTTCCACGGCACTTCCTCGCCGGTATCCTCGTTGACGCGCTCGTAGCGCACGCGCGCCTTGTCGCGCACGTCGACCAGGTGAAAGCGCAGGTCGCTGCGCCGCTCGCCCGGCATCAGCTGCACCGGGATGTGCAGCAGGCCGAAGGAGATCGCGCCGTTCCACAGCGGCCGGGCCATCAGCGTTTCGCCTTCGGCAGCGCCTGGCGAACCTCGGCGAAGCCTGGCCAGGGCTCAGGATGTGCGGCGACGCGCTTGCGGATGTTGTCGGCCGCGAACGGTGCCGGGCCGCGCAGACGAGCGAGTTCGTCCCAGTGCACGGGCACGGCGATCGGCGCGCCCGGCCGCGCACGCAGCGAGTACGAGGCGATCGCGGTCGCGCCACGGCTGTTGCGCAGGTAATCGATGAAGATCCGCCGTTCGCGCCGCGACTTGGTGGCGACATCGATGTAGCGCTCCGGCGCGTCCTGCGTCATCACCCGGGCCATCGCCTGCGCGAAGCCCTTGACCGCCTCCCAGCTGTCGCGGCCGCTCAGCGGCACCACCACATGCAGGCCCTTGCCGCCGGAGACGCGCGGGAACGACAGCAGCTTGAGCGCATCCAGACGCTGCCGCAGCTCGCGCGCTGCGGCGACGACCCGAGACCACGGCACGGCGGGGCCAGGGTCGAGATCGAAGACGATGCGATCCGGGCGCTGCGGATCGCGCAGCGGCGCACCCCAGGGATGGATCTCGATGACGTTCATCTGCACCAGACCCAGCAGGCCGTCGAGGTCCTCGATATAGACGTAGGGATCGCGCGCGGACTTGACCGCGGCGGCGTGCACGGACTTCGGGAAGCCTGGCGTCAGATGCTTCTGGAAGAAGCATGGCTGGCCGATGCCTTGCGGACAGCGCAGCAGCGCCAGCGGCCGCGCGACGATACCGGGCAGGATGTGATCGGCCAGATCGCGGTAAAGCGCGCCGATCTCGGCCTTGCTCAGCGGTGGATCAGCAAACAGCCGCCGCTCGGGGTGCGTGAACGCGAACGGCGCTGCCGCCTCCGCCTCTTTTTTTGAAGCAGGCGCCGACGAACGTCGGCGCGCCGCTCCCGACCTGCTGCCGCCCGCAGCGGCCCGCAGCCGTGGTGGCGCGTCAGGGCGGGCGACATCGGCCGGCGACTTGTCCGGCCGCAGGCCCTTGAAGCTGGCCTGTCGCAGCAGGCCATCGTCGGTCCAGGCGCGGAACTCCACCTCGATCACCCGCTCCGGCTTGACCCATACCGGCGTGGCACCGCGCAGCTCGGCACGGCCCGGACCCCGATCCAGCGCGGGCGCCCGCTTGAGCGGGCGAAAGCCTTTGAGCAGATCGCCGATCAAGGCCTCGCTGAAGCCGGTGCCGACGCGGCCGACGTACTGCCAGGGCGCGCCGGCCGGGCCGGGCCGCGCCAGCAGCAGCGAGCCCAGCGCCGCGCGCGCGCCCTGGCCGGGGGTATAACCGACGACGACGAACTCATCCGACTGCACGCATTTCACCTTCAGCCAGTTGCCGCCACGGCCACCCTCGTACGGCGCCTCGCGCGCCTTGCAGACGATGCCTTCGAGCCCCAGGCGGCAGGCCGCCTCGAAGGCTTCCGGCCCCGCGCCCTCGAACACCTGCGAGCGTTGCAGCACCGGCGGCGCCGCCTCGAGCAGCCGCTGCAGGGCCTGCTGGCGCGTGCGCAGCGGCTCGCCGCGCAGGTCCTCGCTGTCGAGGTAGAGCAGGTCGAACATCACCGCCGCGGTGTCGCCGCTATGGCCGAAGCGCTGTTGCAGCAAATCAAAGCGGCTATGCCCCTGCTCGTCGAAAGCGACGAGTTCACCGTCGAGAATGCAACGTCGGCAGTCGAGGCCCAGCACGGCTTCGCGCAGCGCCGGCAGCTTTTCGGTCCAGTCGATGCCATTGCGCGAGACGATGCGCAGCTTGCGGCCGTCGCGGAAGACGAGGACGCGGTAGCCGTCGTACTTGATCTCGTGCAGCCAGTCGCGGCCGGCCGGCGCCTTGTCGCTGAGACGCGCCAGCTGCAGCTCGACCTGCTCCGGAAACGGCTCCGGCAACTGGCGGCGGCGGTGCGCCTGGGCGCGCGAGGCCGGTTTGCGGGCGGCCGTGCGGCTGCGGCCGCGCGGCGCCGCCTGCGCCTTGAATTCCTGCAGGGTGACATCGCTGGCCACGTCGCCGGCCTCGCAGAAGTCGTCCTGGCCCTTGATCAGCAGCCACTGCGGCTGCCTGCCGCCGAGCCGTGTGCGCACCAGCGACCAGCGGCCGCGCAGGCGCGCGCCCTGCAGCGTGAAATGCAGATGGCCTTTCTTCAGCGCCGCCGCGGCATCGCCTTCCGGTTCCCAGTAACCCTCATCCCAGATGTCGACATGGCCGGCGCCGTACTGGCCTTGCGGGATGTCGCCCTCGAACTTCGCGTAGGGGATCGGGTGATCCTCGACCTCGACCGCCAGACGCTTCTGCGCCGGATCGCGCGAGGGCCCTTTGGGCACTGCCCAGCTGCGCAGGGTGCCATCGAGTTCGAGACGGAAATCGAAGTGACGGCTGCGCGCGTGATGCAGCTGGATCACGTAACGCAAGGCGCCGCGCGGACGCGGGGTGCGCTGGTCGCGCGGCTCGGGCGTGAGATCGAAATCGCGCTTGCGGCGGTAATCGGCAAGACGGCGCGGACTGGAGGTGCTGCGAGCCTGTCTGGGCATATCGCGCTCCCGGAAGCTGGGGACCGGCCGCCATCGCCCGGCGATGCGACCACAGGCACAACAGGCTGGCGCCCCGCTACTGAGCCGGTCCTGAACCCGCGCTATCGCCGGCGAACCGCGCCGGAAACTCGAATGCCAGCGTCTCGCGTTCCAGGGGACGCTGCCAGACGATGCGCTGCGGCGGCCGCAGGCTCAGCGTCCAGGTCTGCTGCACGTGGCGGAAGCTGTCGGCGTCGAACACGGCCGGTGCCAGCAAGGCCAGGCAGCGGCCCTGCGCATCGCGCGCCGACTCGTAGCGGATCGCCTCGACGCCGGCTTCGCGCGCCGCGGCAGCCAGCGCCTGCGTGGCGCCGTAATCCTGGGCGATCCAGTCGGCGCGCCGCGCCGCCAGCGGCGGCAGCGTCAGGTCGAGCAGCCGCGGCGTGCGCGCGTGGAATTCGAACAGCGTCATCTCCACGCTGGCCGCGGTCTGCGCCAGCGCCGCCGAATCGGTCCAGAAGCGCAGCCGCCAGTAGCCGGCCTCGGCGCAGGCGGTGCGCCGCGACTCGCCGCCGTAGAAAACGCCGGGGTCGCCGCGGCGGCGAAAGCGCGAGCCAGCGCTCAGGGCGCGGTAGCGGAACGGCGTCGCCAGCAGCCAGTGCAGCGTTTGCGTGGCCCGGGGCGATGGCGGCTTGACGGCATCGAGGAGATCTTCGAGCAGGACCTGGTCGGCCGGTTCGCCGTGCACCAGGTTCATCGTCGCGACGCGGTGCTGCGCCTCGACCGCACGCCAGCCGCTGCCCTGCCAGGTGCGCGCCTCAGACGCGAGCGCGGTGGGCGTCCAGGTATTCGCAGACATGGATCAGGCCGTCGATGCGGCGGATTTCCTGCAAGGGGGTGCGGCCGTCGAACGCCTGGTTGGCGGAGCCGAGCCAGGCACGCGCCAGCTCGTCGCTGCCACCGACCATCGACGACAGCGAGCGGTACAGGCGCAGCAGATGCGCCGCCAGCTCCCAGACCTTGCCGTTCTCGGCGAGCCGGTAATCGCCGCGCAACAGCCGCGAGGCCGTCGGCTGGCTGATGCCGATGATGTCGCGCAAGGCACTCTGGCCCAGATCCAGCCGGCGCGCCGCCTCGCGCAGCGCCACCGTCAGCACGCGCGCGCGTTCGGCGCTGAGGGCAGCGGCCTTGGCATCGGCATCGGGGCGGCGATCGGGGCGCGGCATGGGCGCGACTCCTGAGGAAGACGGACTCATTCTACAGAATGAATCTCCGTTCTTGAACATCAAAAGAATATCTGCCATGGCACGCAGCACCGCTGTTTACATCAAAGGGGCCGCAGTTTACTGTGCATATGCACAGCTTTCCTGTCCATTCCCATGAGTGCCTCCAGTCCGCTTTCTGTCCTCGATCCTGCCAACCACGCGCTGCAGACGCTGCTGCGCGACAGCCGGCTGTGGCGCGGCAACGGCCAGGCGCCGCTGCGCGCCGAGCCGACCGGCCATGCGCAGATCGACGCGATCCTGCCCGGCGGCGGCTGGCCGCTGGCCGCGCTCAGCGAGATCGTCTATCCGGCGCCCGGCGTCGGCGAGCTGACGCTGGCGATGCCGGTGCTGGCGCGGCTGTCGCAGGCGCGCCGCCGGATCGCGCTGGTGCGGCCGCCGCTGCTGCCCTATGCACCGGCGCTGCGCCGCCAGGGTCTGGTGCTGGAGCGCAGCGTCGTCGTCGAAACCGGCGACGACGGCGACGCGCTGTGGGCCACCGAGGAACTGCTGCGTGCGCAGGCCGGCGTGGTGCTGCTCTGGCACGACCGCATCGACACCACCGCGCAGCGACGGCTGCAGCTGGCTGCCGAGAACGGCAATGCCCTGGTGCTGGTGTATCGCCGGCAGGCCGCGGAAGCCGGGCGCAGGGCCGGCGACGAGGCCAGCGTCGCCGCGCTGCGCCTGCGCATCGCCCGCGTCGACGGCCAGCCGCAGGTGGAAGTGCTCAAGTGCCGCGGCGCGCGACCGCAGCAGCGCTGCAGCCTGCAGTGAGGCGCTGGCGATGCTGTGGCTCTGCCTGCATTTTCCGCAGCTGCCGGCCGAGGCGCTCGGCCTCGACGATCCGCTGGCCGCCGTCACCGAACAGCGCGGTTCGCAACGCTGGCTGATCACGGCGGCCGCCGGCATCGCCGCCGGCACCGCGCTGGGTACCGCGCTGGCGGTGCAGCCGCAGCTGCGTGCGCAGCCGCGCAAGCGCGCTGCCGAAAACGCAGCGCTGCTGCAGCTGGCGCACGGCATGTACCGCTACGGCAGCCCGGTCTGCACGGCGATCCGCGAGTTCGACGAAACCGGCCGCTGCCCGCAGGCCCTGCTGTGGGTCGAGGTCAGCGCCAGCCTGCAGCTGTTCGGCGGCCTGCAGGCCCTGTGCGAGGCCGTGCAGACCGCCTTGCGCGAACTCGGCCAGCACGCCCAGCTGGCCCTGGCGCCGACGCGCGCCGCCGCCGCGCTGTTCGCGCTGCAGGCCCTGCCCGGCACGACCAGCCGGACCGCGCTCGACGCCGCGCTGGCAACACTGCCGATCGAGGCGCTGCCCTGGCCGCAGGCGCAGCTCGACGCCCTGCAGGGCCTGGGCCTGCGCCAGCTCGGCGAGCTGCTGCGCCTGCCGCGCAGCGCGTTCGCACGACGCTTCGGCACCACCCGCCTGCGCGAACTGGACCGCCTGCGCGGCCATGCCGCCGAACCGGCGCAGGCGATCACGCCGCCGCCACAGTTCTGCCGCCGCTTCGAGCTGGCCAGCGAGGTGGAGAACGTCGAAGCCCTGCAGTTCCCGCTGCGCCGCCTCGCCTTCGAGCTGCAAGGCTGGCTGCGGGCACGCGACCTCGGCGTGCGCCGCCTGCGTCTGGGTTGCCAGCACGCACAGCGGCGGCGCAGCCAGCTGCAGATCAGCTTTGGCAGCACCCACCGCGACGGTCGCCGCATCTTCGAGACCCTGCGCGAGCGCCTGCAGCGCGCACCGCTGCCCGGTGCCGTGCGCGCGCTCGAACTGGAGGCGACGGAACTCGGCGAGGCGTCGGTCGAACAGGCCGATCTGTTCGATCCCCATAACAGCGGCGACGCCTGGCTGGCCTGCATCGAAAGAATCCGCGCACGCCTCGGCAGCACGGCGGTGTGGACGCCGCAGTGCCGCGACGATCACCGGCCCGAGCACGCCCTGCAGCGCAGCGAGCCCGCGGCGGAACCCGCCGCGGAGCGCGACGACGGCGATGCCCCGGCGATGCCGCGACCCCTGTGGCTGCTCCCGCAGGCACAAGCGCTGGCGGCACCACCGGCGGCGGCGCTGGCCGTCGAACGCATCGCCAGCGGCTGGTGGGATGGTCAGGATGCGCGCCGCGACTACTACGTCGTCGAGCACCGCGACGCCGCGGCGCAGCTGCGTGCCTGGGTTTTCTACGATCGCGAGTCGAAGCGCTGGTTCCTGCACGGACTGTGGGGATGAAGCCGCCGGACAGGCCCGTGGAATACGCGGAGCTGCACGCCGTCTCCGCCTTCAGCTTCCAGCGCGGCGCGTCGATGCCGCAGGAGCTGATCGAGACGGCGACCGCGCTCGGCTATCGCGCGCTGGCGCTGACCGATGAATGTTCGATGGCCGGCGTGGTGCGCGCGCATGAATGGCGGCGACAGCAGCTGCTCGCCGCACAGCCCCGCGCCGAACTGCTGATCGGCAGCGAGCTCACTCTCGACGACGGCCCGCGCTGCGTGATGCTCGCCGAATCGCAGCGCGGCTATGCGGCGCTGTGCGGCGCCATCACGCTGGCACGGCGGCGCAGCAGCAAGGGCCGCTATCAATTGCGCCGCGACCTTCTCGACGCACCGCTGCCCGAGCTCAGCGTGCTGTGGATTCCGCGCGCCGCCAGCGACGACGACAGCGAACTGCGCTGGCTGTGCGAGCGCTACGCCGGCCGCCTGTGGATCGCCGTCGAACTGCATCGCGACGGCCATGACGCGGCCAAGCTGGCGCGGCTGCACGCGCTGGGCGCGCGCTTCGCGCTGCCGCTGCTCGCCAGCGGCGACGTGCACATGCACATCGCGCAGCGCCGCGCCCTGCAGGACGTGATGACCGCGCTGCGGCATCGCCTGCCGGTAGCGCGCTGCGGCACGCGTTTGTTCGCCAACGCCGAGCGCCATCTGCGTGCGCGCGCCGATCTGGCGGCCCTGTATCCGCCGGCACTGCTGGCCGAGACGCTGCGCGTCGCCGAGCGCTGTGCATTCCGCATCGAGCAGGTGAAATACGAGTACCCGAAGGAGATCGTCGGCGCCGGTCACACGCCGGCCAGCTGGCTGCGCCACCTGGTCGAGCAGCATCTGCCGTCACGCTGGCCGCAGGGCTGTCCAGCCGCGGTGCGCGCGACGATCGAAAAGGAACTCGCGCTGATCGCCGAGAAAAATTACGAAGCCTTCTTCCTCACCGTCTACGACATCGTCGACTACGCGCGCAGACAGCAGATCCTCTGCCAGGGTCGCGGCAGCGCCGCCAACTCGGTGGTCTGCTACGTGCTCGGCATCACCGAGGTGAATCCCGAGTTCAGCACGCTGCTGTTCGAACGTTTCGTGTCCAAGGAACGCGACGAGCCGCCGGACATCGACGTCGACTTCGAGCACGAGCGGCGCGAGGAGGTGATCCAGTACGTCTACCGCAAGTACGGCCGCGAGCGCGCGGCGATCGCGGCGACGGTGATCAGCTACCGCGCGCGCTCGGCGCTGCGCGATGTCGGCCGCGCGCTCGAGGTCGGCGAGGAGGTGATCGACCGCGTCAGCAAGTCGCTGGCCTGGTGGGATCATCCGGACGGCCTCGCCGAACGGCTGCAGGCGGTCGGCGTCGATGCCGGCGCGCCGCGCATACGGCAGTGGCTGGCGCTCGCACACACCTTGCTGCATGGGCACTTTCCGCGGCATCTGTCGCAGCACGTCGGCGGCTTCGTGATCTCCGACGCGCCCTTGCACGAACTGGTGCCGGTCGAGAACGCGGCGATGCCGGGCCGCACCATCATCCAGTGGGACAAGGACGATCTCGAAAGCCTGGGCCTGCTGAAGGTCGACGTGCTCGCGCTGGGCATGCTCACTGCGCTGCGGCGAAGCTTCGAGCACCTGCGCGAGTTCGGCGATCACAGCGTCGACTACCGCTCGATCAGCGACCGCGGCTACGACACCGATGCCGACACGCGCGCGACCTATGACATGGCCGCGCAGGCCGACACCATCGGCGTGTTCCAGATCGAATCGCGCGCGCAGATGACGATGCTGCCGCGCCTGCGACCCAAGTCGCTCTACGACCTGACGGTGCAGGTCGCGATCGTGCGGCCCGGCCCGATCCAGGGCGGCATGGTGCATCCCTACCTGCGGCGGCGCATGGGCGAGGAGCCGATCGTCTATCCCAAGGGCGAGTCCGATCCGCTGGTGCAGGTGCTGAAGCGCACCAGCGGCGTGCCGATCTTCCAGGAACAGGTGATGCAGATCGCGATGGTCGCCGCCGGCTTCAGCGGCGGCGAGGCCGACGCGCTGCGCCGCGCGATGGCGGCCTGGCGGCGCGACGGCCAGATCGACCGCTTCCGCGGCAAGCTGATGCGCGGCCTGCTCGGCAATGGATATTCGCAGCAGTTCGCCGAACAGATCTTCCGGCAGATCGAAGGCTTCGGCTCCTACGGCTTTCCGGAGAGCCATGCGGCCAGCTTCGCGATCCTCGCGTTCAAGTCGGCCTGGCTCAAGCGGCACCGGCCGGCGGCACTCTTCTGCGCGCTGGTCAACGCGCAGCCGATGGGCTTCTACCCGCCGGCGATGCTGCTGGCGCAGGCCCGCCGCCAGCAGGTCGAGGTGCTGCCGCTCGACATCCATCACAGTCGCTGGGATTGCCATCTGCAGCCTGGCGCCGACGGCGCCGCGGCGATCCGCCTGGGCCTGCGCCTGGTGCAGGGCTTCAATGTCGCGGCGGCGCAGCGCATCGCCGCGGCGCGCACAGCGGCACCGCTGCGCGATATCGATGATCTGGCGCGACGCGCCGATCTCAACGCCCGCGAGCTGGACCTGCTGGCCGCCGCCGATGCCCTGCAGGCCCTGGCCGGTCATCGCTTCCAGGCGCGCTGGCAGGTGCGCGGACAGCAGCGCGCGAACGGCCTGCTGCACCCGGCCCGCGTGCCGGACGAGGCCGTCGCGTTGGCGGCGCCGAACGAGGCCGAGGAAATCCTTGCTGATTACCGCAGCACGCGCCTGAGCCTGCGCCGCCATCCGGCTGCCTTGCTGCGCGCGCGGCTGGCGACGCTGCACATCACCGCCAACGCCGATCTGGCGCGATGCGAAGACCACAGCGCGGTGCGGGTTGCCGGCATCGTCATGTTCCGCCAGCGCCCGGGTTCGGCCAAGGGCGTCATGTTCATCACGCTCGAAGACGAGACCGGCGTGGTCAACCTGATCGTGCGGCCCGAGCTGATCGAGCGCGAGCGCGCGGCCGTGGTCGGCGGCAGCTTCCTGCTCGCGCGCGGCCGCCTGCAACGCCAGCACGAGATCATCCACGTGCTCGCCGAGCAGTTCATCGACCGCTCCGGCTGGCTCGCCACGCTGCCCTACCTGTCGCGCGATTTCCGCTGAGCGCGGCGCTGGCATAGCGATTGCGTTGACTGCTGGCGCCAGCGCACGGCGCGCACCCGTGCATCACAAGCCGCCGGAGGACGCCTGGCGTTGAAGTCCGCATTGCCGATGCTGCCCCACTCCGATATGGAAATTCCGCCTGCCGAAGGCGGCCCCGACGGCTCGCTGCCGCCGGTGCTGGAGCTGCGCGAGATCTGCAAGGCCCATGGTCGCGGCGCGCACCGTCAGGTGCTGTTCCACAAGCTCGATCTGTGCGTGGCCGAACACGAATGGCTGGTCGTGCTGGCCGCCGACGGGCGCGGCAAGACCAGCCTGATCTCGCTGATGGCCGGCCTGCAGCTGGCCGATGAAGGCGAGGTGCTGTTCCGCGGCCTGCCGGTGCTGTGCACCGCCGCTGCCCACGGCGCGCTGCTGCGCGGCGCGGCGCTGCGCCCCTGGCTGAGCGTGCATGACAATCTGGTCGCGGCGATCGGCCACACCCACCGCGGCCTGCCGATGGCGCAACAGCACGAGCTGGCCACGCATTACGTGCGCCGGCTCGGCCTCCATGAGCTTCGCCACCAGAAGCCGCGCAAGCTCGACGCCGCGCAGCTGCAGCGCGCGCTGCTGGCGCGCACGCTGGCACTGGAACCGGAACTGCTGCTGCTCGACGAGCCGCTGCGCGGCCTCGACGCCTGGACGCGCGCGGCGCTGTGCGATGCGCTGGCGCCGCTGCCGGAGCTGCGCCAGCGCAGCTGCGTATGGATCACCGACGATGTCGACGAAGCCTTGCAGCTCGCCGACCGCATCGTCGTGCTGCAAGCCGGCAGCGACGGCGACAGCCGGCTCGGCAGCGCGGTCCGCGTCGACTTGCCGCGGCCGCGGCGGCGCCTGGCCCTGCAGCGAGACGCCGATTACATCGCCCTGCGCAAAACCTTGATCGAGGCGCTGCAGGAGCCGGTGCCGACCTCGATCGCCACCGGCAGCACCGGCCCGCACCTGCCGTCGCCGGACGATCCGGCGCCGGCCGCCGCCAACGAGGAGCACGGCACCGCGCGGCGCTCGCCGCGCCCGGAGCGCTACCTGGAATTTTCGGCGGTCGGCGGCCATGACGGCAGCGCACGCACACGCTTCAGCCTCAAGGTCGAACAGGGCGAGTGCGTGGCCCTGCTCGGCCCGCCGGAC
>CAMLDZ010000047.1 GCA_946478985.1 uncultured Solimonas sp.
ATGGTGTTCTCGCTGATCCTGCTGGCGCCGAGCTGGGGCGGCATGATCAACGGCGTGATGACGCTCAGCGGCGCCTGGCACAAGCTGCGCGAGGACCCGATCCTCAAGTTCCTGATCGTCTCGCTGAGCTTCTACGGCATGTCGACCTTCGAAGGTCCGATGATGTCGATCAAGACCGTCAACGCGCTCAGCCATTACACCGACTGGACCATCGGCCATGTGCATTCGGGGGCGCTGGGCTGGGTGGCGATGATCACTTTCGGCTCGATCTACGCGCTGATTCCCAAGCTGTGGAACCGGCCGGCGATGTACAGCGTGCCGGCGATCAACCTGCATTTCTGGCTGGCGACGATCGGCACCGTCGTCTACATCGTCGCGATGTGGATCGCCGGTGTGATGCAAGGCCTGATGTGGCGCGCCACCGAAGCCGACGGCAGCCTGAGCTACAGCTTCGTCGAGAGCCTCAAGGCCACCTATCCGTTCTACGCGATGCGCCTGGCCGGCGGCCTGATTTTCCTGTCCGGCATGGTGGTGATGGCCTGGAACGTCTTCAAGACCATCGGCTCGCAGCGTGAAGCGCTGCCGCTGGCCGGCACCGTGGAGGCGCGCGCATGAAGCACGAGAAAATAGAGAAGAGCATCGGCTGGATGGCGATCCTGACGGCGGTGGCGATCAGCTTCGGCGGCTTCGTCGAGATCGTGCCGCTGATCGCGCAGCAGGCGCAGACCCAGCCGGCCGCCGGGCTGGCACCGCGCACGCCGCTCGCCGTCGCCGGCCGCGACGTCTACGTCCGCGAGGGTTGCTATAACTGTCACTCGCAGATGGTGCGCTCGCTGGCCGAGGAAGTGCTGCGCTACGGCCCGGCCGGCACCGAAGCGGAATCGGTCTGGGATCACCCGTTCCAGTGGGGCAGCAAGCGCACCGGTCCGGATCTGTCGCGCGTCGGCGGACGCTACTCGGACAGCTGGCACCGCATCCATCTGCTCAACCCCCGCGACGTGGTGCCGGAATCGAACATGCCCGGCTACCCCTGGCTCGCCGAGACGCCGCTGGTCGGCAGCCAGATCCAGGCCGAGATGCGTGCGCTGCGCCGCGTCGGCGTGCCCTACGCGGAGGCCGAGATCGCTGCTGCCAGGGACGCTGCGCTCGGCAAGACCGAGATGGACGCGCTGATCGTCTACCTGCAATCGCTGAAGGCGCCGGTGCCGCCGGCGACGGCGATGGCCGTCACCGGAGCGCAGCCATGATCAGCGGCATCGTCACCGCCAGCCTGCTGGCGGCGTTTCTCGGCATCGCCGTCTGGGCCTGGTCGGGCCGCAACCGCGCGCGCTTCGCGCAGGCCGCGCGGCTGCCGCTCGACGACGACGGCGTCACGCCCGCCACTCATCTGGGAGATCGGCCATGAATGCGTCGATGAATGACTTCTGGCACTGGTTCGTCATCGCCATCACCGTGCTGTCGATCGTTGGCTGCCTGTGGCTGCTGTTCGCCAACGCGCGCGGCAAGCCGGGCGAGGCCGATACCGGCCACGTCTGGGACGACGATCTGCGCGAGTACAACAATCCGCTGCCGCGCTGGTGGCTCAACCTGTTCGTGCTGACGATCATTTTCGGCATCGGTTACCTGGCGCTGTACCCGGGCCTGGGGCGCTTCGCCGGCAAGCTGGGCTGGAGCCATGAGGCGCAGCTGCAGCAGGATCTCGACGGCTATCAGGCGCTGCGCGCCCGGCAGTTCGCCGCGTTCGCCGGGCAGGATGTCGTCACGCTGGCCGCCAGCGCCGACGCTCGCAAGCTGGGGCGCAACCTGTTCCTCAACAACTGCGCCGGCTGTCACGGCGCCGATGCCAGGGGCGCGCTGGGCTTTCCGGACCTGAGCGACCGCGACTGGCTGTACGGCGGCGCGCCCGAAGCCATCGTCGCGTCGATCACGCAGGGCCGCGGCGGGCAGATGCCGGCGTTCAACGGCAGCATCGATCCGGACACGCTGGCGGCGCTGAGCCGCTACGTCGCGCACTGGAACGATCCGCAGCTTGGCGCCGACGTGCGCGACAAGGCGCAGAAGCAGTTCGCCATCACCTGCGCGGCTTGCCACGGCGCCGACGGCAAGGGCAATCCTGCACTGGGTGCGCCCAATCTCACCGACGACATCTGGCTGCACGGCGGCGGTTCGGCGCGGGTTCGCGAGACCATCCTGTTCGGCCGCCACGGCGCGATGCCGGCGCACGAGAAGCTGCTGACGGCGGACGAGATCCGTGTCGTCGCCGCCTACGTCTACGGTTTGTCGCAGCCGGGCGGAGCCGCGCCGTGAACGCCGGCGCACCGCCGCCGGACGAGCGCGCGAACGCGCCGGCGGACGATCGCGCCGATGCGATCACCGCCGCCGCGGCGCAGCGCGCGCTCGGCGGCAGCCGCCAGCTGCGCCAGGTCAGCGCCGTCCTGTGGGCCTCGTTCCTCGGCGCCACGGCAACGATCGCGACCATCGTCGCCCTGCCGGCCGGCGAGCTGATGCCGCCGCAGACCCCGCATCATGTCGCGCTGCTGTTCCTGATCGCCTGGCTGCTGGCGGTGATCCCGGCGCTGATCGCCGCGGTGCTGGCGACGCCGGTGCGCAAGGAGGACGTGTGATGGCACACGGCGAACGCGGCGGCGCACACCCATCGGCGGTCGAGCAGCCGGTGCTCATGTACCAGTCGGCCGGCAAGATCTATCCGCGCGACGTGCACGGCATTTACGAGCGCCTGCGCAAGACGGCGATGCTCGTCCTGCTGGGCCTGTTCTACGCCGGTCCGTGGCTGCGCATCGGCGATACGCCGCTGCTGTTGATCGATCTGCCGGCGCGGCGCTTCCACGTCTTCGGCATGACCCTGATGCCGCAGGATCTCTACCTGCTGGCGGCGCTGCTGTTGCTGGCGGCGCTGACACTGTTCTTTTTCACCAGCATCGCCGGCCGGCTGTGGTGCGGCTATGCCTGTCCGCAGACGGTATGGACCGAGCTGTTCCTGTGGATCGAGCGCCGTTTCGAGGGCGACCGCCATGAGCGGATGAAGCTGGATCGCGCACCCTGGTCGGCGGCCAAGCTGGCGCGCAAGGCCGGCAAGCACGCGAGCTGGGCGCTGCTGGCGCTGTTCACCGGCTTCAGCTTCGTCGGCTATTTCATCCCGGCGCCGCAGCTCGCCCACGAGCTGCTGACGGTGAGCGCCGGCGGCTGGGCGCTGTTCTGGGTCCTGTTCTACGCATTCGCGACCTGGGGCAATGCCGGTTTCCTGCGCGAGCAGGTCTGCAAGTACATGTGCCCGTATGCGCGCTTCCAGAGCGCGATGTTCGACCGCGACACCCTGATCATTGCCTACGACGCACGCCGCGGCGAGCCGCGCAAGACGCTGGCGCGCAAGGCCGGCGTGGCGGCAGCCGGCTGCGTCGACTGCTCGCTGTGCGTGCAGGCCTGTCCGGTGGGCATCGACATCCGCCAGGGCCTGCAGTACGAGTGCATCGCCTGCGCGGCCTGCATCGATGCCTGCGACGGCGTGATGAAGAAGATCGGCCAGCCGCGCGGCCTGATCCGCTACAGCAGTGCGCGCCGCGATGCCGGCGGAGCATTCCGCTTTCTGAGGCCGCGCGTGCTCGGCTATGGCGCGGTGTGGCTGGCGGTGCTGCTGGCGACGGCGCTGCTGATCGCCACGCGCGCGCCGTTCGGCATCGACATCGTCCGCGACCGCAAGCAGCTGTACCGCGAGCTGGCGGACGGCAGCATCGAGAATGTCTATGCGCTCAAGCTCTCCAACAAGGATGCGCAGGCGCATCAGTACCGTATCGACGCGCACTTCGCCGACGGCCGCAGCGTGCAGCTGGAGCCGAGCCGCATCGATGCCGGCGGCGGCGAGCACGTCTCGCTGACCGTTGCCGCGCGGGCCCGCGATCAGCACGCCACGGTCGACAAGCTGCAGTTCACCGTCACCCGGCAGGATGCGCCGGCACGACCGCAGCGTCGTGTCGCCAGCTTCCTCAGCGATGGCGCCGAGCAGGGCGCGCAACCGGAGTAGTCCATGAGCAAGGTTCCAGATCAGATTCAGCCCGCGCAGGTGCGTAGCCACCGTTCGCCGTACGGCCTGGAGTTTGCGCTGCTGATCGTGCTGCCGATCGCCGTGCTGCTGGCTGGCGCGGCGACGTTCGCGCTGGCGGTCGGGCACGGCTTCACGCCGGTAGCGGAAACCGCGCGGCCGCTGCACGGACATTGAGTTCATGGGCGCGATCGGCAGCGGTACGCAATGGGCGATCTACGATCGGCCCGAACTGCGCGACAGCATCAGTCACACGGTCGGCGACGATGCACGCGAGGTGCTGCTGACGCTCGACGGCATCCACTGCGCCGCCTGCGTGGCGCGCGTCGAACGCGAGCTGGCGCCGCTGGCCGAGCAGATCCGCGTCAATCTCGCGGCGCGCACCGTGCAGTTCCGCTTCGCGCCGTCACGGATCGCGCTGTCGGCGATACTCGAGCGCCTCGACCGCGGCGGCTTCCAGCCGCAGCTGCTGGCGCAGGACGCCGATCTCAACGCGCAGCGTCGCGCCGGCCGCAGCCAGCTGGCGCAGATCGGCGTCGCCGTGCTGTGTGCGATGCAGGTGATGATGCTGGCCTGGCCGGCGTACCGCAGCGATGCGGCGAGCATCGATCCGTCGATCATGCAGCTGCTGCGCTGGACGCAGTGGCTGTTCGCGACGCCGGCGCTGTTCTACGGCGGCCAGGGTTTCTTCCGCAATGCCTGGCGCGCACTGAGCAGCGGCCGTGTCGACATGGACGTGCCGATCGCCGCCTCGCTGGCGATCGCCTATGGCGTCTCCGCCTGGCGCACGCTGGCCGGCGGCGGCGAGCTGTACTTCGACTCGGCGACGATGTTCGTGATGCTGCTGTCGGGCGCGCGCTTCCTGGAAAGCCGTTCGCGCCTGGCTGCCGGCGGCCACTTGCGGCGGCTGGCCAGTGCGCGGCGCCTGCTCGCCACGCGCCTCGACGGCGATGGCGTCGAACGGCGCATACCGCTGGCGGCGGTCGTCGCCGGCGATCTGCTGCGCGTGGCGCCGGGCGAGGCGGTGCCGGTCGACGGCGTGCTGCTCGAGGGCGATGGCGAACTCGACGAAGCCCTGCTCAGCGGCGAGGCCCGGCCGGTGCTGCGTCGTGCCGGCGCCGCGCTGCTCGCCGGCAGCGTCAACGTCGGCAGCCAGACCTTGAGCCTGCGCGCCGAAGGCGTCGGCAGCCAGACTTGGCTGGCTCAGATCACGCGGCTGCTGCAGCGCGCGCAGGCCGAGCGGCCGGCCTACCAGCAGTTGCTCGATCGCCACGCCGGCAGTTTCGTCGCGGTGATCCTGCTGCTGGCGGCCAGCGCCCTGCTGGCCTGGTGGTCGATCGACAGCGAGCGTGCCATCGCCGCGGCGATCGCCGTGCTGGTGGCCAGCTGCCCGTGTGCGCTGTCGCTGGCGGCGCCGCTGTCGCTGGCCGCCGGAAGCGGTCGACTGGCCGCCAGCGGCGTGCTGGTCGCCAGGCCCGCCGCGCTCGAACGGCTGGCCGCCGTCGACACCGTGATCTTCGACAAGACCGGCACGCTGACCGAGCCGCGCTTCTCGCTGAGCCGTTGCACGCCGCTGGCGGAGATGCCCCCGGAGCGGGTGCTGGCGATCGCCGCGGCGCTGGAGCGCGGCTTGAGCCATCCGCTGGCCGCAGCCTTCCGTGCCCACGATCAGGGCCTGGAGGCGCGTGAGGTACACAGCGTGCCGGGGCAGGGCGTCAGCGGCGATATCGACGGCATCCGCTATCACCTGGGTGGCGCCGACGCGCGCGCCGGCGGCGCGGTGCCCGCCGACGCCGACCCGGCGGCGACCGTGCTGGGCCTGCGCGATGGCACGCGCGTGCTGGCCTGGCTGGAGCTGCGCAGTGCGCTGCGCGCGGGCGCCGCCGAACTGGTCGCGGCGCTGCGTACCGAGGGTATCGCGGTCGAGCTGCTCAGCGGCGACGGCGAGGCCGCGGTGCGGGCGGCGGCGGCGACGCTCGGCATCGATACCGCGACGGCGCGGCTGCGGCCCGACGAAAAGCTGTTCCGGCTGCGCCGCCTGCAGAGCCAGGGCCACGTGGTGCTCGCGGTCGGCGACGGTGTCAACGACGCGCCCTTGCTGGCCGGCGCCGACGTCAGCTGTGCGATGCCCGGCGGCGCGGCGCTGGCACAGTCGCGCGCCGACCTGCTGCTGATCGGCGATTCGCTGGCCAGCCTGCGCGACGTGCGCGCGATGGCACGTGCCATCCAGCGGCGCGTGCGGCAGAACATCGCCTGGGCGCTCGGCTACAACTTGCTGGTGCTGCCGCTGGCGGCCGCCGGCCTGCTGAGCCCGTGGATGGCGGCGCTGGGCATGTCGCTGTCGTCGCTGCTGGTGGTTGCCAATGCGCAGCGGCTGCCGCCGATCGGGCGGGGCTGAGCGCGATGGAAATCCTCTTCGCGCTGATTCCGCTGGCGGTGGTACTGGTGGCGGCCGCGGCTGTCGTTTTCATCCGCGCCGTGTACGGCGGCCAGTTCGAAGATCTGGACGCCGTCGCCGCGCGCATGCCTGACGACGAGCCCTGAGGGCTCGCGGACGGCGCCCGGCGAGCGGGCTTGATGGCGGTCAATGTGCATGCGGCGCCAGCGCCGGACACTGCAGACATTCACCGGAGTCGCCCGCATGGCCGCCGTCATCAAGCCCCGCCCCATTCCCCCCGCCGTCTGCAGTGATCTGTTGCAGCTGCGCGAGCTCTACATCAGCCGCGCGCAGCGGCTGGAGCAGGACCGCCGACGCCATGGCGAGCCGCTGGATGCCGATCGCTCCGAACGCCTGCTGGAAACCCGCAACGATGCGGTGGTCGATGCCATCAGTGCCGAAACGCAGTCCGACCTCGCGCAGGTGGAGCATGCGCTGCAGCGTGGCGAAGCCGGCTTCTGGGGGGTCTGCGAAACCTGCCTGCAGGCGATCGAACCGGCACGCCTGAAGACGCTGCCGCAGGCCACGCAGTGCGCGCACTGCGTGACCCTGGTCTGAAAGCCGCCGCGCCGCGGACGCGACCATGCTCGAACTCGGCATCCCTGCGATGTGGCTGGCCGGCCTGGCTGCCTCGCCGCACTGCGGCCTGATGTGCGGCCCGCTGCAGCAGCTGGGCCTGCGCCGGCTCGATGCCGGGGACCGCACGCGGATGCTGCTGGCGTTGCACCTGGGCCGCGTGCTCGGCTACGCGGTGCTGGGCGCGCTGTCCGGCGCGCTTGGCCTGCTGCTGCTGCGCGCCCTGCCGTCGCCGCGGCTGGGGCTGGTCCTGCAGGGTTTCGCCGCGGTGCTGCTGATCGTCTATGCCTTGCGCGTCTGGCAGCAGCGGCTGCCGGCCTGCTGCCAGGCGCCGCGCCACACGCGCGGCGCCGGCGGTGCGCTGCGCGGCCTGAGCAGTGGCCTGGGCTGGGCCCTGATGCCGTGCGCGCCGCTTTATCTGGCGCTCGGCGCCGCGGCCATGAGCGGCTCGGCGCTGCAGGGAGCGGCCCTGCTCGCGGCGTTCGCGTTCGGCACCTTGCCGCTGCTGGCGGCCAGCGGCTGGGGCTTGGCGCATCTGCAGTGGCGTGCCGCGCCGCGCCTGGCTCCGGTGCTGGGCCTGGCGCTGCCGCTCGCCATCGCGCTCAGCGGTCTTGCCGGCATCGCCCTGGCGCCGGCCTTTCATTCGATGTGGTGCTTGCCCTGAACTGCCCATGAGCCGCAATCCGAAATTCTCGCTGCCGCAGCATCGTTTCGTATGCCCGCGCTGCGGCATTGCCCAGCTGGCGACCGGCCGGCTCGCTGCCACGCCGCGTTGCGCGACCTGTGCCGGCGAGCTGCATCCGGTGCGGCCCTTCATGCTGCGCGACGACAACGTCCGCCGCCAGTTGCAGGAGTCCGATCTGCCGCTGCTCGTGCACTACTGGGCGCCCGGCTGCGTGCCCTGCCAGACCCTGGCGCCGGCACTGGAGCAGGCGGCGCTGAGCCGCCGCGACCTGCGCTTCGCGCATTGCAACATCGAGGCGGAAAAGGGTATCGCCCGCGCGCACGGCGTCAGCAATCTGCCGACGCTGATCCTGTTCAGCGGTGGCCAGGAGCGTGCGCGGATCTGCGGCACGATGCGACTGGGTGCGCTGCTTGACTGGCTGGAGCGCAACACCGCCGACGAGCTCGCCGGGTGAAACATGCGGCCCGCGGCGCACGGGCTGCGGCTACACTCGCGGCAGATCCACCAGCCGCAGATGCCGCAATGGCCGAAGCCGTATCGATTGCCGACGATCCGTTCCGGGCGCTGCTCGACGCCGCCGTCGACGCCATCGTCCTGATCGATGCGCGTGGCCGCATCAGCGGCTTCAATCGCTCGGCACAGGCGCTGTTCGGCTACGGCGTCGAAGAAGTGCGCGGCCGCAACGTCAGCATGCTGATGCCGGCGCCGTACCGGCAGGAGCACGATGCCTACATCGAGCGCTACGCTGCCACCGGCGAGCGCCGCATCATCGGCATCGGCCGCGAAGTGATGGCAGTGGCCAAGGATGGCCGCCAGTTCCCGATCGATCTGTCGGTCGGCGAATTTGCCGCCGCCGGCGAGCACGGTTTCGTCGGCATCATCCGTGATATTTCCGAGCGCAAGCGCCAGGAGGCCTTGCTGCGGCAGACCGGCGAGGAATTGCGCAGCGTGTTTGCCTACGCGCCGACGGCGATGACGACCACCGATCCCGCCGGCCATATCCTGCGCGTCAATCGCGCCTGCGTGGAGCTGCTGGGCTTTGGCGAGGAGCAATTGCTCGGCCGTCATCATGCCGAGCTGATGGCTGACGATCTCCGCGAGGCCGCGCAGGCAGCATTCGCGCGGCTGCGTCGCGACGGCGGCGAGTTCCGCGAGGAATTCCGTTATCGCCGCAGCGACGGCTCGGAGATGGAAGCGCTGCTCTACAGCGCGCTGGTGGTCGACGGCAGCGGCCAGCCACAGATGATCGTCAGCGAGATCGTCGATCGCAGCGCGCTGCTGGCCGCCAACCGCGAGGCCGAGGCGCTGCGCGAGCGCCTGATGCATGCCAGCCGCATCGGCCAGCTCGGCGAGATGGTCAGCGGCATCGCCCATGAGGTGAACCAGCCGCTGACGGCCATCGCCAACTACGCGAACGCCTGCCGCCGCCTGCTCGGCAGCGGGCAAGCCGAGCCGCAGGATCTGGTCGAGCCGCTGGAGAAGATCGCCGTGCAGGCCGAGCGCGCCGGCCAGGTGATCCGCGGCCTGCGCACCCTGGCGCGGCGCCAGGACAGCCAACGCGTGTCGCTGGATCTCAACCACCTGGTTCGCGAGGTGCTGCCGCTGGTGGAGTTCGACGCCCGCCAGGCCGGGCTCAGGCTGCGCGCGCGACTCGGCGAAGCGCTACCGCCGATCGCCGGCGATGCCGTGCAGATCCAGCAGGTGATCCTCAATCTGCTGCGCAACGCCATCGAGGCGATGCTGCAGGCGCGGCGCGGCGACAGCATCGACATCGTCACCACGCAGTCGGAGGCACGGATGGTGGAGGTGCACGTCGCCGACCGCGGGCCGGGCGTCGCCGCCGAGGCGGCGGCGCAGCTGTTCGAGCCGTTCTGCACGACCAAGCCGGAAGGCATGGGGCTGGGGCTGTCGATCTGCCGCTCGATCGCCAGCGCGCACGGCGGCGAGCTGAGCTACTACCACAATGAGTTCCAGGGGGCGACGTTCGCACTGCGTCTGCCGGCCCTGGCACGCAGCGGAGCCGTTTGATGAGCCAGCCGCAGGTCTACATCGTCGATGACGAGGCGCCGATCTGCGACAGCGTCGCGCTGTTGCTCAAGAGCGTGCGGCTGGCCAGCCGCAGCTTCAACGATCCGGCGCGCTTTCTTGCGCAGTGGCAGCCGGACTGGCGCGGCTGCCTGCTGCTGGATGTGCGCATGCCCGGCATGAGCGGGCTGGAAGTGCAGCGCCTGCTGCGTGACCGCGGCAGCCAGCTGCCGATCATCTTCATGACCGGCCACGGCGACGTGCCGATCGCCGTCGAGGCGATGCGCGCGGGCGCCTTCGATTTCCTGCAAAAGCCATTTCACGACGAGGACATGATCGGCCGCGTGCAGGCCGCGCTGGAGCGTGACCGCCAGCGCGCACGGGCCGGTGAGCAGCAGGCCGAGATCGCGCGCCGCTACGCGACGCTGACGCCGCGCGAAAGGGAAGTGGCGCAGAAACTGGTCGATGGCGCCGCCAACAAGGTCATCGCCATCGAGCTGGGCCTGTCCGAGCGCACCGTCGAGCTGCACCGTGCGCACATCATGCAGAAGATGGACGTGCGCGGGCTGGCGCCGCTGGTGCAGATGCTGGTGGAGCTGCAGCGCGGCTGAGCGGCCGCGACTGCAGGTTTCTCAGGCCGCCTTCAGCGTCGGCTGCGCCGCACCGTCCTGCGCGAGCGCCTGCAGCGCCGCGAGCTTGACGATGCGCAGCAAGTTGCCGTCGCTGGCGACGATGCCCTCGTTCTGCAGCCGCGTGAAGATCCGCGACACCGTCTCGGTGGCCATGCCCAGGAAGCGGCCCAGGTCGATGCGCGTCATCGGCAGGCTGAAGCTGTCGTTCTGCACGCCGAACAGCCGGCGGCGGCGCTCGAGCTGGGTGATCAGGAAGCTCGCCAGCCGTGCCGGCGCCGACAGGCGCTCGTACTGCAGGCGCTGATGCAGGCGGCCGAACTCGTGGCCGATGTCGTCGAACAGATGTCGCGCCACGGACTGCGAGGCGCGGGCCCGCTCGTGCAGGGTCTCCAGCGGCAGCCGGCAGACGCGGCTGGCGCACAGGGCTACCGCCTCGGTGTCGCTGCTGCCGCTGCCAATCGCATCGACGCCGATCGTGTCGCCGGGCAGGCGGAACGCCAGGATCTCTTCCTCGCCCTGCAGCGAATGGCGCCGCGACTTCAGTGCGCCGCTCTGCACGACATACAGCGCCGGAAGTGTCTCGCCGCTGCGATGCAGCGTCTGGCCGCGAGCCAGGTTCAGCACGCTGATGCCGCTGGCGCAGGCAGCCGGCGCTGCTGCCGCCATCTCCGCGCCCAGGCAGTTGCCGTGCCGCAGACAGTTGGCGCAGGGGCCCTGCGCGAGTTCGGAAGTGGTGAGATTCATGGTCGGCTCCCTGCAATGATCCAGTGACGGCACTGTAGGGCGGCGACCTCTGCCGGCCTATTCGGGAATCCGCGTAGGTGGGCTGCGGCAACTACGTATGGTGCTCAGCGCCGGTCGACGATCTGGTAGCGCTGCTCGGCAGAGCAGTACTCCTCGGCGCTGCGCTTGAGCGCGTCGTAGCGGTGGCCTGAGGCCATCTGCAGTTCCTGCCGTGCGGCTATGCAATGACTGCGAAGCTTCTGCCACTGTTCGGCGCGGCAGTGCCGGTATTCGATCAGGTGCTGCGGCAGCCAGCGCGTGCAAACCTGCTCGGCGAAACGCAAGGCGTGGTTGCCGCGATAGGGATCGTCATCGTCCGGCACGGCGCTGCCGGTTGAGGCCGGGTTGCTCTGCATGATGCGGATCGCCCTCGCGTAGCGGTCGGCGGCACTGGGACCTTCATCGCTCGCGACCGAGCGCGCGAAGCAGCGACGTTCGCCGTTGACGTAGCCGCAGTCCTGCGCCTGAGCTGCAGCCGGCGGCAGCGCCTGCTCGCTGGCGGCGTATGGCCTGGATGGCGACGGCGCCGTGGTGGCAGCGCCAGCGGACGCGGGTGCATCGGCCGCGACGGCAGGCGGATTTTCGCGGTGGCGCTGCAGGAAGTAGACGGCGGCGAGGGCGGCGACCACCAGCAGCAGAGCGAAGCCGCCGAAGGCGTCGCGTGGCCTGTCGATGCTGCGTCGATCGGTTTTCAGCTGATTCCCCGCGCGATCGTCCGAACCGCGCTGTTCCGCGCCATGCGCCATGGCTCCCCCGTCTGGCGCGGCCAGCGTACGGCATCCGCCCGGGAATTTGCCGAAAATCGCAAAAAAACCCGCAAAAAACGCCTCCGACATATTGGCGTCACGATCCGGCTCACCTACAGTGACGGCGCTGTCGTGAGCGACGGCATCCGATATTTCAATAACGACCCCTGGAATCAAATGGCCATCAAGAAAGCTGCAGCAAAGAGAGCGGCGCCCGCCAAGAGCGCCAAGCCCGTCGCCGCCAAGCCGGCTGCGGCAAAGCCGATCAAGGAAGCGCTGAGCAAGACCGGTCTGCTCGCCCACGTTGCCGATGCCAGCGGCGTCGAGCTCAAGTCGGTGCGCAAGGTGCTGGCGGCCCTGGAAGAGGCAATCTCCGCCTCGGTCAGCAAGAAGGGCGCAGGCGCATTCGTGCTGCCGGGCTTCCTGAAGATCAACACCATCAAGGTGCCGGCCAAGCCCAAGCGCAAGGGCATCAATCCGTTCACCAAGGAAGAGCAGTGGTTCGCCGCCAAGCCGGCCAGCCTGAAGATCAAGATCCGTCCGCTGAAGAAGCTCAAGGACGCGGCTGCCTGATCGACACCCGCGGCGGCCGCGTGCCGCCACCAGCGCTGTTCGCTGCAAGAAACGGCGTCGCTCATGCGACGCCGTTTTGCTTTTCGTCAGGCGAAATCCGGGTGTGTGTCGCCGGCCTCGTCGCCGGCCCGCAGCCGCTCAGGCTGTAGCAGCCGCAGGCGGATGCTCACAGCCGTCGTCCGCTGAGGCCGGCGCGTGCGGCGGCCGGCCGAATCCGACCGCGATCCTGGCCGCCGTGGGTGGTCGTGAACCCTACCCGATCGGGGTAGGGCAATTGCCGCACGGCGTTCTTAGACTGCTCCCAATCCCGCGGCGGACCGATGTCGCGGCGACGTCGTCACACGAGGAGAAGCCTATGCAGAAGCAAGCATCCGGTCCGGAAGACCAGCCGCTGGACGTGCTGATCGTCGGTGCCGGCTGGTCCGGCATGTTCATGCTGCACCGCACACGCCAGCTGGGCCTCAGGGCCAAGGTGCTCGAGGGCGGCCCTTCGGTCGGCGGCACCTGGTACTGGAACCGCTACCCGGGCCTGCGTTGCGATGTCGAGAGCATGGAGTACAGCTTCTCGTTCGATGACGCGCTGCAGCAGGAATGGGTGTGGAGCGAGCGTTATGCCTCGCAAGCGGAGATCCTGCGCTACGCCCATCATGTGGCCGACCGCTTCGATCTGCGCCGCGACATCGAGCTGAACAAGCACGTCAAGACCACCTACTACGACGACGCCACCGAGCTGTGGACGCTGGGCTGCGCCGACGGCACGCAGTACCGCGCGCGCTACGTGGTGCTGGCCACCGGCTGCCTGTCGGTGCCGAAGATTCCGGATATCGACGGCGTGTCGAGCTTCCGCGGCCAGACCTACTACACGACCAACTGGCCGGAGCAGGGCGTCGACTTCAGCGGCAAGCGCGTCGCGGTGATCGGCACCGGCTCGTCCGGTATCCAGGCGATCCCGATCATCGCCGAGCAGGCGGCGCAGATGTACATCATGCAGCGCACGCCCAGCTACAGCATGCCGGCCTACAACGTGAAGCTGACGCCGGAGAAGGTCAGCGAGGTGAAGTCGCGCTATGCGCAGATCCGCGCCGACGCCAGGACCAGTCTGGTCGGCATGCCGACGCAGCTGCACGGCATGTCGGTGCGCGAGGCCGATGCCGAGGAACGCAAGCAGGTGTTCGCCAAGCTCTATGACGCCGGCCTGCCGTTCGCGTACATGACCTCGTATGCCGATCTGCTGGTGGATGAAACCTCCAACCGCATCGCCGCCGAGTTCATCGAGAGCAAGATCCGCGAGCGCGTGAAAGATCCGGCCGTGGCCGAACAGCTGATCCCGAAGGACCAGCATCTGGGCACGCGCCGCATGTGCATCGACACCAACTATTACGAGACCTTCAACCGCGACAACGTCGCGCTGGTCAACCTGCAGAAGGAACCGATCGTCCGCATCACCGAGCGCGGCGTGCAGACGAAAGCCGGCGAATACGAGGTCGACTGCATCGTCTTCGCCACCGGCTACGACGCGATGACCGGCTCGCTGCTGAAAATGGACATCCGTGGCCGCAAGGGCCAGTCGCTGCGCGAGAAGTGGAAGCATGGCCCGCGCACGATGCTGGGCCTGACCGTCGCCGGCTTTCCGAATCTGTTCACGATCACCGGGCCGGGCAGCCCCTCGGTGCTGAGCAACATGATGGTATCGATCGAGCAGCACATCGAATGGGTCAGCCAGTGCATCGGCCATCTCGAAAGTCGCGGTCTGAGGTCGATCGAGGCGACCGCGCAGGCCGAGGAAGAATGGACGCAGCATGTGCAGGACCTCGCCAACCAGACGCTGTTCCCGCGCGGCAACACCTGGTACATGGGCGCCAACGTGCCGGGCAAGCCGCGGCTGTTCCTGCCATACCTGGGTGTGGGGGCGTATCGTCAGGCTTGCGATGAGATTGCCGCAGCCGGCTACAAGGGCTTCGCGCTCGCCTGAGAGCCGCCACGACGGCCGGGCGCACAGACCAAGAAAGAGAAGAGGAGATACCGATGCCGCTACATACGCAGATCCACAAGATGCTGTCCGATCTGGCCGCCGCCGGCGTGCCGTCGTTCCACATGATGCCGGTCGAGGTCGCGCGCGGCGGCCTCAGGCAATTGATGACGTCGATGCCGCCGTCGGCCGCGCAGATCGCCAGGGTCGAGGAGCGCAGCATCAACGGCGGCACGCTGCCGCTGCGCCTCTACACGCCGGTCGCGACGTCCAAGGGGCCGCTGCCGATCCTGCTGTACCTGCACGGCGGCGGCTGGGTGCTCGGCGATCTGGAGGCTTACGACACTACCTGCCGCGAGCTGGCCGGCGGCGCCGGCTGCATCGTCGTCTCGGTCGATTACCGGCTGGCGCCGGAGCATCGCTTTCCGGCGGCGGCGGATGATGCGCTGAGCGCGCTGCAGTGGGTGATCGAGCACGGCGCGGAATTCGGCGGAGACACCGCGCGCATCGCGATCGGCGGCGACAGCGCCGGCGGCAATCTCTCGGCCGTCACGGCGATCGCCGCGCGCGAGCGCTTCCCCGGCAAGGTCTGCGCGCAGCTGCTGGTCTATCCGGTCGCCGATCACTACAGCGGCGCGAGCCGCTCGATGCATGAGAACGGCGAAGGTTATCTGCTGACGCGCAAGGACATGGTCTGGTTTTTCGATCACTACCTCGGCAGCGACGGCAACGCCAAGGACCCGCGCGTCAATCTCAGCCAGGTCGCGAAGCTCGACGGCCTGCCGCCGGCGCTGGTCATCACCGCCGAGTTCGATCCGCTGCGCGACGAGGGCGAGGCCTATGCCCAGGCGCTGCAGCAGGCCGGCAACGCCGTGCAGCTGAGGCGCTACGACGGTGCCGTGCACGGCTTCTTCACGTTCTCCACCGGGCTCGATCTCGGCGCGCAGGCGATGCGCGAAGCCTGCAGCTGGTTGCGCACGCAGTTCGGCACGCGCTGAACGCAGCCGCGCACACAGACAGGCGAACGCGCGGCGGGCCAGCGCCTGTCGCGTCCGTTCCAGAAAAACTAAAGAAGGGAGGAGCCATGAAACTTCGGTACTGGAGCGCTGCGGCGCTTTGCGTGGTGCTCGCCGCCTGCGGCGGCAAGAAGGACAGTGACGGCAAGCCGGCTGCCGAGGCCGCACCAGCCAAGACTGCGGCGGTCGACGGTGCGCGGCTGATCGGCGCCGACAGCGAGCCCGGTGCGTGGATGAGTTACGGCCGCACTTACAGCGAGCAGCGCTTCAGCCCGCTGGACAAGATCAACACCGAAACCGTCAAAGATCTCGGCCTGCTGTGGAGCTACAAGCTGGACGTCGACCGCGCCACCGAGGCGACGCCGATCGTCGTCGATGGCGTGATGTATGTGACCGGCGCATTCTCGATCGTCAGTGCGCTCGATCCGCTGACCGGCAAGGAGCTGTGGAAGTACGACCCCAAGGTGCCGCGCGACAAGGATCGCGACGGCTGCTGCGATGTGGCCAACCGCGGCGTCGCGGTCTGGGACGGCAAGGTGATCTTCGGCGCCTATGACGGACGCCTGCTCGCGCTGGATGCCAAGACCGGCGCCAAGCTCTGGGAGGTCGACACCATCGTCGATCACACGCACAGCTACACCATCACCGGCGCGCCGCGCGTCATCAAGGGCAAGGTCATCATCGGCAACGGCGGCGCGGAGCTGGGCGTGCGCGGCTACGTCGGCGCCTATGACGTCAACGACGGCAAGCTGCTGTGGCGCTTCTTCACCGTGCCGGGCGATCCGTCCAAGCCGGCCGAAGACAAGGCCATGGAGATGGCGCAGAAGACCTGGAAGGGCGACAACTACTGGAAGTTCGGCGGCGGCGGCACCGTCTGGGACGCGATGGCGTACGACCCGGAACTCGATCTGCTCTACATCGGTACCGGCAACGGCTCGCCGTGGAACCGCAACGTGCGCAGCCCCGGCGGCGGCGACAACCTGTTCCTGTCGTCGATCGTCGCGCTCAAGCCGGACAGCGGTGAATACGTCTGGCATTACCAGGTCACGCCGGGCGAAAACTGGGATTACACGGCGACACAGCACATCATCCTCGCCGACCTGAAGATCGACGGGCAGCCGCGCAAGGTGCTGATGCAGGCGCCGAAGAACGGCTTTTTCTATGTCATCGATCGCGTCACCGGCCAGCTGCTCTCGGCCGACAAGTACGCGCCGGCCAACTGGGCCAGCCATGTCGATCTCAAGACCGGCCGGCCGGTCGAGACCGAGGTGGCCGACTGGAGCAAGAAGCCGCAGGTGATCACGCCGGGTCCGCTCGGCGCGCACAACTGGCAGCCGATGTCGTTCAACCCCCAGACCGGCTACGTCTATATCCCGATGCAGGAGGCGATCGCGCTGTACGCGCCGGACCCGACGCAGACGTATCGAGGCAAGGGCACCTGGCACCTCGGCACCAAGCCGCTGGAGCTGCCGGAGACCGCCAAGGGCGTGACCGATGTGGCGGCGCTGCACAAGGGCCATCTGGTGGCCTGGGATCCGGTCGCCAAGAAGGAAGTCTGGCGGCAGAGCTACGTGACGATCTGGAACGGCGGCACCCTGACGACCGCCGGCAACCTGGTGTTCCAGGGCACCGCTGACGGCCGCTTCGTCGCGTACTCCGCCGACAAGGGCGAGAAGCTGTGGGAGACGCCGGCCAATACCGGCGTGATGGCCGGGCCGATGAGCTTCGAGATCAACGGCGAGCAGTACGTGACGGTGGCAGCCGGCTGGGGCGGTGCGTTCCCGGTGATCCTCGGTGGCCTGTCGGAGCCGACCAAGGTGCGCGCCAGCGCGCGCGTGCTGACCTACAAGCTCGGCGGCAAGGCCACGCTGCCGCCGCTGGCACAGGAGCCGGTCAAGCAGCCGGAGCCGCCGGAACTCAAAGGCGACGACAAGCAGGTCGCGCGCGGCCGCGATCTCTACAACGGCCATTGCGGCGCCTGCCACGGCATCAGCGCGATCGCCGGCTCGGTACTGCCGGACCTGCGCTATCTGACGCCGGAGAAGCACCAGCTGTTCCAGGGCATCGTCGCCGGCGCGTTCGCGGCCAAGGGCATGCCGTCCTTCACCGGCACGCTGAGCAACGAACAGGTTGAGGACATCCACCAGTACGTGATCAAGCGCGCGCAGGACCTCAAGGCCGATCTGGCCCGCGCCAGCGGTGCTGCCAAGACCGAAGGAGCCAAGTGATGAACGCCAAGGCGGATCAAGCGCACGCGGCAGCGGTCGCGCGCATCACCCGCAACACCATCGGCGACGCACTGTCGCGCGCGGTGCGGCGCCACGCCGCCAAGACCGCGCTGATCTTCAAGGACCGACAGTGGACCTTTGCCGAGCTGGATGCGGCGATCAATCGCGTCGCCCATGCCCTGCTCGATGCGGGTCTGAAACAGGGCGAGCGCGTCGCCGCGTACGCCAAGAACTCGGATTCGTACGCGATCCTGTGGCTGGCCTGCGGCCGCGCCGGCTTGGTCCATGTGCCGGTCAACTTTTCGATGACCACGCCGGAACTGGCCTACGTGCTCAAGCAGTCCGGTGCCAGCGCGCTGTTCGTCGGCGATGCGCCGGTGGCCGATCTCGCGCTGGCCGGCCGGGACAGCGCGGTGCGCATCCGCGGCACGATGGAGGAGGGCGAGGGCGACATCAGCGTGCTCGCCGCCGCACGCGGTGACGGTGACGCGAGCGAGCCGGAGCTGGTGCTCGACGATCGCGATCTGGTGCAGTTCCTCTACACCTCGGGCACCACCTCGGCGCCCAAGGCGGCGATGATGACGCACCGCGCACTGATCGCCGAATACGACGGCTGCATCAAGATGCTCGATACCCGCGCCGAAGACCTGTTCCTGTGCGCGCTGCCGCTATACCACTCGGCAGCGATGCATGTGTTCCTGATGCCGCAGCTCCTGGTCGGTGGCACCTCGATCGTCATCGCCGGGCCGCAGCCGGAGGTGGTGTTCAAGCTGATTGAGCAGCATCGCGTCGCCAGTTTCTTTGCGCCACCGACGGCGTGGATCGCGCTGCTGCGCCATCCGGATTTCGACAGGCACGATCTGCGCAGCCTCAAGCGCGCCTACTACGGCGCGGCGATCATGCCGGAGCCGGTGCTGGCCGAGCTGCGCCAGCGCCTGCCGGGCATTCTTGCGTACAACTGTTACGGCCAGAGCGAGATCGGTCCGCTCGCCACCGTACTCGGCCCCGACGAGCACGACGCGCGGCCGACGTCCGCCGGCAAGCCGCTGCCGGCGGTGGAGCTGCGCATCGTGCATCCGGACCTGCGCGACTGCGCGCCGCGCGAGCTGGGCGAGATCATCTACCGCTCGCCGCAGCTGCTGCTCGGCTACTGGGACAAGCCGGACCAGACCACCGAGGCTTTCGAAGGCGGCTGGTTCCATTCCGGCGATCTGGGCTATCTCGACGAGGAGGGCTTTCTCTACGTCGTCGACCGGCTCAAGGACATCGTCAAGAGCGGCGGCGTGGTGGTGTCATCGCGCGAGGTCGAGGACTGCATCTACACGCATCCGGCGGTGTCGGAAGTGGCGGTGATCGCGCTGCCGGACCCGAAGTGGATCGAGGCGGTGACGGCGATCGTCAAGCTCAAGGCGGGCGCCAGCGTCACGGCCGAGGCACTGATTGCCCACGTCAGGCTGACGATGGCGCCGTTCAAGGTGCCCAAGGCCGTGCATTTCATCGACGAGCTGCCGCGCAATGCCTCCGGCAAGATTCTCAAGCGCGAGCTGCGCGACCGCTACGCCAGCAAGACCGCCTGATCCCGCTCAGGTCTTGACCCGCGCGTGCCGCACCGGAGTTGGGAGCTCCGGTGCGGCATCGTGGGCGCGAGGGGGCTCCATGACCGAGCCGCATCCGCTACGTCGGATCCTGCACTGCCGTAAAGCGGTATCCGAAACGCCCGGGCGGGGCTGTGCGTACAATGCCGAACCGTGCTCCTGCGGTGATTCCTCATGGATACCCGTATGGCACGCGTCACGATCCAGGATTGTCTTGCCCGTGTACCGGATCATTTCACGCTCACGCTGATCGCCGCCAAGCGCGCACGCCAGCTGGCCCGCGGCGCCAACGCCATGCTGCCGTGGGACGATCACAAGTCGACGGTGCTGGCCCTGCAGGAGGTCGCAGCAGGCCATGTGACCGAGAAAGTCCTGGCCGATCCGGAGTTGCCGGCGGTCGAGCCGGCAACGATCGAGTTCGAGCCGCTGCCGCCCTGAAACTGGCGGTCTTTTCGCTACTGATATTGTAGCTGTGCGCAGAGCGAGAAGGCCCGGGCTGCGCGCTTGGTGTGCGCGCGGATCGCGCCGAAGCGTCCGCGGATCTGCGGGGGGAGAAGACCGGGTATTTGCCGTTGATCCGCTTCAGCGCTGCGATCCGCGGCTGCACGGGCGGCGATATCGCGGCATCGAGATCATTGCCGATTCGACATCGACAGCAAATACGCGTACCGTGATGTGGCAAGTATCAAGCAGTGTGATCAGCTAGTGAATGCCGTGGCCTTGCCGCCGGCATGAATTCCCAGATGCGTTCCTTGACCGTTTGCGCCTTTGCGGGCGGTCTGCCCGTTTTCATCTTCACAGGAATGCATCCATGAGCAATGTCAAGAGCGGTACCGTCAAGTGGTTCAACGACGCCAAGGGCTTCGGCTTTGTCACGCCGGCCAACGGTGGCGACGACCTGTTCGCGCACTTCAAGGAAATCGAAGGCAGCGGCTTCAAGTCGCTGACGGAAGGCCAGCGCGTCGAGTACGTCGAAGCGCGCGGCCCGAAGGGCATGCAGGCGACGAAGATCCGCCCGGTCTGATCGCTGCAGGCTGTCGATACGCGTGATGGCGGCGTCCGCGCCGCCATCCGCGATTCACTGCTGCCGTCCTCCGGCAGTATCGCCGCCCCATTTCTAAAGCAGGAGGTCCCATGAGACCCAAGAATTCACGCAAACCGCTGCACAGCGATGCCGCCCCCAAGGTGCGCCGCCCGCCCGGTTCGCCGACGAAGAGCCAACTGCGTGCACTCGCCAATGCCGAAGCACAGGCGCGTGTTGCAAAGTGGAAGACCTTGATTGCAGTGGCGGGTGCTACCTGGAGCAAGCTGCATACGGTTGAGCTCAATCGCAGCAACGGCGATGTCAACGTCGTCGCCGGCCTGGTGCAGATGCATTACCGCATCAGCCGCCAGGATGCCGATGCCCAGGTGAAGGCATTCTTCGATCAACACATGCCGGCTGCGCCAACGCCGCCGCCGGTGATCGCAGTCCGCGCGCCGGTGATCGCGACGCCGGAGTTCCTGTATACGCCGGAAGCCGCTGTAGGCGAGGCCGTCTAGGTTTCGCATACCCGCACGCTGTGGCGATCAGGCCTGTTGCTCTGCACGAGCAGCAGGCCTTTTTGTTTGGCCCCGCCTGCCCGCCATTGTAGTTTTCGATGCCACAGGCATCATCACGCTACGGGCCTGGACGTGCGCGCGGCCGTTCAGCGCAACGAAGCCGAGGCGAGGGAGGAAGGGGAGTGCAAGCAAGAAGAAAAGCAACTGGCGCAGCCATCATGGCGGTCATTTGCCTGAGTTGTTCGCAGTCTTCCGCCGAGCACATCGGCGAGGTCGACACCGCGTTCAAATTGCTGGGGCCCGACCACAAGATCGTCGTCGAGGCCTACGATGACCCTAAGGTCAGCGGCATAAGCTGCTACGTATCACGAGCCAAGACCGGCGGTTTCAAGGGCGCCGTAGGACTGGCCGAGGACAAAGCTGAAGCTTCGATCGCCTGCCGGCAGGTCGGAGACATCAGTTTCAGCGGCCCGATCCCTTCGCAAGAAGAAGTCTTCAACGAACGCCTGTCGGTGCTCTTCAAGAAGCTGCGCATCGTGAGAATGGTCGATGCCAGGCGCCGAACCCTGATCTATCTCACCTACAGCGATCGCCTCGTCGATGGTTCCCCGCAGAACTCGATCGCCGTGGTGCCGACGGGTAAAGACATCCCGGTCAGATGACATGCCGATCAAGTCGAATCCTTGTCAGTAAGCGCTTTGCGTCGCTTCTTTAACTGTGCCATCGCGCCCCGTGCCGCGTTGAGGCTTTCGCTGTAGCGAATCACCATGCGCTCGGTTTTCCAGCGACCCTGCCGCATGATTTCGGCGCTGCTGAAGTTGGCGGCGACCAGGTCCTGCGCGGCTCCGACGCGTGTGCTGTGTCCGGAAACCAAACTCGCGTCCAGGCCCGCTGCCAAGGCACGGCCTTTGAAAATCCTGGCGACGTCGCGGTCCGAGAGAGGGGAGTTGTAACGGTCTGGCTTGTTCGATTTCGGTGTCGAACGAAAGATGGGGCCGCGTGTTACGCCGGCGACCTCGATCCACTGTTGCAGCAACTGCACCGTCTCCGGTGACAGGTACTGCAAATGTCCGGCACCTTCCTGATCGGTCTTGCTATGCGGCAGGAAGATGCGGCCCGAGCCGTCTGCCTCGACGCTCAGGTTGTCGACCTCCAGGCTGATGAGCTCGGATCGGCGAAACATCGTCTCGAACGCCACGTTGATCAAGGCCGCATCTCTGAGATCGCGCGGGATGTCGAGATCCAGTGTCGCCATGATGGTTTCGACAGATTCCATCGTCAGGCCCTTGGCCTGGCGTTGTCGCGCCGTTAGATGCGCGCGCTTGAGGCCGCGCCACATCAGCCGTGCCTCCATGGAATCCATCGGCGACGGTAGCTCCGCCAGGCGATGGATGACGTTGAGCGTCGCCAGGTAGTGCTCGATGGTGGCGCGTTTGCGGCCCGCCTGGATGCGTTCCAGCAGGAATTCGCGCAAGGCTGGCAGCGAAGCCGGCAGCACGGCGTGGCCATTTCGAACGCAGAAGTCCGACCACACACGCCAATCGGCACGCCAGCTCTTCAATGTGTTGGGCGCATAGGCGATCTTCAGATCGTCAGCCAGCGCGCGCAGTCGGTCGACGACGTACTCGGGTGTCGAACTCAGCATCGCATCGACTGCATGGACGTGATCGTCGGACCGAGTCGGGTTCGTCATGGCAAGGGATCATCCGCAGGATCGAGGATCCGCAGTATAATTCAATGTGTCCGACAATTACACTTGTCGGACATAATACATTGATT